>NZ_QGKR01000182.1 GCF_003172955.1 Micromonospora acroterricola | reverse complement strand
GCTCCGGCATGCACACCCACCAGAGCCTCTGGCTGGGCGGCGAACCGCTGTTCTACGACGAGACCGGCTACGCCGGCCTGTCCGACACCGCCCGCTGGTACATCGGCGGCCTGCTGCACCACGCCCCATCGCTGCTGGCCTTCACCAACCCGACGGTCAACTCCTACCGCCGCCTCGTGCCCGGCTTCGAAGCGCCGGTCAACCTGGTCTACTCCCAGCGCAACCGCTCCGCCTGCACCCGCATCCCCGTCACCGGCGCCAACCCCAAGGCCAAGCGCGTCGAGTTCCGCGTCCCCGACCCGTCAGCCAACGTCTACCTCGCCTTCTCCGCCATGATGATGGCCGGCCTCGACGGCATCAAAAGCAAGATCGAACCCCCGACCCCGATCGACAAGGACCTCTACGACCTCCCGCCGGAGGAGTGGGGCGACGTCAAGCAGGTCCCGGGCTCGCTCGGGCACGCGCTGGACTCGCTGGCCGACGATCACGACTACCTGCTCGATGGTGGCGTCTTCAGCCCGGACCTGATCTCCACGTGGATCGAGTGGAAGCGCACCAACGAAGTCCAACCGACGCTGCTGCGGCCGACCCCGCACGAGTTCACCCTCTACTACGACTGCTGAGCACGCGGGCTGAACGGGAGACCGCGATCCGACCACACGGCGACATACCACCTGGCTGCCCCGTTGTCGGCCGTTCCGTTCTCCGTGCCCGATTCGCCGTCCCCCGGAGCGGCGCGGAGCGCTCGTTTGGCGCTGGCCCGCCCGGGAAAGCGACGGGTCCGCACCGCGCGGGGACCCGTCCTCGCGCTGCACGGACAGGAGGATGACATGGGTGACCGGGAGCGACTGCACGACATGCGTCAGAAGGCGCACGACGCCGGCATCGAGGGCAACTCCAAGATGACCGAGGACCAGCTGCGCGATGCCCTGCGCAGGGTCGGCAAGGGCACCGAACCGGAGATGGCCAAGCGGGACGCCCGCCGCTGACGGGCCAGCGAACGACGCCGGTACCCGGTTCGGGTGCCGGCGTCGTCGGCCGTCCCGGCGTCCTGCGAACCATCGCGAGCTGCGGCGTGTACGTTGCGCAGGTGAGCGACAGCGACCTGGCCCGGCCCGATCCGAGTGATCCGGGCCGTGAACGGGACGCGGTGACGTTACTGTCGGAGCCGATCGCCGCAGCGGCGGTGACGCGGCTGCGGCACGCGGTCGCCGCTACCGCCCGGCGAGCCGGTCTGACCGACGACACGTTGGAGGACTTCGTCTTGGCCGTGCACGAGCTCGTGACCAACGTCGTGCGCCACGGCGGCGGCAACGGGCACCTGCGCCTGACGGGTGACGGCGTGTCCGTGACGTGCGAGATCACCGATAACGGCCCCGGGATCGGTGACGTGCTCGTCGCGCTTCCGAGCCCGGCCACCCCCGGGCACCGCGGGTTGTGGCTGGCCCAGCAGCTCACCGACGGGTTGACGATCGACAGCGGGTCGCAGGGGCTCACCGCGGTGGTCACCGCCCACCTCGCACCGAAGGGCGACGACCGGTGAACGCGGGCACGGGCCAGACGTGGCAGTCGTCGACGACCGTGAGCGAGGGGACCGCCGTGGTGGCCCTGTTCGGGGAACTCGACATCACCGGCGCCGCCCGGCTGCGCGAGATCCTGCACAACGCGATCGACCAGCACAGCCGGGTCGAGGTCGAGCTGGGGCAGGTCAGGTTCGTCGACTCCACGGTGCTGAGCACCTTCGTCAACGCCCACCGCCACGCCACGGCGGCACACGTCGGCTTCACCGTGAGCAATCCCGTCGGCCACGTCCGCCGCGTGCTCACGATGACCAGGATCCTGCCGATGTTGGAAGGGCGCGACACCCGCTGACGGTGGCACCCGTCCCGACGCCACCGCACCGTGGCCGGCGGCACGGTCATCGTCGACCCAGACATGAGGTACGGACATGAGCGGTGCGACCGACCGGCTGTGGCTCGACGCGTTGACCGACATTCTCGCCCGTTCACACCTGTTCCAGCCCGGTGAGCTCGCCGAGGCGGTCGACGCGGCGGTGGCGCCTCTGGGCATCCGTACGACGATCCACCTGGTCGACGAGGAGCAGCGCACCCTACGCACCGTCCCGCAGGAGGGACGGCCCGCGTCCGAGCCCATACCGCTGGACGTCACCCTGCCGGGCCGGGTGTTCTGCCTGGTGCAGACCCTGCCCCTCAGCGACGGTGCCGGCTGGTGGGTGCCGATGGTCGACGGCACGGACCGTCTCGGCGTCGTGGAGTTCGCGTTTCCGGGCGGCGTCGACACGGACGACGAGGTGACCCGGCAGCGCTGCGAGACGATGGCCGGCCTCATCGGGCACCTGATCACCGTCGCCGCACCGAAGGGCGACTTCCTGTTCCAGGTCCGTCGGGCCCGGCCGATGTCCAACAGCGCGGAGCTTCTGACGCAGATGCTGCCCCCGCTGACGTCGAGCTGCGCACGGCTCACCATCAGCGCGATCCTCGAACCGCGCTACGACGTCGGCGGTGACGGCTACGACTACGCCGTCGACGGTCCCCTCGCCCGGATGACGGTCTTCGACGCCGTCGGTCACGGACTCCGGGCGGGGCTGGCGTTGACCGTCGCCATGATCGCCATCCGTGCCGCGCGCCGGGCCGGACACGGCCTGTACGACCAGGCCAGGGCCGCCGACGCGGCGTTGCTCGAACAGTTCGATGACGCCCGGTTCGTCACCGCCGTGCTCACCGAGTTGAACCTGGACACCGGGATGCTGCGCTACATCAACGCCGGGCATCCCGCGCCGCTGCTGCTGCGCGGCGCCAGGTTGGTTCGGGAGTTGCCCGCCGGCCACCGCATGCCGCTCGGTCTGGACGATCCGGGCGTGCAGGTCGGCGAGGAGATGCTGGAGCCGGGCGACCGGCTGTTGCTCTACAGCGACGGGGTGACCGAGGCCCGCGACGCGCACGGGGAGATGTTCGGCACCGAGCGGCTGATCAACCATGCCGAACGTCACGCCGCCTCCGCGCTGCCGGCCCCGGAGACGCTACGCCGGCTGGCGCACGCGGTCACCGCCCACCACGACGGGCCTGCCGTGGACGATGCCACCCTGCTCCTGGCCGAGTGGTCCCCGAGAGCGGTGCGCCGCACACTCCCCTGAATCCACCGCCCGATCGGCTCACGGCCGCGGCGGTCGGGCCGCCCAGTCGGCGGCCACCTCGCGTGGATCGCCGGTCCGGAACAGCGGCGGCTCGTGCAGCAGGAAGTCGCGGTGGCTGATGTTCCAGGCGTACGCCCCGGCCATCGCGAACGCCACCACGTCTCCCACGGCGATCGGCCCCGCTGTGGCCGAGCGGGACAGCACGTCCTTCGGGGTGCAGAGTTGCCCGACCACGGTGACCGGCCCTCCGTCGGTGCGGGGGCCGGGGGTGCCCCTGCGCCGGTGCACGGTGAACGGCTGCGGGTGGCCCTTCGCCGCCGGTGTGCGCAGGTGGTGCGTGCCGCCCGCCACCACCACGAACCACTCGCCGTAGGAGCGCTTCACGTCGACGACCTCGGTGAGGTAGGCCCCGCAGTAGGCGGTGACCGAGCGGCCCGGCTCGATGCGCAGTCGCAGGCCCGGGTACGCGTCGAGGATGCCGCCCAGCTCCCGGCCGTAGCTCGCCCAGTCGAATCGTGCCGCCGGGTCGGCGTAGTCGACGGCCATTCCCCCGCCGACGTCGACCTCGGCGGCGCCGACCTCGGCGACGGCCCAGCGGACGACCGCGGCGGCGACCGCGCCGGCGAGCGGTGCGTCCAGCCCGCTGGCCAGGTGGGCGTGGATCCCGCGCACCTGGACGCCGGCGGGCGGGCGGCGGGCGCACTCCACCGCGTCGGCCGGATCCATCCCGAACGGGCTGGGCCCGCCGCCCATGACCAGGCTCGCGCCGGGTGCGTCCACCGGCAGGTTCACGCGCAGCAACACCCGGGCCGGCCGGCCCGACGCGACGGCCAGCCCGCCGAGTCGCCGCAGCTCGGCCGGCGACTCGACGTGGATGCGGTGCACACCGGCGGCGAGGGCGGCGGCGAGGTCCTCGTCGGTCTTGCCCGGCCCGGCGTACGCGGCCGGCGCCCGACCCGGCAGCACCTCGGCCAGCCGGCGCAGCTCACCACGGCTGGCGGCCTCGAACCCGTCCACGACCGGGGCGAGGGCCCCCAGCACGCCCGGGTCCGGGTTCGCCTTGACGGCATAGAGCAGCTCGACGCCCTGCGGCAGCCCCGCCCGGATGGACCGGGCGTGCGCGGCGAGCGCGTCGAGGTCATGGACGTAGACCGGTCGGGTCACCGTGGTCCGCCCATCGGGTTCGGCACCGTCACGAACGGCGCGGCCCGGTCGGCGTCGCGACGCCACCGGACCAGCAGGTTCGCCTTGGCCACCAGGGGTTCGCCGCTCAACAGCGCGCGCAGCTCCGCCGGATCGCCGAGGTCGGCGGCCACCGCCTCGACGACGGCACGCAGCTCCTGCCACAGCCGCCGTTCGATGCCCGGCCGCGCGTCGGCGAGCGCGCCGCAGACGCCGCCCAGGTGGTTGACGAAGAGGCAGTAGACGATCCGGCGGCGAGCGTCCCGCGGACCGTAGCCGGCCTGCGGCGGAACACCGTCCGGCCAGCTGGCCCACCGGCCGGTGTCCAGCTTCACCCCCTCCAGGTCGCGCAGCAGCATCCGTACCGGGTGGCGTTCCCGGTCGAGCACCACGACCACGTTCTGCAGGTGTGCCTCGTGCACGACGCCGTGGCGGAGCCAGCAGCGCAGCACCGCCGGCACCAGGAGCCCGACGTACGCGCGCCACCAGGCCACCGGATCCGGTGGCGCCAGCGGCGTGGCGGCCAGCGCCGCCGCCAGCATCGGGGTGTCCCCGGGTCGCAGGTGCGGGCGCAGGCCGGTGCGCAGGATCGTCCCGTACGCCTCGTCCGCGCCCCGGATGCCGACCGTGCGGTAGGCGGGCTCGGCGAGCAGCCCGACCCCGGCCGGCATCGGCACCCGGGCCAGCAGCTCGGTCAGGGCGACCGCCCCGGTGAGCTCGTACCGGGCGTTCTTGCGGAGACAGTTGGTGATCCGTACGTGCAGGCTGGTCTTCACGAACAGGTCGGCGTCGGGCGCGTAGAGGGTGCGGACGCTCGCCGTCGGGCGTACCGGAACGCCGGCCGGACCGAGATGGCGAAGGCGCGGGTCCGCCGGTGGGATCAGTGCCACCTGCCAGGGGTGCACCGGCAGCACCCGGTGCCCCGGTGGGGGTGGCGGCGGGTCGAGGGCGGCGATCAGCGGGTCGAACGGCCCGGCGCCGGCGACGAGGTCGTCCGGCACGGCGAGCCAGTGCAGCCGGAACGCGGTGCGCAGCTCCGGGGCGTACGCCCGCCAGCCGTCCGGGTCGCCGCTGCGCCACTTCGGCGCGGGGTGGTGCGGGTGGCCGAAGACCAGCGACTGTTCGGACTCGACGTACGCGTCGATGGCCGGCTCGCCGGTGGGCGTGGGATCCTGCGCCGGACGCTCGGCGAGCAGCCGGGTCACCGTGTCGCGGCTGGCCTGGACCTGCCCGACGAACTCGCCGTTCACCAGGCCGGTGCGGGAGGCGAGTTCCGCCGCGACCAGGGCGGCCAGTCCGGGGGCGTCCAGGCCCTCCCAACCGCCGCCGTCGGTCTCCCGCTGCACCGGCCCGGTGTAGCGGTGCGCGCCGAGCGACGAGGCTCGCGCGACGGCGCAGCGCAGCGTCACGCCGAGGTGGCGCAGTCGCAGACGCGCGAAACCGTCGACCACGGTCGTGTCGCCGTCGGGCAGGCCTATCTCGCGCACCAGGCAGCCGAAGACGGTGTGGGCGGCGGCCAGGTCGGCGAGCTGGCTGGTGTCGGCAGCCGGCCGGGAGCGCAGCTGCGCGCTCGTCATCGTGTCTCCCGGAGGTAGTTCGGGCCGGTGCGGCGGTAGTACTTGTTGATGTCGGAGCAGCCCAGTCGCTGCTTGGGCAGCAGGGTGCCGGAGGTGAGCATCGCCTTGATGGGTAGGTGGGCGACCCGCAGGACCCGCTCGGTGAAGGAGCGCGCCCCCGGCCCGTCGCCCCACCGGTCACGGGCCGCGGCCAGCCGGGGCGCGAGCGCGGCGGCCGGTGACGGCACGGCCAGCCCCCGGGCGGCGAGGTCGATCAGGGGCGCCGCCGCGGCCAGGTGCAGGGTGATGGTGATGAACACGTCGGCCAGCTCCTGCGGGTCGCGTACCCACATCCGGTCGTCACGCAGCGGCAGCCCACCGGGGCCGCCATGCCGGAGATCCAGTCGGGCGCCGTCGTTGTCCTTGTAGAGCAGGCCGACCGCACCGCCGGGGTGCACCAGCAGGTGGATGTTCTGCGGGTGCGCCTCGAGGGCGATCCCGTGGCGTAGCCAGAGGCAGACGTGCCAGTCCAGCAAGAGGTCCAGGTAGGACTCCAGGACCGCCTCGGGCCGCCCGGGGCTGATTCGTTCGAGGACGGTGCCCGCCACCGGGTCCGGTGCGGCGAGGGCGGCGACCGGCACCACCTGGACGCCGGCCAGATCGCGCGGGAACCGGCGCAGCAGGAAGCCCGGGCGCTCGTCGCCGCCCACGTGCGCGTAGGTGCCCTCGTCGGCATGCCGGATCCGACCGGCGAAGGCCGGTTCCGCGCCGGCGATCCGATCGAGCAACCCGGCGACCGTCGCACCGTCGGCCAGCGAGCCGGGTTGCAGGGTCCGCCGGTTGCGGGCGCCGAGGCTCGCGGTGGGCAGCGGCACCTTCAGGTGCAGGTACGGGTCGTGCTCCAGCGCCACCGTCCGCATGGAGAGGGTGGGCCGGACGGGGATCACCGGCAGGTCGGTCACCGGCAGCGCGTCGCGTGCCGAGGTGAGCGGATGCGCCGGCATCAGCAGGTGATCCGGGTGCTCCGCCCGGGGCCACCAGGAAGGGAGGTCCCCGGTGCGGCGCACCTCCTCGGCGGGCACGGCGTACCAGCGCAGCGGGAAGCGGGGCGCGTGCTCGGGCGCGTACCGCAGCAGGTCGTCGTCGCTGAGGCCGTGCCGGCAGCGGTCGGTGGGATAGACCGGGTGGCCCTGGTGCGCGGCGAGCACGTCGTCCAGGAGCGCGGCCGGCATGCCGCTCGGGGTGGTCGCGCGTTCCGCGGCCACCGCGGCGAACACCCGTGGCCGGGCGCGGGCGGCGAGCCGGCGGGCCCGCAGGTCGGCTCGACACTCGGCGCGGAAGTTCCGCCAGCCGGCCTCGGCCTCGGGGTCGCCGTACGGCGCGAGCAACGTCAGCAGGCCGTCCACTGTGTCCGTTCGGCGCGTGCCCCCGTCGACGACGACGTGCACCACCGGTGCGGCGCTGCGCAGGGACTGCTGGAAGCCGTCGGCGCGCACCGGTATCCGTAGCAGCCCGGCGGCGTGCGGGACCTCCCACCGGTCGGGGGCGGCCAGTCGCCCCCGGCTGAGCAGACCGAGGTGGTCCTCGCGCAGCAGGGCGTCGAGCACCCGGCCGAACACCTCCCGCTCGCAGTCGTCGCTCACTCGGCGATCGTCCACTGGAGGTCGCGGCGGAAGGCGGTCAGCGACTCCCGGACCGTGTCCCGGTCGACACCGATCCCGTGCAGCACGGCCAGGTAGTCACGGTTGGTGCCGGTGCGCTCGGCGACGCGGCCCACCTCGCGGAGAGGCCGGCAGCCCAGCCGGACGTCGTCGTGGACCGTGTCGAGTCGGCCTGGTGCGGCGGCGAGCCGACCGGAGCGGTCTGCGCAGACGTACTCGACCCGAGCGTACCGGTCGACGACGGCCGGCAGGTCGAGGGCGGCCAGCGGCTCGCCGAGGTGCAGCCGGATGACGTACTCGAACAGGGGCACGCCGAGTAGGTCGGCGAGGATCAGGTCCATCCGGTCGCCGATGAGACGGTAGTTCACCTCGATCAGCCGGACCCGGCCGTCCTGGACGACGTACTCGGTGTGGCAGGCGCCGAAGCCGACCCCGAGCGCGTCGAGTCGTGCCCGTAGCTGGGCGCTGGTCGGCTCGTCGGGGGGCGACCAGTCGAGGCTCTCCTCGATGAAGGTCGGTGGCGGCCCGAGGTGGGTACGCCAGCCGCCGAGAACGGCCAGCGTCGCGCCGTCGCCGAGGGTGTCGTACGTCCGCAGCTCCCCGGCGAGGTACTCCTCGACCACCAGTGCCACGTCCGGTCGCCGGTCCCGGATCTCGGTCACCCGGGCGGTCAGCTCCCGCCGGTCGGCCACCAGGTAGGCGTCCTCGCTGGCCACCCCCTCGCGGGGCTTGACCACCGCCGGGAACATCTCGTCCGGCACGGCGGCCGGAGCGCCGGGGTCGACGGTGACGGTGCGGACCACGTCGAGCCCGGCGGTCGTGACCGCCCGGCGGGTCGCGGCCTTGTCCTTGCAGACACGGGCCGCGTCCGGATCCTTGCCGGGCAGGCCGAGCTTGCGGGCGGCGATCGCGGTCACCTCCTGGAGGTGGTCGCTGTTGGACAGCAGCGCCGCCGGCCGGTCGGGCGCTGTCGCCGCGACCACCGCTGCCGCGTCCCGGCTCGCGCACCGTGTCACCGGCGCGCCGGCCGGCCACCTCTCGGGCTGGTCGGTCAGCACGGTGACCGGCAGCCCGAGCGAGGCTGCCGCGGGGAGGAACCCGTCGAGGACGGCGTCGGTGGGGTTGAGCGCGGTGATGTACAGCCGCATACCACCTCCGTCACTGGACCGTCGTCCCGATTAGGATAGCCTATCCTTATTGTCAGGGTATGCGGGGTATGCCGGCGTTTCGACTAGCCGCCGTCGGCCGCTGCTCCAGTCGGCACGTCCCGCTCGCCGCCACGCTGATCCGAGCGCTGCGCCCGGTGCAGCAGCCCGGCGGCGACCAGGCCGCCGAGCAGGACGGCGATCGCGCCCACCGTCTGGCCGGTCTCCAGCGCCGAGGCGAAGGCGTCGGTCACGGCCTCGCGTTCCGTCCCTTCACGGGCAGCCGCGAGAGCTGCGGGAAACGAACCGGCGCCGGCCAGGGCGGCGGGCAGCAGGGCGGCGAACCGGGCGTTCAGCACCGCGCCCAGCACGGCGATGCCGAGGCTGCTGCCGACCTCGGTCATGGTGCCGTCGACGCCGGCGCCGGCACCGGCCTTCTCCGCCGGTATCGCGCTCATCACCGCCTCGACGATCGCCGGGTTGGCCAGGGCGCAGCCGACACCCATGATCAGCAGTCCGCCCAGCAGCACCCCGTAGCCGTCGGAGGGGACGAGGGTGACCACGGCCAGACCACCCGCCAGCAGCGTCATTCCGACGGCGATGGCGGCCGCCAGGCCGAGTCGGCGGATCAGGGTCGCGGCGACGCCGCTGACGTTGAGCAGCACGATGGACAGAGCGAACGGCGCCATGCGCAGGCCCGCCTCCCAGGCCGGATAGCCGCGGACGAACTGCAGGTGCTGGGTGAGCAGGAACAGCGCGCCGGTGGCGCCGAACGTGATCAGGACGACCCCGGAGATCGCGCCGACGAAGCGCCGGTCCCGGAAGAAGTGCATGTCCAGCATCGGATGCGGGGTCCGCCGCTCCCAGCCGACGAAGAGCCCGAGCAGGAGCACGCCGACGGCTGCCACGCCGAGGACCTCGACCGACGCCCATCCCCGCTCCGGGCCGGAGATGATCGACCAGACGACCGCGGTCAGCCCGCCGGTCGAGAGCGCCGCGCCGACCACGTCGAGGCGACCACCGGCCGGATCGCGGGACTCGGGTATCAGCGCGCGGCCGGCCAGCAGACAGACCAGCACGATCGGGACGTTCATCAGGAAGATGGCGCCCCACGGCAGGTGGGCGAGGATGGTGCCGCCGATCGGTGGTCCGACGGCGAAGCCCAAGGCGCTGGTGGCGGCCCAGATACCGATGGCCCGGGACCGCTCGGCGCCGTCGAAGACCTGCATCGCGACCGCGAGGGTGGCGGTGACCAGCAGTGCCCCACCCACCCCCATACCCGCCCGGGCGGCGATCAACTGTCCGCTGGTGCTGGCGAGACCCGCGGCCAGCGAGCCGAGCCCGAACAGGACCAGCCCGGCGAGCAGCATCCGGCGGCGCCCGTACCGGTCGGCGGCGCTGCCGGCGGTGAGCAGCAGTCCGGACAGCACCAGCGCGTACGCGTTGATCATCCATTGCACGTCGGCGGTGCTGGCGCTCAGCTCGGTCGTGAGCACCGGCACCGCCACGGTCAGCACCGTGTTGTCCAGCACCACGACGAGCTGCGCGACGCAGAGCACGGCCAGGATGAGCCACCGTTGGGGCAGTCGGGCCGGCGCCGCCGTCACGGCCCCGTTCCGCACCGCCGGCCGGCCGGCCTCCGGCTTCTCGACGGCCGCCCCCCGCCGGGCACCGGACGTCACGCCACTGCCTTCACACCGTCCGGTGTGCGCTCCGGGGCCGCTCCCGCTCGGGATGCGCGGGGGAACCGCCGCTGGTGCGCGAGGCCGAGGTGCTGGGTGACGTACAGCGCGGTGAGCGTGCCGAGTCGGCCCGTCATGCCGCTTTCCAGTAGGCGAGGGAGCTGAGCCTCCCCTTGTCGACGCCGAGGCCGCGCCGGATGTGCCGGACGATGCTGCGGGTGCTGGCCGCCTCGCACGCCACCCAGTAGTGGGCCGCGTCGCTGGCCGGGAGGGCGGCGCAGACCAGGTCGACCAGGTGCTGACCGGCGTCCCGCCGGGGCACCCAGGTGACGTCGTGGTGCGCGCGGGCCCGCGGCGCGAGCGCCTTCTCGCCCTCGTGGGCGTACTCCAGCCAGACCGTCGCCGGGATGTCGGCGCCGGCGTCGAGCAGGCTGTTCACGGCCGGCAGGGACGCCGCGTCGCCGACGAGGTAGAGGTGCTCGGGCGCGGGGTCGGGCAGCTGGAACGCGCTGCCCTGAACGGTGGCGCCGATGCTGTCGCCGACCCGCGCCGTGGTGGCCCAGCGGGCGGCGCAGCCGTCGTGGATGGCGAACTCGAGGCTGAACCGGCCGGTGGCCGGGTCGGGATCGACCAACGTGTACGCCCTCTGGTGCGCCCGACCGTCGTTGTCGAACCAGAGCCGGATCCACATCGTGGGGTGGACCTCGCAGGCCTCCAGCAGCCCGCCCCCGTCCAGGAGCAGTCGCTGGTAGTGCCCGTCGACCGACTCGGTGCCCAGCACGGTCAACCGAAAGTCCCGGCCTCCCATGGCCTTGAGGACCAGGGCCTCCCAGTTCCGTTTCACGCACCCCTCCAGGTAAGGTCGGCCTTCGTTAGGGAAGGGTAACCTAACTTGGCACCGCACGGAACACGTGTCCTCCTCGCTTCGCACTGTGCTCCGGCGAGTCACGCCGATCGCGACGCGCGGGCTGTCGGCCGGTCGGAGGCCGACGGCCGCACTTGTCGCGCAGCCATCGCCCCTCGACAAAGGACAGCGCGACATGACATATCAGGAGAAGATCCCGGGCCTCGGCGAGATGTCGCTGGTCACCGTGGAACCCGACCGCCACACCGCACTCCTGCACGACTGGGTCACCCGGCCGCGCAACTCGTTCTGGGGCATGGGGTCCCACACGGTGGAGCAGGTACGGGAGATCTACGCCTTCGTCGACAGCCTGCCGACGCACCACGCGTACCTCATCATGATCGACTCGGAGCCGGTCGGCCTCTTCCAGACCTACCAGCCCGAGGCGGACCCGGTCGGCGAGCGCTACGCCGTCCAACCCGGCGACGTCGGGATGCACCTGCTGCTCAGTCCCGACCGGCGCCTCGCCCACAGCCTCACCACCGCGGTCGGCCCGGCCCTCGCCCGCTTCCTGTTCCGTGACCCGGGCGCCCAGCGGATCGTCGTCGAGCCGGACGTCCGCAACGAGCCCGCGCTACGCCGGCTGAAGGTCGAGGGCTTCACCTTCGGGCCCGAGATCGAGATGCCGGACAAGCGCGCCCAACTCGCGTTCCTGACGCGCGCCCGGTTCGAGTCGGACCACCCGACGGCCGCCTGACCGCCGACCGCGGTCGGCGGCGAACAACCGCCGCGCGCCGTGTGTGCTCAGCGGGCGGCCTGGAAGGCGCGTCCGACCAGCGTCGCCTCCGTGCCTCCGCGGAAGAGCCCGGACCGGTCCTTGTCCGTGGCGGGCAGGCCGAACCAGGCGTAGCGCTGCACGTAGGAGAGTTGGCCCAGCATGGTGGTGGCCGCGGTGAGGAAGGCCGCCTGCTGCTCCTCGCTGGGGAACTGCTGGCGGCCGCCGTCGAAGCGGATCAGCGCGAACTCGGTCAGCCAGATCGGCTTCCGGTACCGCTGGTAGACGGCCTGCAGGTACTGCTTGAGCTGGTTGACCGCGGTGCCCGTGGTGAAGTCGGCGCCGAACCAGTGCAGGGTGATGAAGTCGACCCGATGGCCACGGGACTCGGCGCCGGCCATGAAGCGGTCCAGCCAACCCTGCGCGTCCGCGCCTCCCCAGGCGACCGCCGGGCTGCCCAGTTTGCTGCCGGTCGCCATCAGCTGCGGCCACAGGTCCAGGGCCCGCTCGACGGTCATGTTCGACTGCTCGGGCAGGTCCGGCTCGTTGAACGTGAGCAGGTACGGCCCGGCCGCCCTGGCCCGGGCCAGCTCGGCGGGGGTGACGTTCTCCGCGCCACGGATCATCGGTACGAAGGTGGCGCCGCGCGGGGTGCTGATCCCCGCGTGCTGGGTGCCCCACGTGTAGTACCAGCCGGCTGTCGAGTTCGCCAGCGCCTGGCTGGCGCCGGCGAAGTCCCACACCCCGACGCCCTTCCTCGGGGAGCTGACCGCCGGCGCGGCCGGCGCCTTCGACGACGGCCGTGCGCTCGGCGAGGGCGCCCTGCTCGGGGAGGGGACGGCGCTGGGTGTCGGAGACGGCGGGGCGGCCCACGAGGGCGCCGGTGCGTCATCCGGCCGTACCACCACCAGCGCCGTGATGGCGATGACGACGGCCGCGACGCCGACGGCCAGCGCGGGCAGCAGGCCGCGGGGCCGGTTCACCGCCAAGTCGACAAGGCCGGGTCCCGGGTCGGCCCCGGTGGGCGCCCCTGCGACCGGGGTCGTGCCGGCGTGCCCGGCGGACGGGTCCGGAGTGTGGGATCCGGTGGCCACCGGATCGGCCGGAGGCGGGGCCACGCCCGGGACGTACGCGCTGAGGCTGGGCGGCAACGGCAGCAGCGGCAGGCCGGCGAGCAGTCGGTCGATCGGCACCAGACTGGGACCCAGGCGTCCGCATGCCGCGCAGTCCCGGACGTGCCGGGCCAGCCGCTTACGCCACAGTGGACCGGGAGTGCCGTCCCACCCGGTGGCCGCAGCACGCAGGTCCGGGCAACCGGGGCTGGCCCGCAGCGCGCGGACGATGCTCCGGGCGCTCTGGATCTGCTCCTTCATCCGGTGGATGCGCACCGCGACGTGCCCGGGGGACAGCCCGAGCGCGTCGGCGACCTCGGTCCGCGCGAGCGCGCCGGTCTCCTCCAGCCACCAGAGCGAGAGCAGTTCCTGGTCGTCCGGGTCGAGCCACCGGGTCGCCTCGGCCACCTCGCGTCGTTGGTCGGTGAGGCCGAGCCGGAGGATGGTCATCCCCGCGAAGTCGGACGCGGGGTCGGGCACGTTGTGGATCGCGTCCAGACCGGCGTCACGGCTGAGGGCGATGCGGCGCCTCTGTTCCCAGTCGCGCACCTGACGGATGGTGATCGCCACCAGCCAGGACCGGAACGCCGACGGGTCGTTGAGCGCCGGCAGGTACCGGATCACCCGTACCAATGTCTCCTGAACCACGTCGTCGACGTCGGCGTGACCGCGCAGCGCCCGCCCGACGATGTTGTAGACCAGCGGGAGCGAGCCTGCCACGACGTCGTTGAGCGCGCGCTGGTCGCCCTGTCGGGCCGCTACCACCAACCCGGTGTCGGGCACCTCCCGACCGGCTGACGACATGGGTCTCACTCCTCGTGGGTCATCCGCTGGGCGCTCGCGCCGGGTGCGCTGAGGGCCTCTTGATCGGAGACCGTCGGCAGCGGCGCGGATTACGGATTTCTTCCACGGTATGAGGGTTAGTGGCTGGCGGTCTGGTCAGCCGTCTCGTGGTCGTCGTCCGCGGACGCGAACGGGGTGCGCAGGCGGGTCATGCTGGCCGCGCTGACGTCCGCGGTCGGTCCGCGGTCGTCGTCGGTGGCCCTGTCCCCCTCGGCGGCGAAGGGATTCAGGGCGGACGTCAGATCGGGCACGATGTGCTCCAAGGATGTGCACGGCAGCGCTGAATCCGGTGACCGGCAGCGACGAACCGTGGGTGGCGGATGGGCGGGGCGGGCGATTGCCTGCGATACCCCGCGTCGACAGCCTAGCGCCCCCATCCGCTCGGTGGCGCGGCGAAGGTGCTGCCGGATCCGGCCGGCACCGTTACGGTCGAGGTTGCCGAAGCGGCCCCCGATCCGGGTGGTCCCTGAGCATGAACAGGACACCCATGACCGTGCACATCGATCTCGCCGGCAGGACCGCGCTGGTCACCGGTTCGACCCAGGGGATCGGTGCCGCCATCGCCACCGGGCTCGCCCGCGCCGGGGCCCGGGTGGCGGTCAACGGCCGTACCGCCGCCGGCGTCCAGCGGGCGGCGGCGACGCTGCGGAGCGAGGTGCCCGGCGCCGACGTGGGCGAGGTCGATGCCGACGTGACCACCGACGAGGGCGCGGCCCGTGCTCTCGGCCTGCTGCCCACCGTCGACATCCTGGTCAACAACCTGGGCGTCTTCGGCCCCAACCCGGCGCTGGAGATCTCGGATGACGAGTGGCGTCGCTACTTCGAGGTGAACGTCCTGGCCGGCGTCCGGCTGACCCGCGCCCACCTGCCCGCCATGATGGAACGCGGCTGGGGTCGGGTGCAGTTCATCGGCAGCGACTCGGCCGTCGTCATCCCGTCCGAGATGATCCACTACGGCGTCACCAAGACGGCCCTGCTCGGTGTCTCACGCGGGTTCGCGAAGGCCGCCGCCGGCACCGGCGTGACCGTG
Source organism: Micromonospora acroterricola (assembly GCF_003172955.1). Classification (GTDB taxonomy): domain Bacteria; phylum Actinomycetota; class Actinomycetes; order Mycobacteriales; family Micromonosporaceae; genus Micromonospora; species Micromonospora acroterricola. Next base: position 63,122 of record NZ_QGKR01000182.1, on the reverse strand, counting down.
AACTCGGTGCTCGCCGGGCCGACCCACACCGGGGGTGTCGAGGACTTCGTCGCCGAACTGGTCGGTGACAGTCTGCCCTGGGATGAGGCGCAGCGGGAGTTCATGCGGCTGCACCGGCCGCAGTCCCTGCTTCAGCGGCTGATCGAGCCCGAGGAGATCGCCAACATGGTCACCTACCTCGCGTCACCGCTCGCCTCCGCGACGACCGGCGCCGCGGTCCGCGTCGACGGCGGCTACGTCGACGCGATCATCCCGTAACGCGCCCGACGCGGCACCGACCTCCATCTCCCCACGCCCCACCGCGCAGGCACGGCGGCCTTCACCGCGCTGGTGGCCATCGAGGGCTTGGGCCTGGACGCGGGAACGGTGGTGGGCTCCCGCACCGCGAGGCTCCGCTCCCGCCTCACCGACTGACCGGTCCCGGGGACCGAGCTTGTTCCGGTCGTTGTCGCGATACCTGTGAGGCATGAATATGCCTGCGAGGTATCAGGCCGATTGTCGGCCTCGGCCGAGGACCACCTCCGCCAACCCGGCCCGGCTGGTGGGCCGTGGCACAACCGGCGTCAGGTGAGCTGCCTTCCCGGGTCGGAGCAGCGCCACCCTCAGGGAGTGGGCGCGTCGGCGAGGTCAGCCGGGTCGAGATGCAGAGTGGCGAGCAGGCCGGAGTGCTTGGCGGGGTCCACCAGCTCCGGCAGCTCGCGCTCGACCCAGTCGGCCCTGGCCTGCTGGCCCCGGTCACGAAGTGCGCTGACGATCCTGTTCCTGGCGATCCTCATCTGGTGCTCCCTGGTTGAGCCGTCCGGCTCGCGGACGGCGGTGCGAACGGGTCGGAACCCACCACCGGCCATCGCGCCGAACCCGAACCTGCGGTGACCGGTGATTCCGACGGCCGGGACATGGTCGGCGTTCAACCAACACGACCAGCACGTCGCAGCGATGGGGATGACGATCGTTAAACGCCCCTCGTGGGCTGGTGGCGACGGCGTCTGGCGGCCACCGGTCCCGGGCGACACGTCCACCGTACGCCCACACCCTGGAAGCTGCACCCGCAGCACTCACAACACCGACCGTCAGGCGCCCGTCATGGTGCGATTCTGAGCGCGCGGATCCGGGTGTCGTCGTAGTCGCTGAAGCGGTAGCGGAGCCCGGCGAAGGGGCTGCCGGGAAAGTCGCCGGTGATCGTCGTGGTCACGATGGTGCCGGCGGGGGTGTCCTCGACGTCCGTGATCTCGTACGACACCAGTGGCACCTCGCGGCGCCAGCGGCGGATGGCCTCGATGCCGCGGTACTCGGTCGACTCGTCCTCGACGACGGCGTCGTCGGCGAAGAGGGCGAAGTAGTCCTCCTGGTCCGGTTGGGCGGCGAGCTCGAAGTAGCGGCGGATGATGGCCGGGGTGGCGGGCTTGGCGGTCATGGTCGGTGTCCTCTCCCGATGGGGCGGTCGTGTCGGGGTCAGACGGTCGGGATGGTGCCGCCGTCGATGACGTGCTCCGCGCCGACGATGGCCGAGGCGCGGTCGGAGACCAGGAAGGCCACCAGGTCGGCCACCTCGGCCGGTTGCGCCGGGCGACCCAGCGGGATCCCGCCCAGGGAGTCCATCAACTGTCCCAGGGCGACGTCCCGGTCGACGCCCTGCCCGGCGGCGAGGCGCTCGACCAGCGCGTCGGCGGCGGTGGTCTGGATGAAGCCGGGCGCGACGCTGTTGACCCGGACGCCGTGCGGCGCGACCTCGTTGGCCAGGCCCTTGCTGTACGCGGTCAGCGCCGCCTTGGCGGCCGCGTACCCGAGGGTGGCCTCGTACAGGGGCTTGCGACGCTGGATCGAGGAGACGTGCACGATCGCGCCCGAGCGCTTCTGGAGCATGGGCGGTACGAGACGCCGGTCGAGCCGCACCGCGCCGAGGAGGTTGAGGTTCAACTCCTCCATCCAGTGCTGCTCGGTCAGCGCGGCGAAGCCACCGGCCGGGGCGTGCGACCCGCCGACGACGTGTACGAGGATGTCGACGCCGCCCACCCCGAGCAGGCGCTCCGCCACCACCTCGGCGCCGTCGACGCTCGACGTGTCGGCGGCGATGAACCGGTCGGCGAACTCCGCCCCGTCGGGCGCGCTGCGGGCGCTGACCCACACGTCGGCCCCGACCTCGCGTAGCCGGGCTGCGATCGCGGCGCCGGCGCCCTTCGTACCCCCGGTCACCAGCGCGCGTCGGCCGTGCAGTGAGTCCCGGGCGGACACCTCTTCGGACATTGGTCACCCCTGTCTGCGCAGCGCGAAGCAGGCGTCGTCGCGACGCCGTATAGTTGCTTCTGAAACAGAACCTACTGACTTCGACACTAGCACCGACTCCGGAGAGGCACATCAGTGGCAGGGAAGATCCGCCTGGAGGACCGCGAATGCCCGCTCTCCAGCGCGCTGGGCTACGTCGGCGAGTGGTGGACACTCCTGATCTTGCATGACGCTTTCGACGGGTACACCCGGTTCGACCAGTTCCAGGCCAACCTGGGCGTTTCCTCCAGCATCCTGACCAGCCGGCTGAAGACGCTCACCAGCCAGGGGCTGCTCGAACGACGCCGCTACCAGACCAGGCCGGACCGCTACGAGTACGTCCTCACCGACCTCGGCCGCAGCCTGCGCCCCGTCGTCGTCGCCCTCGCCGCCTGGGGAAACTCCCGTCTGGACCCCAGCGAACGCAGCATGATCCTGGTCGACCGGAACACCGGCGTGGAGGCGGATCCGGTCATCGTCGACCGGAGCACCGGCCGGCCCCTCGACGACAGCGACTTCGTCTTCGCCGCGGGCCCGGCCGCCAGCGAGACCATGCGCAGGCGCTACGAGCACATCCCCACGCGGGCGGTCCCCCACCAGCACCACCCGGACGGGTCGTCGGAGGCGTAGCCGGCCGGTTCACTCCAGCGGGTGGAGGCGCGCGGATCGGCGGCGCGCCCGCTGTCCGGGCGGTCGTCCCCCGCGCTGGCGGCAATCAACTGCCGACGCGATCGCGGACCTCGACACGATCGGCGCGTAAGGCGGGGCCGCACGGCAGCACGTCCCGCTAGGGCTGGTGCGGCCGGTTGCGGACCAGGACGAGCGCGAGGACGGCGGTGGCGAGGAACACGAGGCCGTTGACCCGTAGGCCGGCCTGGACACCGGCGGTCAGGGCCTCGGCGAGCGCCGACCGCACCGGGTCGGGCAGCGGCTGGTCGCCGGTGGCGCCGGCGACCACCGCCGACTGCACGGCGGTACGGGTGGGCTCGCCCACCTGGTGGGCGGCGAGCCGGTCGGGCAGGTCGGCCAGCATCGTGGTGGTGAGCAGCGTGCCCAGCAGGGACGAGCCGAGCACCGAGCCGAGCTGGCGTGCGGCATTGACCGCGCCGGAGGCCATGCCGGCCTGGGCGGGCGCGACGCTGGCCAGGGCCGCCGCGGTCGCCGGGGCCACCACCAGGGCGCTGGCGGCACCGAACAGCGCGAGCAACGGCCAGCGGTGGCCGATCGGGGTGGCCGGGCCCTGCGCGGCCAGACCGAAGCTGGCCAGGGCACCGAGGACGAGACCGGCGGCGAGGGGCGCCTTGAACCCGGTACGGCGGATCATTCGCCCGGCGGCGAAGGCGACGACCACGTAGACACCGAAGAGCACCAACATCCGCCAGCCCGTGTCGAGCGGGCTGAGCGCCTGGGCACGTTCGTGGAACAGGACCAGCAGGATCGCCACGCCGGTGAAGCCGAACAGGGACACCGCGGCGACGACCATGACGGCGCTGAACGACGCGGACCGGAACAGCCGCACGTCGAGCATCGGTGCGCTGGTGCGCAGCTCGACCAGCACGAACCCGACCAGCGCGGCGGCGGAGACGATCCAGGTCGTGGCGACCGCCGGGCTGGTGTAGCCGTCCCGGCCGCCCTGGATCAGGGCGTAGACGGCGGCGGCGATGGCGATGGTCCCGAGGAGCAGGCCGGGCACGTCGAGTCGGCCGGCGCTCGGCCGGGACTCGACCACCCCGATCGCGGCGATGGCGAGGGTGACCACGCCCAGCACGATCGTCGACACGTAGACGCTGTGCCACTGGTGGTGGCGCAGCAGGGCGCCGGCGATGAGCGGGCCGACCGCGAGGCCGATGCCGGAGGCGGCCGACCAGGCGGTGATGACCTCGGTGCGTCGGTGCGGATCGGTGAAGGTCGCGCCGAGGATCGCCAGGCTGTTCGGCAGGATCAGGGCCCCGCCGAGGCCGGCGAGCAGCTGACCGACGATCACCCAGGCCACGGTGGGCGCGCCGGCCACGACGGCGCCACCAACGATCATGGCGATGACGCCTGCGCCGAACATGCGCTTGCGTCCGTACCGGTTGCCCAGCGTGGCCGCCGACAGGACCAGGCTCGCCACCACCAGGGTGTAGGCGCTGGGAATCCAGATGAGGGTGGTCGGGTCGACACGCAGGTCTCGCTGGATGGTGGTCAGGGCGGAGACCGTCGCGGTGATCTGAAGGAACGTGATCATCGCGCCCAGGCACATGGCGATCAGAGTCACGGCGCGCGAGCCACGCAGGGATGAGCGCGCGGTGGTGGCCGGCCCGGGTGCGTTCGCGTGCGGCGTGTGTGCCGGCGCGGTCGGGGCCGTGGTGCGCTGGTCGGTCACGGGGCTTCCTAGGGGTCGATCCGCGCGGGCACCGGCGGATCCAGCGCCGGCGGCGGGCGGAGAGGCGGATGGCATCGGTCGCGGGCTCCGATAGCTGACTTTCGTCGCATGAAGTCAGCCGCTCCCCAGTGAAGCACCTGACTAGCTACCGCGCAAGTCAGCCCGTACGCTGGTAACCATGGGTGACTTTCTGGACGACCGCGACTCCTGGTCGGGTGTGAACTGCTCCATCGCCCGAGCGATGGACATCGTGGGCAGCAGGTCGACGATCCTGATCATGCGCGAAGCCCTGTTGGGAACGCGCCGGTTCGACGACTTCGTCCGCCGGGTCGGGGTCGGCGAGCCGGCCATGGCGGCGCGGCTCAAGGACCTGGTCACCGCCGGTGTGCTCGAACGGATCCCCTACCGGGAGCCGGGGCAGCGCACCCGCCACGAGTACCAGCTCACCCGCAAGGGCCGTGAGCTGTTGCCCGTCATCACCGCGCTGCGCAACTGGGGCGACACCTGGGCCGCTGACGACGCCGGTCCCTCCGTGCTCGCCACTCACCGTGACTGTGGCCACCCGGTCCATGCCGTGCTGCGCTGCGGTGCCGGCCACGAGGTCGGCGATGGGGAGATCGACATCACCGCCGGGCCCGGCGCCATCCGGCGCGGTTGACGGCAGGCGTCATCCGGTGCGGGCCTGCCCCTGATTGGGCTGTCAGCGCCAATTCAGGACGACCCGGGTCGTGACCGGCGCAGTTGTCGAAAGGTGACCGAGTACCGCAGGTCCGGAACCGGCGGGATGCTGTGCTGCCAACTCGACCGGACGGCGCCGGCCAGGACGTACGCCGAACGGGGCAGCAGCTCCACCTCGTACACCCGGCGGTCTTCCGCGTCTCCCCGCCGAAAGCGCAACAGACAGGCGGCGCCGAGGGAGAGACCGGCCACGGTCGGCCCGAACGCCGGCGCGTCCCGGTGCCAGCCGATGACGGAGCCGGGCGGGTATCGGGTGACCAGCGCCTGCGCGAAGCTCGCCTCCGCGACGCCCGCGATCTCGGCGCACCGCCGGCGGACCTCGTGCAGCTCCGCCGGTAGCGCCTCCGCCTCGGTCAACTGGAACGAGCCGTAGTCGTAGTCGTAGCCGAAATGCCGGACGGTTCGCCGGGCGACCTGCCCGTGCATCCGCACCTCGTGGAAGTCGATCCCGGCCAGCACGCCCAGCAACGACCGCTCCTCGTCCTGGCTGATCAGCTCAGGTTGGTACGTCAATCCCTCCGGACGCTCATGGACGCCGCGCATCCGTCCCACCGGTCCGACGCTAGCGGCGAGCCGGCGCCGCGGCGGGCGTTCAGCCGGGTTGCTGCCAGACGGCTGGGGAGCCTCCGCTCACGATTGGCCCAGGTTGGTCACGAGGTTGATGGCGACCGCCAGCACGCCGGTGCCGAAGGCGTAGGAGAGCAACGCGTGCCCCAGGGCAACCCTCCGGATCGCGGTGGAGGTGGGCTCGCTCTCCGACACGGCGAAGGACATGCCGACCGTGAACGCGAGATACGCGAAGTCGCTGTAGCAGGGCCGCTCCCGCTGCTTGAAGTCGATGCCACCGTTGACGTCGAGGTAGTACAGGCGGGCGTACTTGAACGCGAAGACGGTGTTGACCAGCGCCCAGGACAGGGCCACGGCGACGACACTGAGCACCACGATGGTGACCGCCACCACGTCGTTGTCCGACGAGCGGACCAGGGCCACGGCCACGGCCACCAAACTGATCACCGAGGCGATCAGGATCTCGGAGTCGGTCGACCGGGTGCCCGGCTCGGCCTCCGCGAGCCGTTCGGTTTCCGCCGATCCCATCGGCCAGCAGGAGACCCACACCCAGACCAGGAGGACGGACACGGCGACCGTCCAGGTGATCATCGGGCTCAATTCCGGTATCCCCAAGGCGGCCGCGACGGCGCCGGCCGCCGCTCCGATGCCGAGGGACGACAGCGCCCGCCGGGACGAGAGGACGCGCTCCGGTGCTGGCGGTCTGCGCCGGTTCATCCACCCAGCCTGTAGTGCCGGTGCCCGGCCGAACGGTGATCACCGCAGCGCCACCGGAACGGGTGCGGTCACGTCGCGGCCGGGCTCCTGGTGCGGACCTGGCGGACCTGGCGCTGCGCGAGGTGGCGGCCGACGCGCGGCGGGTCGGTGCGATCTGGCCGCTGGTGCAGGCGCTCTCGGCGCTGGCCCGGCTGACCCTGGCCGCCCTACGCCTGTGTCGGGAGCTCATACCGGCCTGAGCCGGCCCGACGGTGCGGGTGGCGGGCCGTCACTCGGCGGCCCGCCACCCCTGGATCAGAGGACGATCTGGTGCACCCGGTCGTCCACGCCGCGTACCGCCAGCCAGGCGCTGCCGTCGGCGCCGGCCGCGGCGCCCGGTGCGCCCCGGAACGCGTCGGTGGCGAACTCGCCACGACGGAACCAGCCACCCCACGTCCCGTCGACCAGGTTGCGCTGCCAGAGCCGGTTGTCGGCGGCCAGCGCGAACAGGTAGACCCGGCCGGCGGTGGCGAGCAGGGTCGGGCTGCCGCTGGTGGTGCCGCCCACGCTGGTCCAGGCCGACCAGGTGGTGCCGGTCCGGCTGCGCCACCACACCTCGTCGGTCCGGCTGCGGACCGCGACGTGCAGCACGCCGGCGTCGTCGACGACCGCGCTCGGCCGACCGTAGACCGGCCGGTCCTCGGGCGCGCCGATGCCCGTCCAGCCGCTGCTCGCGGTCCGCGACCAGAGCTTGCCGTCGGCGCCGCGGGCGATCAGCGTCCACTGCGTCGGGCTGGTCCAGGCCACCGTGGGCCCGTCGGTGACCGCTCCGCCGAGGCTGCTCCACGGCCCCCACGACCCGGCGACATAGCTACGCCGCCAGACCGCGTTGTCGGTGCCCCGCACGAAGACGTCGATCCGTCCGCCCGCGGAGCCGTACGCCGCTGGCTGGCCGAGGATCCGGCCGCCGACCGGGCCGCCGAGGGAGGTCCAGCCGGTCCCCCAGGTGGCGCCGGAGCGGGTGTTCACCGCGAGCGCGCCCTGCGCCGTACGGACGAAGGCGGTGGCGTGCGTGTCGTCCACGCGGACCAGGGCCGGGCTGGCGCTGGCGGTGCCGCCGAGGTTGGCGCCGGCGACCTGGTCGGCGCCGGTCAGGCCCAGCATGGCCACACCGTGCGCCGGGACCTGGACGGTGTACGAGCCGGTGAACGGCTGGACGCCGTCGGTGCCCGGCGCGGCGTCGACGGTGGCGCGGGCCCACAGGTCGCGGACCGTGACCGCCCCGCCGAGCGCGACGTCGGCGAAGTTCACCGTGATCTCCTGGGCGGTGTCGTGCCGGTTGAGCAGCGCGACGGCCCGCCGGCCGGAGCCGCTGAGCACCTTGCTCCAGACCTGCGCGTCGACGCCGGTGTCGGCGACCTTGACGCCCTGCCGGACCAGCTGGTCCTGGTTCACCGCGATGATCTCCGGGTTGGTCAACGCCGAGATCATCTCGCTGGGCAGGCCACGGGGATCGGAGCCGATCACCAGCGGCGCGGCCATGATGGACCACATGCCGAGCTGCGTCTTGGACTCCTCCAGGCTCAGCTCGTACCCGCCGCCGGGCAGCGGACGCATCGGCAGCAGGTAGTCCGGGTCGTTGTAGTGCCCCGGGCCGGTGGCCGCCGGGTGGTACGCGTTGACGTCCATGTTGCGCAGCACCCACGGGAACGCCCACTGGGGCGTCGGGTCGGTGAGCCCCACGTCGGTGTACGTCCGCCAGGAGTCGGCGACGGTGGGCGCGTACGTGTAGGTCCAGGTGGAGAGCTGCTCCGGGGTGTACGGCCCGCCGCCCCAGTCGGAGCTGACCGGGTTGCAGATGTTGAGCAGCATCGGCCGGGGCGACTGCCGTACGGCGTCGGCGAGCTCGCGGAAGGTGGTCTCCGGGTCCAGGCCGGCGGCCCGCCCGCAGAGCCAGTCGGCCTTGAGCGCGTCGAAGCCCCAGCCGGCGAACAGGGCGACGTCGGCCTGGTAGTGGCCGTTGCTGCCCAGCCCGCACTGTCCGGGCAGGTACGGCCCGGCGTCGGTGTAGATGCCGGCCTTCATCCCCTTGCTGTGGATGTACGCGGCGAGCGCGGCCATCCCGCCGGGGAACCGGGCCGGGTCGGCGACCAGCCGGCCGGCCTCGTCACGCGGGGTGGGCGCGGCCCAGTTGCCGTCGATCCAGACGTAGGTGTAGCCGGCGTCCCGCAGGCCGCTGCTGACCATGAAGTCGGTGACCGACCGGACTTCGGCCTCGGTGGGATCGCCACCGAGGCCGAAGTAGGTGTTCCAGCCCTGGTAGGGCGTCGGGGCGAGACCACTGTTGAAGTAGGTCGGCGCGCCCTGGTCCTCGGCGCCGGTGGCGGCAAGCGCCTGGCCGGGTCGGCCGTGGCCGTGGCCGCCCGCCGGGGACGGGTTGGGGTGCGGTGGGCCGGCCGTCGCCGGCAGCGGGCCGACCAGGCCCAGGCCGAGCACGGCCAGGGCGACGGTCAGCGGTCGGATCAGGCGCATGGAGGTACTCCTGTCCCTCGGGGGTGGGGGTGCGGTGGTGCTCCGGCCTCAGTCGCGGCGCAGCACGATGAGGTCGGCGTCGTGGGTCGGGCTCCAGTGCACCGGCAGGCCGACCGCGCTGAGGTGGCTGCCGGAGTAGTCCCGGTCGCCGTGCCGGTAACGGGCGGCGGGATCGAGGCCGCGCAGCGGCAGCCGCACCGGGCGGGACGGCAGCAGACCGGCGCCGTCGAGCCGGCCGGTGTGCCAGGCGAGCACGACCACCCGACGCTCGTCCGGCGCGGTGTACTGCACCGCGCAGCGGGCCTGGTCCGGACCGCCGATCAGGTGCGCCTCGCCGTGCGTGACGACGTCCCGGATCTCCTTGTACCGGGCGACCCAGCCGGCCGCCTCGGCCCGCTGGGCGGGGGTCCAGGCCCGGATGTCCGCGCCGATGCCGAGCACGCCGGCCATCGCGAGGACGAACCGGAACGCGAGCGTTCGCGGGCGCGGGTCGAACAGGCCGGGCGCATCGGTGACCCAGGAGCTGAGCAGGTGCGGGGCGTTGGCGTGCAGGAAGCCGTACTGGATGGCCAGCCGGTCCAGCGGGCCGGTGTTGTCGCTGGGCCAGAACACGTCGGCCCGGGCGGCCATCGCCAGGTCGGTCCGCGCGCCCCCGCCGGCGCACGCCTCGATGAGCACGCCGGGGTGGTCCCGGCGCAACCGCTCGTAGATCCGGTGCAGGTTGGCCACGTGCGCGCCGTCGAGGTCGAGCGGGCCGACGCCGTCCGGCCGACCCGGCTCGGTACGCGGCCGGTTGAAGTCCCACTTCAGGTAGTCGATGTCGTACCGGCGGAGCAGTCCGTCCACCGTGGAGTGGACGAACTCGGCGACCTCCGGCCGACCCAGGTCGAGCAGGTACTGGTTGCGGACCGGGGTGATCGGCCGGCCGTCGACGGCGTACACCCACTCCGGGTGCTCGGCGTAGAGGCGGGACCGTGGGTTGACGCACTCCGGCTCGACCCAGAGCCCGAAGTTCAGCCCGAGCGCGCGGACGTCGGCGATGAATGCGTCGAACCCGGCCGGGAACTTCGCCGGATCGGGCGTCCAGTCGCCCAGCCCGGCGGTGTCGTCGTCGCGGCCGACGAACCAGCCGTCGTCCACCACGAACGTCTCCACGCCCAGCTCGGCGGCGATCCCCGCGAGCGCCAACTGGCTCTCCGCCTCGACCGCGAAGTAGGTGGCCTCCCATGAGTTGTAGAGCACCGGACGTGGGGTGAGCCGTTCCCCGGCGAGCAGCCGCTGGTGGGTGTGCCAGACGCGGGCCAGGCCGTCCAAACCGTCCGAGCTGTACGCCCCGGTGGCCACCGGCAGGGTCAGTCCATCACCGGGGGCCAGCTCCAGTGGACCGTCGACCAACTGACGGCCGACCCGGACCCGGGTCAGGCCGCCGGTGTCCCGTTCGGCGCTGATCTCCCACGAGCCGGTCCAGGCCAGCGCCACCCCCCACGTGGGGCCGGCCGCCTCGGCGGCGTCGCGGACGGCCAGCCAGGGCACGTGCAGGTGCCCCGGTACGCCCTGGGCGCTGCCGATGGCGAACGAACCGTGGCCCAGCTCGACCTGGGCGAGCTGGAACTCCTGCGCCCACTGCCCCCACTGGTGGCTGAGCAGCGCGCCGTGCGGCGTCGGTACGCAGAATCCGGCCGACCCGGCCCGGACGACCCGCAGCGAAGCCGTGCCGGCGTTGGTCAGCTCCACCCACCGCTGCACGACGTCGGTGCCGGCGGGCACCCGGTAGTGCACGGTGGCGCGCAGCCCGGTGACCGGGTCGGTGAAATCGACCGCCAACTCCCGCTGCTCGGCGTCGGCCCGCACGCCGGTGTGGCCGAAGCCGACCCGACGCTCCCCGGTGGCAGTCTCCACGACCAGGTCGGCGCCGGTGAACGGCCGGTCGGCGTCGGTCGCGTACTCGATCGGGGCGGCGTCCCCGGCGGTGAGGAACGGCACCGGGCCGTCGTAGGCGACCGGGGACGGGCCGTCGGAGACGCCGTGTGGACCCCAGGCGACCAGTTCCAGCCAGCGGCCGTGCGCGGGCACGGTCACGGTGTACTCGGTGTGCGCGCCGCGCAGCGTCCAGCGCTGCCCGGTCGCGGCGGGGGCGGTCACTTGACCGCCCCGAGCGCCAGGCCGGAGACGAAGTGCCGCTGGAAGCGCAGGAATACCGCGACCGTCGGGACGGCCGCGATGACGGTGCCGGCGGCGATGACGTTCCAGGACGAGACGAACTGCCCCTGGAGGCCGAGCAGCGCGGGAGTGACCGGCATGTTGTCGTCGGTACGCAGCACGGTGATCGCCCAGAGCAGGTCGTTGAAGATCCAGGTGAAGGAGAGTGCGCCGAGGGCGGCGAGGGCGGGCCGGGTCAGCGGCAGCATCACCCGCGTGAAGATCTGCCCGACGCCGGCGCCGTCGATCGTGGCCGCCTCCTGGATCTCGCCCGGCAGGTCCCGCATGAAGCCGTGCAGGACGAAGGTGTAGAAGCCGAGCCCGAAGCCGACCTGCACGGCGATCAGCGCCCAGAGCGTGTCGTACAGGCCGGTCAGCTCGCTGAACTTGGCCACCGGGATGAGCAGGATCTGCGGTGGCAGCAGGTTGCCGGCGAGCATCAGCAGCAGGATGGTCCGCCGGCCGGGGATCCGGAAGCGGCTGAGCGCGAACGCGGCCACCGCGGCCAGACCCAGGCTCAGCGCCACCGACGGGACCGTGACGAGCATGCTGTTGATCAGTGCGCGCAGCTCGCCGCCGTCGGTCCACGCCTGGCGGTAGGTGTCCAGCGTGAACGAGCGGGGCAGGCTGCCGACGCCGTGCGCGGCGATGTCGTCGAACGACCGGGTGGACATCACCACGACCCAGATCACCGGCCCCAGCCAGAGCAGCGAGAGCAGGATCATGCCGGTGTGGAAGGCCCCGGTGCGGAGCTTGTTCATCACGCTTCCTCCCGGAACGCGCGGACCAGGTAGCCGAGGATGACCGCCAGTGCCAGCACGAAGATCACCACGGCGATCGCGGAGGCGTAGCCCAGCCGCAGGCTCTGGAACGCGGTCGAGTACATGTAGGTGCTGAGCAGCTCCGACGAGTGGTACGGCCCGCCCTTGGTCAGCGACCAGACGATGTCGAACGAGCGCAGCGAGTCGATCACGATGACGGACAGCACCACGGCGTTGACCCCGCGGAGCTGGGGGATGGTGACGTGCCGCAGCCGCTGCCACGAGTTGGCGCCGTCCATCCGGGCCGCCTCGTGCAACGCCGGGTCGATCGCCTTCAACCCGGCCAGGAACAGCACCATGACGTAGCCGATCTGCCGCCACAGCGCTGGCAGGATCACCGCGTACAGGGCGGTCTGCGGGTCGGCGAGCCAGGGCCGGATCAGCTGCTCCAGGCCGACGGCCCGCAGCAGCGTGTCGGCGATGCCGTCGGGCTGGTAGAAGACCCGCCAGACCAGCGCGGTCACCACCAGCGAGAAGACCACCGGGGTGAACAGGGCGGCCCGGTAGAAGCCGACCCCGCGCCGCTCCCGTTGCAGGACCAGCGCCATGCCGAAACCACCCAGCACGGAGAGGCCGCCGAAGAGGACCAGCCAGATCACCGTGTTGAGCAGAGCGCCCCGGAAGGTCGCGTCGCCGGCCATCTCGACGTAGTTGTCGACGCCGACGAACGTGGGCGGCGACATGCCGTCCCAGCGGGTGAGGGAGAACCAGAAGCCCTGGAGCGCCGGCCAGAAGACCCAGACGCTCTCGACCGCGAACGGCACCAGGACGAACGCCACCAGCAGCGGCGACAGTCGGGCCGACCGTCGCCGCCGCCGGGTGGGGGTGACCGGAGTCGTGGAGATCGTTGCTGTCACGTCAGCCCTTGAAGACCTTCTCGGCGCTGGTCTGCCACTCCCGCAGGATCGCGTCGATCTGGTCCGGCTTGTCGATGAACTTGGTCAGCGCGGTGTCGGCGGTCGGCTGGAGCGCGTCGCTGGAGTCGCGGTTGAAGAACTGGGTCAGCTCCTTGGCCTCGTCCAGCATCGCCTTGCCCTTGACCACCAGCGGCGAGTCGGACGCCTTGGCCTTGGGGTTGGCCGGCAGCACGATGCCGGAGCTGGCCTTGACGTACGCCTCCTGCGCCTCGACGCCGGAGAGGTAGGTGAGCAGGGCCCTGGTGCCGGTCGGGTTGGCGGTCTTCGCGCTGGCGAAGAAGCCGTCGGTCGGGGCCTCCTCGGCCAGCGGCACCGCCGGGTCGATGATCGGGAACCGGAAGAAGTCCAGGTCGCCGAGGGCGTCCTTGGGCGCCGCGTCGGCGAAGAACGTGCCGATCAGGAACATGCCGGTCTTGCCGGCCAGCAGCGCGGTGGTCGCCTCCTGGAACGGGTACGCCTTGCCCTTGGGGTCGAAGTACGGCAGGGCCTCGCGCCAGCGGGTGAAGACCGCCTTGACCTTGGGGTCGTCGAAGCGCTGCTTGCCGGCGAGCAGCTCGCGGTGGAACGGGGCGCCGTTGATCCGGATGTTGAGGTAGTCGAACCAGGCCGAGGCCACCCACGGGGTGTCGCCGAGACCGATGCCGATCGGCGGGACGCCCTTGCCCTTCAGCGTCTCGCACAGGGCCAGGAACTCGGTCCAGGTCTTCGGCTCCTGCACGCCCCACTTGGCGAAGTTGGACTTGCGGTAGAAGAAGCCCCACCAGTAGTTGTTCATCGGCACGAAGATCTGCTTGCCGCTGGCGTCGGTGGAGAGGGTGCGCAGCGACTGCGGGTAGTCGCCCAGCGACTTCCAGACGTCGGAGACGTCGAGCAGCAGGTTGCGGCTGGCGTAGTCGTTGGCGACCGAGCCCGCGTACCAGGTGTAGAGGTCCGGCGGGTTGGCCGACGTCAGGTAGGTGGGCAGCTGGGTCCGGAAGGTCTCCGAGGCGATCGTGTTGAGGCTCGCCGTGCCCTTGCCCTGCGCGTTGAAGTTCGCGATCAGCTTCTCCATCGCCGCCTTGGCCTGCGGCGAGGAGAGGTTGGACTGGATGGTGACCGCTCCGGAGCCGTTGCCCGTCGTCGGCCCGCTGGCCGAGCTGGCGCACGCGCTGAGGAACGAGCTGGCGCCGAGCGCGCCCAGGCCGGCGAGCCCGAGGTGGCCAAGGAATCGCCGGCGACCGGGGTCGAAGTCGCTCACGGAGGTATCCCTTCCTCTACGACACGCAGCGTCACTGCGCAGTGTGTCGTCCATGTGAATGCTGTGACGAGAAGGTTGCATCGGCCGTCGCCGACTGTCAAGATATCTTCGTAATTAATGATTAGATGAGATCAAGGCGAGGGCAGGTGAATCAGCCTATGCGTCGGCTGGAAGGCAGGAACGCGCTGGTCACTGGCGCGATGGGCGGCATCGGCGCCGCGACCGCCCGACGGCTCGCCGCCGAGGGAGCAGCCGTGGCGCTGCTCGACGTGGCCGACCCGACCCCGCTGGCCGAGGAGCTGACCAACCAGGGCGCCCGAGCACTGTCCGTAGTGGCCGATGTCAGCGAGGAGGCCGACTGGACGGCCGCCGTGGCGGCGGTGCGGGACAGCCTCGGCCCTGTGGACATCCTGGTCAGCAACGCGTACGCGGTGCAGGTCGCGCCGGCGCACGAAACCAGCAGGCAGTCCTGGGACCACCAGATCGCCGTCAGCCTCACCGGCTCCTTCCTCGGCGTCCGAGCCTGCCTCGACGACCTGCGGGCGCGGGCGGGCGCGGTGGTGCTGGTCTCCTCGGTGCACGCGCTGGTCGGGCTGCCCGGCCGGCCCGCGTACGCCGCGGCCAAGGGCGGCCTCGTCGCGCTCGGCCGCCAGCTCGCCGTGGAGTACGGCCCACAGGTGCGCGTCAACACCGTGCTGCCCGGGCCGATCCTCACCGGCGCCTGGGCCGACGTGTCCGAAGAGGACCGCCGGCGCAGCGTCGCGGAGACCGTGGCGAAGCGCTTCGGCACCCCGGACGAGGTGGCCGCGACGGTGGCCTTCCTCGCCTCACCGGACGCCGCCTACGTCACCGGCGCGAGCCTGGTGGTGGACGGTGGCTGGACCGCGGTGAAAGCCTCGGCCTGAGAGATCGATACCGACCAGCGAGAAGGCCAGGAGAGCATTGGCACAGTACGCACGCCGCGGCGTCCACGGGCAGACCGTCGAAGCCATCGCCCGTCGCATCCTCACCGGTGAGATCCCCGCCGGGGCGACCCTGAACATCGTCGCGTTGCAGGAGGAGTTCGACGTCAGCCTGACGGCGCTGCGCGAGGCGCTGAAGGTGCTCTCGGCCAAGGGCATCGTCGACGCCCGGCAGAAGCGCGGCACGTTCGTCCGGCCGCGCGCGGACTGGAACCTGCTCGACGGCGACGTGATCCGCTGGCAGTTCGCCGAGGGCGCCGACGAGCACCTGCTCGAGAAGCTGCACGAGGTACGCGCCATCATCGAGCCCGCCGCCACGCGGCTGGCCGCCACCCGGGCCACGGAGGAGGACCTGGCTGCCCTCGACCGGGCGCTCGCCGAGATGGCCGAGGCCAACGGTGACCCCGCCGCCGCCGTTGCCGCCGACCTCTCCTTCCACCGCGCGCTGCTCGCCGCCACCCACAACGAGCTGCTGGAGCGGATGGAGGTGGTGATGGAGACCGGGCTCGCCGAACGGGACCGGCTGGTGCACGGCGGCGACGCGCACGACGACCCGGTGCCCAGCCACCGCGCGGTGGTCGACGCGCTGCGGGCGCGCGACGAGACGGCGGCCGAGACCGCCATGCGCGAGCTGCTGGACAAGGCCGTCCGGGACGTCGAGAAGGCACGGGGACAGAGGGGCAGTCGGTGAAGATCGAGCGGATCGAGACCTTCCTGGTCGCGCCACGGTGGTTGTTCTGCCGGGTGGAGACCGACGACGGGCTGGTCGGGTGGGGCGAACCGGTGGTCGAGGGGCGCGCCGAGGTGGTGCGCAGCGCGGTCGAGGTGCTCTCCGAATACCTGATCGGTGAGGATCCACTCCGGATCGAGCAGCACTGGCAGGTGCTCACCAAGGGCGGCTTCTACCGGGGCGGCCCGATCCTCTCCAGCGCCGTCGCCGGCCTCGACCAGGCGCTCTGGGACATCGCCGGCCAGGCGTACGGCGCACCCGTGCACGCGTTGCTCGGTGGGGCCGTCCGCGACCGGGTGCGGATCTACTCCTGGATCGGCGGCGACGAGCCCGACGAGGTGGCCGATGCCGCCGCCGCCCAGGCCGCCGCCGGTCTCACCGGGATCAAGATGAACGCCTGCGGGCGACTCTCCGCCATCCCCACCTCCGCCGAGGTCGACGAGGTGGTCGGCCGGGTGGCCGCCGCCCGGGAGGCGCTCGGCCCCGACCGGGACATCGCACTGGACTTCCACGGCCGGGCCGGGCTGGCCGCGGTCCGCCGGATCCTGCCCGAGCTGGCCCCCCTGCGTCCGTTCTTCGTGGAGGAGCCGGTCCTGCCCGACCAGGCCCACCACCTGCGCGACATCGTGGCCGGCACCCCCATCCCGGTGGCCACCGGCGAACGGCTCTACGGCCGTTCCGAGTTCCTCGGCCCGTTGCAGGCCGGGGTGGCGGTGGTCCAGCCGGACCTGTCGCACGCCGGCGGGATCTCCGAGGTCCGCCGGATCGCCACGCTGGCCGAGACGTACGGCGCGCTGCTCGCCCCGCACTGCCCACTGGGCCCGATCTCCCTGGCGGCCAGCCTCCAGGTGGCCTTCGCGACGCCGAACTTCCTGATCCAGGAGCAGAGCATCGGCATCCACTACCACTCCGGCTCCGACCTGCTGGACTATGTGGTCGACCCGGAGCCGTTCCGCTTCGTGGACGGGCACATCGGCCGGTCCGACCGGCCGGGGCTGGGCATCACGGTCGACGAGGCGGCGGTGCGTCGGGCCGCCCGTACCCCGCACGCCTGGCGCAACCCGGTCTGGCAGCACCGCGACGGGTCGTTCGCCGAATGGTGACCGGGGCCGCCGGGCCCGAGCCGGTGCCGCTGCGGGTCGCGTACGACGCGGCGCACGGTGGCCGGTGGACCAGCCTGCGTGGCGGCGGCCGGGAGTGGCTCTGGCGCGGGCCGGAACACGGCCGGCACGACGTACGCCCCGACGGCGCGTTCGTCGACGCCGGTGGGCTGGAGGAGTGCCTGCCCACCGTGCGCGGTCGACCCGACCACGGCGAGGTGTGGTCCCGGCCGTGGCGGCCGGTCGGCCCCGGCAGCGTGGCCATCGAGCGCCCGACGTTCACACTGACCCGCCGGATCACCGACCGGAACGGCACGGTGGTGGCCGACTACCGGCTGGCCGCCGACCCCGGCCACCGGTTCGTCTGGGCGGCGCACGCCCTCCTCGACCTCTCCCCCGAGGCCCGTCTCGACGCGCCCGCCGGCACACCCACCCGGCTGCACCCGGAGGCCGCCGCCCTGCTGCCCCCGGGCGCCTGGCCCGCCGGGAGCCCGTGGCTGACCGGGCGCTGGCCGACACCGGCCGGGCTGACGCTGGACGCCCTCGGCCCGGACGACGGGACCGCGCTCGGCGCGGTGCTGGTCGACTGCCCCCGGGTCGAGGTGGTCGACGGCGCCGACCGGCTGACCCTGGAACTGGAGTGCGACGGCCAGCCCCGCAGCACCGCGCTCTGGCGCAACCTCGGCGGCTGGCCCGCCGCCGCGCCCTACCGCAGCGTCGGCGTCGAACCGATGCTCGGCGCCGCCTTCGACCTGGCCGACGCCGGCCCGGCCGACACGGCCGTCGTCCCGCCCGCCGGCGAGGTCGCCTGGCGGCTCACCCTCTCCGCCCACCGACTCCACCAAGGACGCCCGCGATGAACCTGCTCGACGAGCTGCGTACCCACCGACTGCTGGCCATCGTGCGCGGCCCCGACCCGGCCGCCGCGCTGGCGGCGGTGCTCACCCTGGCCGAGAGCGGCATCGCGCTGGTCGAGGTCTCGTTGACCAGCACCGACGCGCTCGGCACCATCCGGCGCGCCCGTGCAGCCCTCGGACCGGACTTCGCCCTCGGCGCGGGCACGGTGCTCAGCGCCGAGGACGCCCGTGCGGCCGCCGACGCCGGTGCCGGCTTCCTGGTCACGCCGGCGCTGGCGCCGAGTCTCGCCGAGGCCGGACGGCTGGGGCTACCGGTGCTCGCCGGCGCGCTCACCCCCACCGAGGTGGTGCAGGCCGGCAGCGCCGGGGCCACGGCGATCAAGCTCTTCCCGGCCTCCCTCGGCGGGCCCGACTACCTCGGGGCGCTGCGCGACCCGTTCCCCGGCACGGCGTTCGTGCCGGTCGGCGGGGTCGACGCCGACGGCGCGCGGCGCTACCTCGACCGGGGAGCGGTCGCGGTCGGCGTCGGCTCCCCGCTGCTCGGCGACGCCGTCCGTGGCGGCGACCCCGCGGCGCTGCGCGAGCGCGCCGCCCACTTCCTCACGGCGGTACGGCCGTGACCGACCTGCTCACCCTCGGCGAGACGATGGCGGCCTTCCGCGCCACCGGGCCGCTGCGGTTGGGCGGCACTGCCGGGATCTCCGTCGCCGGGTCCGAGTCGACGGTGGCGATCGGCCTGGCCCGGCTCGGCCACCGGGCCGCCTGGGTCGGGGTCACCGGCGCCGACGAGCCCGGCGAGCTGGTCCGCCGCACGCTGCGCGCCGAGGGCGTCGACCTGAGCTGGTCCCGGGTCGACCCGACGGCGCCCACCGGGCTGATCCTCGTCGAGTCGCGAGTCGCCGACATCAGCCGCGTCACCTACCACCGCGCCGGGTCGGCCGGCTCGCGGCTGCGCCCCGCCGACGTCACGGCCGCCCTCGACCAGCCCGGGGCGCCGCCCCGGCTGCTGCACGTCACCGGCATCACCTGCGCGCTCGGCGCCGAGCCGTACGAGGCCGTGGTGGCGGCGGTCCGGCTCGCCCGCGCGGCGGGCAGCACCGTCTGCCTGGACGTCAACCACCGGCACCGGCTCTGGTCGGTCGCCGATGCCGCCGACGCACTGCGGCCGCTGCTGCCCTCGATCGACCTGGTGGTCGCCTCCGACGACGAGCTGGCCGTGCTGACCGACGCCGCCGACCCGGTCGGGGCGCTGCGGGCCGCCGGCGTGACCGAGGTCGTGGTCAAGCACGGCGCCGGTGGGGCGACCAGCCACAGCGCGGTCGGCACCGTGCACCGCCCCGCCCGGTCGGTGCCGGTCGTGGACACGGTCGGCGCCGGGGACGCCTTCGTGGCCGGGCTGCTCTCCGGTTGGCTGGACGGCGCCGACGTACCGGCCCGGCTGGAGCGGGCGGTCACCACCGGCGCGTTCGCGGTGGCCACCCGGGGCGACTGGGAGGGGCTGCCCGACCGGGCGGAGCTGGCGCTGCTCGACCATGGTCCCGGCGGGACCGTGCGCTGACCAGCGCGGCGGACGAGCGTGGCGAAGGATCGTTGGAGGAGCGAGATGGAGCTGACCGAACCGACCGTGTGGAGCGCGGACCGGTTGGAGCTGGGCGAAGGGCTGCGTTGGGTGGCCGGGCGGCTCGTCCTGGTCGACCTGCTGGCCGGTCGGCTGCTGGAGACCGCCGGCGACCGGCCGGGCCCGCTGCGGGAGCTGCGCCGGCTGGACGTCCCGCTGGGCGCGGTCGCCCCGGTGGCCGGCGGTTCCGGTGACTGGCTGGCCGCCGCCGGGACCGGCGTCGCGCTGCTGCCCGCCACCGGCGACCCCCGACCGGTCACCGACCTCGTCGCCGACGGGCCGGAGCCGGCCCGGATGAACGACGCGGTCGCCGACCCGCACGGCCGGTTCTGGGCGGGCAGCATGACGTACGCCGGGGTGCCCGGTGGGGGTGCGCTGTACCGGCTGGTGCCGGGCGCGGCGCCGGTGGCGGCCGTGACCGGGCTGACGGTGCCGAACGGCCCGGCGTTCGACGCCGCCGGCACCACGATGTACCTGGCCGACTCGCCGCGCGGTGAGGTCGACCGGTTCAGCGTCGACCCGCGCACCGGTGCCCTGCACGGGCGGGAGCCGTTTCTGCGGTTGACCGCCGAGGAGGGCGGCCCGGACGGGATGACGGTCGACGCGGCAGGGCACCTCTGGGTGGCGCTGTGGGGCGGCTCGGCGGTGCGCCGCTACCGGCCGGACGGCACGCTGGACCGGGAGATCCGGCTGCCGGCGAGCCAGCCGGCCGGCATCTGCCTGGGCGGGCCCGACCTGCGCCGGCTCTTCATCGGCACCGCCCGGCACGGGCTCGAGGCGGCGGGACCGCTGGACGGCGCGCTGCTCGCGGTGGACGTCCCGGTTCCCGGCCTGCCCACCGCGTTCGCCTCCGCACCGAGCTGAGCGACGACCCGCTGTCACCGGCTGGCACCCCACCGGCTCCCCGCATCCCCCTGCCTGCCACCGCGCCAACCGGGTAGGCTGAACGGCGGGTCAAGACGCGCGCCCGCTCCCGGTGGTCCCTCCAGTGGTCCACCCTCCCCCGATCCAGGCGGTGGTGCGTCATGTCGACCGAAACCTTCTTCTCCTTGGCACAGAGCTGCCGGCGGTCGCGCCCACCGGTCAGCGCCCACCTGCCGGACGCGGTGCTGAGGTTGGGTGTCACTCGCGACGGGCCGGCGATGCTGGTCAACGTCGACGGCGAGGTCGACATGAGCAACGCCCAACTGCTCGTCGAGCTGGTGACGTTCGCGTGCCGACCACCGTCGTCGCTGGTCGAGCTGGACCTGTCGAGGGCTGCCTTCTTCGACGCCCACGGCATCGCCGCCCTGCTGCGGGCCGACCACGCGGTGAGCGCCGCGGGGGGTCGGATGACCGTCCGGGACCCGTCGCCGTTCCTGCTTCGCCTGCTGGGCATCACCGGTGTCCTGGGGCACCTGGAGATCACCGTCGGCCTCAGCCCGCACCCGTTGGCCGGTCTCGCCACCGCGGACCTGCCGTCGCTGCGGGAGATGACGAATTCCGGCGCGCACCGGTACGGCCGCCCGGACCAACGGCCACCGCGCCAGCGCGACGACACCGGCAACGCCGTCTGGCGCGGGTGACCACCCCCGCCGGCTCAGCCCGACGCCGGCAGGAGCGGATCACCGATCGGCATCTCGGACCAGACGACCTTGCCCGGCGGTCGGGGATACCAGCCCCACCGAGCGGCCAGCGTGTCGATCAGCCACAGGCCGCGCCCGCCGAGTTCGCGCACGTCGGGGTGGCGGAGCACCGGGGGGACACCGCTGGAGTCGGTCACCTCCAGCCGGACCGTGTCGGCCCGAAGGCAGAGTTCCAGGTGCCGGGGCGGTGGACCGTGTCGCACCGCGTTGGCGATGATCTCGCTGGCCAACAGCACCATGGTGTCGGCGACGAGCATCGGCACCTGCCACCGGAACAGCTGCTCCTCGACGAACCGGCGACCCTCGGCGCAGGCGGTGCTGGCGAGGGGCAGCTCGGACAAAACCGCCACGCGAGTGACCGACGACCCTCCGGACGGCTGCGGGAGAGGAGCTGGCGGCATCGTCGGTCCATGAGGCGGGACACCGCGGTGAACGGCACGCCCCGACGGCGCCCACCGGCCTGCCACCAACCGGCGGCACACTCCTCAAGTGTGGCACGGGCCGCAGGCCCCCGCCCGCGTCGCGCCGCCGGCGGCCCGCCGGCACCGCGGTTCAGCCGCAGCACGAACAGGCGGCGCCCCGGGGGCACGCCGCGTCGCGTCCACCGTCGCTGAGTCGTAGAGTGTTTCTCCTGTAGGTGACGCCCCGGCCGGGGCGTTTGGAGCAAGCGTCAAGCAGCGGCGCCGGTTCCCGATCCACCCCCGGATCGGTACAGCGGTTCGCGAACGCGGGCCGCCCGCCACGCGCTGTCCAGCTTCTCCGAGGTCGACCGCGCCGGTTCCACGAGGACGTCAGACCACATGCCGCAGGCACCCCTGGATCTCACCGAAGCCCTCATTCGGCTTGGCCGGATCAAGCACGACGAAGGCGACCTGGATGTCGTACTCGCCACGATCGTCGAGGTCGCCAAGGGCACCATTCCCCGCGCCGACGAGGTGTCGGTGACCCTGGTCCAGGGCAGCGACGCGCACACCGCCGCCTATACCGGGGAGCTCGCGCTCACGCTGGACCTCTGGCAGTACGAGCTGGGGCGCGGCCCGTGCCTGGACGCCGCCACCACCGGCACCGCCATGCTGGTGCCGGATGTGGCCGTGGAGGAGCGCTGGCCGGAGTGGGCCGCACGGGCGCACCGCCACGGGCTCGCCAGCTCGCTGTCGATCGGGCTGCCGATCCAGGAGGCCGTGGTCGGGGCACTGAACGTCTACGGCACCGACGCGGGAGCGTTCGACGAGGTGCTCGACCTCGCGCAGACCCTCGCCGGGTACGCCGCCGTCGCGTTGGCGAACGCCCACCTGTACGAGAGCACCGCCACCCTCGCTCAGCAGATGCAGGCGGCGATGCGCGGCCGGGCGGTGATCGAGCAGGCCAAGGGCATCATCATGGGCCAGCGCCGGTGCACGGCCGACCAGGCGTTCGCGATCCTGGCCCAGGTCTCCCAGAACTCGAACCGCAAGCTCCGCGAGGTGGCCGAGGCCCTCGTCGACCGGGCGGTGAGCGGACCGGCGGCGGGAAATTCGCCGGACCAGGCATACCGGATGTCGGGGCGGGAACAGCCGCCACCGGGGTCATCCGCAGGGGCCACCTGAGCGGGAGGGGCACGGACATGAACCAGGGCTCGGCGAAGGTCCTGCCGTACGCGGGGCGGGCGGCGTGAACGGGCCGGTCGGTGACGAGCCGCTCGGCGAGTTGGAGCTGGTGCACACGTTCACCGGCCCGATGCCGACCGGGGTGAGCGTCTCGCACCAGGGTCGGATCTTCGTCAACTTCCCCAAGTGGGGCGACGAGGTGCCGGCCACCGTGGTCGAGCTGCGCGACGGTCGCGAGGTGCCCTACCCCGACCAGCCCTGGAACGACCCGTCCGGGGACGACGACGCGGGCGCGTTCGTCTCGGTGCAGAGCATCGTGGTGGACCCGGCCGACCGGCTCTGGGTGCTGGACACCGGCAGCCCGATGTTCCAGCCGACGAAGCCGGGCGGGCCGAAGCTGGTCCGGATCGACCTGGAGACCGACACGGTGGCCCAGGTGATCACCTTCCCGGCGGACGTGGCGCTGCCCACGACGTACCTCAACGACGTCCGCTTCGACCTGCGGCGGGGCGAGGCGGGGGTCGCGTACATCACCGACTCGGCGGACTCGGGGCCGAACGGGATCATCGTGGTGGACCTGGCCAGCGGTGCCTCCTGGCGGCGGCTGCACGACCACCCGACCACGAAGGCGGAGCCGCTGACGACGTTCCGCCCGGTGGTGGAGGGCCGGCCGTTCCTGGAGCGGCCGGCGGACGGGCCGCCGAAACCGGTGTCGATGGGCTGCGACGGGATCGCGATCTCCGCCGACGGCGCCCGGCTGCACTACTGCCCGCTGGCGTCCCGGCGGTGGTACAGCGTCGCCACCGAGGCCCTGGCCGACCCGTCCGTCACCCAGGAGGCGGTCGCGGCGACCGTCGTCGACGAGGGGGACAAGGGCACCGCGGCGGACGGGCTGGAGAGCGACGACGCCAGCAGGTTCTACATCACCTCGTACGAGCACAACGCGGTGCTGCGGCGGCGGCCGGACGGCGAGTACGAGACGCTGGTCCACGATCCTCGCCTGCTCTGGCCGGACACCATGTCGGTGGCCACGGACGGGTACCTCTACGTGACCGCCAACCAGCTGCACCGGCAGCCGCAGTACCAGCGGGGCGAGGACCTACGACGGCGCCCGTACGCGCTGTTCCGCACCCGGATCGACGCCGGGCCGGTGCTGCTGCGTCGCTGACCGCCCGCACAGCCCGGGGGTGGCACGGCCGGCAGGCATGACGAAGCGACCGGCGGGTAGCCCGTCAGGTGGCCGACTGGGGAGAGCTGTTCGTCCCGAGCATCCCGCTGCTGGAGATCGTGGTCCGGGGCAGCGTCATGTACCTCGCGCTGTTCGCGCTGCTGCGGATCATCCTCAAGCGGGAGAGCGGCACCACCGGCGTCACCGACCTGCTGGTGATCGTGCTGCTCGCCGACGCGGCGCAGAACGGCATGTCGGGCGGGTACAGCTCGATCACGGACGGGGTGCTGCTGGTCGCAGTGATCATCGGCTGGTCGTACGTGCTGGACGCCGTCGCCTTCCGCTGGCAGGCCGCCGCCCGACTGATCCGGCCCGGGTCGCTGGTGCTGGTCCGTGACGGGAGGATCCTGCGGCGCAACATGCGCCGTGAGCTGATCACCAACGAGGAACTGCACACCCAGCTGCGGGAGCAGGGCATCGACAACCTCGCCGACGTGCGGGAGGTGCGGATGGAGGCCGACGGGCGGTTCAGCGTCACGACCCGGACGCCCGGTCGGTCCTCCACCAACCGGGAGGCGCGGGGCGGCCCCGGCTGACGGGCGGAACGCCAGCAGGCGGAGCCTCAGCCGGTGGGCAGGGTCCGGTCCAGCAGGTCGAACAGCGCGGCCCAGTGACGCTCGGTGGCCCGCTCGTCGTAGACCGCGGAGTCGGCCATCGTGAAGCCGTGGTGCGCGCCCTCGTACACCTCGGAGCGGTACCGGACCCCGGCCGCGTCCAGTGTCTTCTCCAGGGTCGCGATCTGCTCGGGCGTCATCGACCTGTCGGCGTCGGCGTGCCCGAAGTAGACCTCGCCGGTGATCGAGCCCACGCCCAGGTGTGGGCTGTCCGACGCGTCGGTGACGATCCGCCCGCCGTGGAAGCTGGCCACCGCGGCGATCCGGTCCGGGTCTGCCTCGATGGCGCGGAGCGCGTTCGTGCCGCCCATGCAGTAGCCGGTGATCACGACCGGTCCCGGCCGCACGTCGTCACGGGACGCCAGGAAGTCGAGGTACGCGGCGGTGTCCCGACTGATCACGTCGGCGGTCAGCGAACCGACCAACGGCATGATCTTTTCGAAGATCGCGCCGCGCTGGTCCGGCTCACCGAATCGGGACAGGTCGAACAGCGGCGCCCGGCCGGCCCGGTAGAACAGGTGCGGCGTCAGCACGAGGTAACCGCGGGCGGCGATCCGCTCCGCCATCTCCACCAGGCGCGGACGCGGGCCGAAGGCGTCCTGGAAGAGCAGCACCGCCGGAAACGGCCCGTCCCCGTCCGGACGGGTGAGGCACGCGTCCGCCACCCCGTCGCCGGTCGGAATGTCCACCGTCGTCGTCTGCACCCGGTCCTCCTCGTACGCCCGCCGTCGGTCCGTCGGAAACGCTACCCGCCGTTCCGACGGCCGGCGTGAGCAGCACCCCGACCCGATCGCGGTGGGGCACCGGAGCCGGCGCGCCGGTCAGGCGCGCACGAAGCGGACCGCGTCGGCGACGACGTGGCCGTCGGTGTCCTCCGTGCGGATCAGCACGCTGCCCTCGGTGCCCGCGGTGAACGGGTAGGTGCCCAGCGGCACCCACTGCCCCCCGGACTGCCGCTGGTCGACCGTCCGGGTGGCAACCCCGCCGGAGTACGCGATGTCCACCGGCACGTTGGTCGCCCGGTTCGAATTCGCGGTCCAGCGCAGTTGCACCGTCCACGAGCCCGAGGCGGGCAGCGTCGGGCGGAACCGCAGCCGGTTCACGCCCTTGCCGACGTTGCCGTCGTGCTCGTAGTCCGGGCCGTAGTAGCCGCCCACGCCGGTGCTGCGCAGCCAGGTGCCGGCCCGGGTGATGCCGCTGGCCGCCGCGTTGTCCAGGATCACCTCACCGGTCGGCCCCCAGTCGAGCACCGCGCCGTCCTGGCGCAGCCGACCCTGCAGGGCGGACACGGACACCGCCTGCACGGCGAGGTTGCCGGTGAGCGCCAGGGACGCCGCGGTGGCGGCGGCCTGCCCGAGGATCATGAACACCGGTTCCATCCGGATCGAGCCGTACGCGATGTGGCTCGCCGAGAGGCAGACCGGCACCAGCAGGTTGGCGCACTGGGCCTGGTGCGGCACGATCGCGCGGTAGCTCACCGGGTACGGCGCCGGCACGCCGATCTGCACGTCCCCCTCGTTGCGCACCCTGCCGTCGACCACCACCCGCTGGCAGTTGTGCGAGTCCATCGTGTAGCTGGCCAGCCCCACCGAGTCGGCGGCGCGCACCCGGCCCCGACAGTCGTGCTCGGTCATCACGTACGCGGAGACCATGCGGCGCGCCTCGCGGATGTAGAGCAGCGGCGGCCAGCCGCCCGTGCTGGTGAACTCGTCGACCGGCAGACCCCAGCGGGCGGTCGAGTCGCGTACCGACGCCGGCAGCCGGGGGTCGTTGGCCAGGAACCACATCAGCCCCTGCTGGTAGCTGCGGTGCTCGGCGATGATGCTCTCCCGCGCCGCCCAGCTCGCCGTCGGGTACGCGTAGTTGAAGCCGATGTGGTCGGTGGACACCGCGCCGTTGTTGTTGGAGTCGGTCTTGCCGCCCCCGACCGAGTGGGTGGTGAAGTACGGCCCGGCGTAACCGGCCTGGATGTGTCGCAGCAGCAACTCGTACCGGATGGGGTCGTAGCCGGCCGGCCGGCCGAAGGGGATCCGGTTGGACGCCTGGGTCAGGCACATCCGGAAGCAGTACGCCTGGATCCGGTCGTCCCCGGTGCCCTGCGGGGCGAGCGGGGTGGCGGAGATGCCCGGCAGCAGACCGCTGGAGGGCGAGCCGGCCGTGACGTACGGGTCGACCGGGTAGGCGAACTGGTGGGTGTTGCGCGACTGCACCCCGTTGATCGTCTCGCCGTAGGTGTCGTTGGACTCCCGCCCGACGGTGAACCCCACCCCGGCCATGGCCAGCAGGTCACCCTCGTAGGTGGCGTCGACGAACACGCCGCCCCGGTAGATCGACCCGTCCTCGGTGCGCAGCTCGGTGATCCGGTTGCCGGTGCGGCCGAGGCCGGCCAGTCGGGCGCCGACGACCACCGGAACGCCCGCCTCGGCGAGCAGGTCGGCGAAGACGTCGGCGGCGACGTGCGGTTCGAAGGTCATCCGCAGCGGCGAGGTCGGCGTGGGGGTCCCGCCGTGGTACTTCACGTACACCCGGCGGTAGAACTCGGCGGCCAGGCCGCCGATGGACGCCTGTACGCCGGTGTCGGTGGCGCCCAGCCCGGCGGTGCTCAGCCCGCCGACGTGGCTGGTGGGCTCGACCACCACGGCGGTGCGGCCGAGGCGACGCATGGTGATCGCGGCGGCCAGCCCGCCGGAGGTGGCGCCGTAGACGACCAGGTCGGCGGTGGTGACGGCGGCCCGGGCGGGGCCGGCCCGGAACGGGTCGGCAAGGCCGGCCAGGACGAGGCCGGCGCCGCCGGCCGTCAGCAGGCGGCGGCGGGACAGGGGCAGGGACACGGCGGGCTCCCGAGGGGTAACCGGAACGGGGACGGTTACAGAAGCACGCCGCTGCGACTGCGAGCGAAATTCTTCAATCTCTGTCGGAGGGTGTCAACCCGGCCGGAGCCCGCCGGTCAGGGTCGGTAGCGGTAGCCCATTCCGGGCTCGGTGATGAGGTGCCGGGGTCGGGCCGGGTCGTCCTCCAGCTTGCGGCGCAGTTGCGCCAGGTACTGCCGCAGGTAGTTGGTCTCGTTCTGGTACTCCGGCCCCCACACGTCCTGGAGGAGTTGGCGCTGGCTGACCAGCTTGCCGGGGTGGCGCAGCAGCTTCTCCAGCACACTCCACTGGGTGGGGGTCAGCTTGACCTCGGTGTCGTCGTCCCGCCAGACGCGGTGGTCGGCGAGGTCGACGGTGTGCCGGCCGATCCGCAGCGCCGGCACCGCCTCGCTGGGCGCGCCGAGGCGGCGGGTCACCGCGCGGATACGGGCCAGCAGCTCCTCCACCCCGAACGGCTTGGTGACGTAGTCGTCGGCGCCGGCGTCGAGCGCCGCGACCTTGTCCTCGCTGCCGGCCCGGCCGGAGAGCACGATGATCGGCACGGCGGTCCAGCCGCGCAGGCCGCGGATCACCTCGACGCCGTCGATGTCGGGCAGCCCGAGGTCGAGCACCACCAGGTCGGGCGGGTGGCTGGCGGCAGCCTTCAGCGCGGCGGCCCCGGTCCCGGCGACGTCCACGTCGTACCGGCGGGCGCGCAGGTTGATCCGCAGGGCGCGCAGGATCTGGGGTTCGTCGTCGACGACCAGGATGCGCGTCATTCCTGTGGCCCCTCCGAGCTGGTCTGCGGGGCGGCGGGGAGTCGCAGCACCATCGTGAGCCCACCGCCGGGGGTGGTCTCGGGGGTGATGCTGCCACCCATCGCCTCGGCCAGTCCCCGGGACAGGGCAAGCCCGAGGCCGACACCGGTCTGGTTGTCCCGGTCGCCGAGGCGTTGGAACGGCAGGAAGACGTGCTCCCACTGGTCCTCCGGGATGCCCTGCCCACGGTCGATGATCCGCAGCTCGACCTGCCCGGCGTGCGCGCTCGCGGTGACGGTGGGCGGCTGCCCGGGCGGGCTGTACCGCAACGCGTTCGCGATGACGTTGACCAGCACCCGCTCCAGCAGGCCAGGATCGGCGGTGGCGGCGGGCAGGTCGGCCGGGATGTCGGTCACGACGGCGGCGGCGGGCGGGCCGAGTTCGTCCAGCGCCCGGGGTACGGCGTCCTCCAGGCCGATCGCGCTCGCCGTGATGCCGAGGACGCCGGCCTGGAGCCGGCTCATGTCGAGCAGGTTGCCGACGAGCCGGGCGAGCCGGTCCAACGACTCCTCGGCGGTCTCCAGCAGCTCCTCGCGGTCCTGCTCGTCGAACTCGATGTCGTGGCTGCGCAGGCTGGTCACGGCCGCCTTCGCCGAGGCCAACGGGGTACGCAGGTCGTGGCTGACCGCGGCGAGCAGCGCGGTACGCATCCGGTCCGCCGCGGCGAGGGGCCGGGCGGTGGCCGCCTCCTCGGCCAGTCGTTCCTGCCGCAGCGCGACGGCGGCCTGGGCGGCGAACGCCTCGACGATCCGCCGGTCCGCCGCCTCCAGCCGCCGGCCGCTGAGCACGACGGTGATCCGTTCGTCGACCGGTACCGCCGTCTCCCCGCCGTCGGGCGTGCAGGCCGGCCGGTCGCCGACGCTGGCGACCACGCACCAGGCGTGCTCCTCGCGGGCCCGCTCCGGTCGGCCACCGGCCTCCTCGGCCAGCTCCAGCACGCTCACCGCGCGCAGCCCAAAGGTCTCCCGGAGCTGGTCCAGCAGCGCGGGCAGCGGGCGTTCGCCGCGCAGCACGCCGCCGGCGACGGCGGCGAGGGTCTGCGCGTCGGCCGCGGCCCGCGCGGCCTCGCGGGTCCGCCGCGCTGCGACGTCGACGATCCAGCTCACCGCCAGCGCCACGCCGACGAAGACGGCCAGGGCGAGCAGGTTGTCCGCCTCGGCGATGGTCAGCGTCCGGTAGGGCGGGGTGAAGAACCAGTTGAGCAGCAGCGAGCCGCCGAGCGCGGCGACCAGGGCCGGCCACAGCCCGCCGACCAGCGCGACCCCGACGACCCCGGCGAGGAAGAGCAGGATGTCGTTGGTCAGCGTCAGGTCGGGCAGCGTCCTCAGCAGCAGCGTGAGCAGTGGCATGCCGAACACGGCCAGGGCGAACCCGAGCAGCCGGCGGCGGCGGGACAGCGCGGCCGGCACGGCCGCCGCCCGGCGTCCCCGACCGGCCTCGGTGTGGGTGACCAGGTGTACGTCGATCGAGCCGGAGAGCGCGGTGGTGGTCACCCCGACGCCTCTGGCGAACAGTTGCGCGAAGCGGCCCCGCCGGCTGGCGCCGAGCACCAACTGGGTGGCGTTCACCCCGCGGGCGAAGTCCAGCAGCGCGGCCGGCACGTCCGTCCCGAGGACCTGGTGGTACGTGCCGCCGAGGCTCTCCACCAGCACCCGCTGGCGGGCCAGTTGGGCCGGGTCCGCGCCGGCCAGGCCGTCGCTGCGGCCGACGTGCACGGCGAGCAGGTCGGCGCCCTTGCTGCGGGCCGCGACCCGGGCGGCCCGGCGGATCAGCGTCTCGCCCTCGGGGCCACCGGTCAGCGCCACGACGACCCGCTCGCGGGCCTCCCAGGTGGCCTCGATGCCCTGCTGGCTGCGGTACCGGTCGAGTTGCTCGTCGACCTTGTCGGCCAGCCAGAGCAGCGCCAGCTCACGCAGGGCGGTGAGGTTGCCGACCCGGAAGTAGTTGCCCAGCGCGGCGTCGATCTTGTCGGGGCGGTAGATGTTGCCGTGCGCCATCCGCCGGCGCAGCGCCTCGGGGGTCATGTCGACCAGCTCGACCTGCTCGGCGGCGCGAACGATCTCGTCCGGCACGGTCTCCCGCTGGGTGGTGCCGGTGATCTGGGCGACGACGTCGTTGACCGACTCCAGGTGCTGCACGTTGACCGTGGACAGCACGTCGATCCCCGCGTCGAGCAGCTCCTGGATGTCCTGCCAGCGCTTGTCGTGCCGGGAGCCGGGCACGTTGGTGTGCGCCAGCTCGTCGACGACCGCGACCTCCGGCCGGCGGGCCAGGATCGCGTCGAGGTCCATCTCGGTGAACTCGACGCCCCGGTAGCTCATCGTGCGGCGGGAGACCTGCTCCAGGTCGCCGAGCATGGCCGCGGTGTGCTGGCGGCCGTGGGTCTCCACGAAACCGATCACCACGTCGGTGCCGCGCGCGGCCCGCCGCTGCGCCTCCTCCAACATGGCGTACGTCTTGCCGACGCCGGGAGCGGCCCCGAGATAGATCCGCAGTTCTCCGCGTGCCACGGGAACAATCCTCTCCGATCAGAGAGGAAGGGCCCCTTCTTCACGATTCGAAGGGGCCCTTCCGCACGAGGTCAGCGTGCCGGGAACTGCTCGTCCAACGCGATGTTGAGCTCAAGCACGTTGACCCCGGGCTGGCCCATGAAGCCGAGCCCTCGCCCGCTGGTGTGCTCGTCCACCAGCCTGCGGATCGCCGCCGGGTCCGCGCCGCGCTCGCGCGCGACCCGGTTCACCTGCAACTCGGCGTACGCCGGGCTGATCTGCGGGTCGAGGCCGCTGCCGCTGGCGGTGACCGCGTCGGCGGGAACGGCCGGGTCGGCGGGGGCGTCGCCCCGGATCGGGGTGACCACGCCACCGGCGGCCACGTAGTCCTCGCCGGGCCGGGCCAGCTCCACCGGCACGCCCTCGTAGGAGGGGACGAACGGGGTGGACGGGGCGGCCTGGTTCACGCTGACCACCCGGGTCACCGGGCCGGTCAGACCGTCGGCGCGGAAGACCGCGAGCACGGCGCCCACCCCGTCGGCGGTGCAGAACGGCCGCCGGCCGTCGACGCCGTTGAGCTCGCCGATGTCCCTGCTGCGCCCGCAGACCTGGGTGAGCAGGCTCTCGCTGGACTCCTCCGGGTCGGTGGCGATGGTGTCGACCACGCTCTCCGGGCCGAGGTTGCTGGCCGAGGTGGAGGTGGGGTCGTAGCCGTCGCCGGCGGCGGAGGGGCGGGACTGGAAGTACCGCGGGACGGGGTTGCCGTCGGCGTCGGTGAAGGACTGGCCGATCAGCGAGCTGCCGACCGTCGTGCCGCCGGCGTCGATCAGTGAGCCGTCGGTCCGGTGGTTGAGGCCGGGCACCTGCCCGAGCGCGACCAGGGCCAGCGGATAGACCAACCCGAGCAGCACCGTGAAGACGAGCAGGGCGCGCAGGGCGGCGAGGTGTTGGGCGAGCCAGGTGGGTAGGCGCATCACGAAATCCCCGGGATGAACTGGATGAGCAGGTCGATGAGCTTGATCCCGACGAACGGCACGATGATGCCGCCCAGTCCGTAGAGCCACAGGTTGCGGCTGAGCAGCTTCGACGCGGCGGCCGGCCGGTACCGCACGCCGCGCAGGGCGAGCGGGATCAGCGCGATGATCACCAGGGCGTTGAAGATGACGGCGGCCAGGATCGCCGACTCCGGGCTGGACAGCCGCATGATGTTGAGCGCGTCGAGGCTCGGGTAGAGGCCGGCGAACATGGCCGGGATGATCGCGAAGTACTTCGCGATGTCGTTGGCGATGCTGAACGTGGTCAGCGCGCCCCGCGTGATCAGCAACTGCTTGCCGATCTCCACGATCTCGATCAGCTTGGTCGGGTCGGAATCGAGGTCGACCATGTTGCCGGCCTCCTTGGCGGCCGACGTGCCGGTGTTCATCGCCACCCCGACGTCGGCCTGCGCGAGCGCCGGCGCGTCGTTGGTGCCGTCGCCGGTCATCGCGACCAGCCGACCGCCCTCCTGCTCCCGCTTGATCAGCGCGAGCTTGTCCTCGGGCGTCGCCTCGGCCAGGAAGTCGTCCACCCCGGCCTCGTCCGCGATCGCCTTCGCGGTACGCGGGTTGTCACCGGTGATCATCACGGTCCGGATGCCCATCCGGCGCATCTCGTCGAACCGCTCCCGCATGCCGGACTTGACGACGTCCTTGAGGTGGATGACGCCCAACGCGCGGGCCGGCTCGCCGTCGAGGTGCTCGGCCACGACCAGCGGAGTCCCGCCGGTGCCGCTGATCGCGTCCACGATCTCGCCGACCTGCTCGGTGGGGTGCCCGCCGTTCTCGCGGACCCACTTCATCACCGCGGCGGCAGCGCCCTTGCGGACCCGGCGCGCCGTGCCGACCGCGCCGCCGTCGACGCTGCCGTCCGGGGTCAGGTCGACGCCGCTCATCCGGGTCTGGGCGGTGAACGGGACGAAGGTGGCGTGCGGCATCACGCCGGGCTCGCGCTCCCGCAGCCCGAACTCGTTCTTCGCCAGCACCACCACCGAGCGACCCTCCGGGGTCTCGTCGGCGAGGCTGGACAGTTGCGCGGCGTCCGCCACGGTCGCGGCGGTGACGCCCTCGACCGGTACGAACTCGGCGGCCTGCCGGTTGCCCAGCGTGATGGTGCCGGTCTTGTCCAGCAGCAGGGTGTTGACGTCGCCGGCCGCCTCGACGGCCCGGCCGCTCATGGCCAGCACGTTGCGCTGCACGAGCCGGTCCATGCCGGCGATGCCGATGGCGGAGAGCAGCGCGCCGATGGTGGTGGGGATCAGGCAGACCAGCAGCGAGATCAGGACCACCCCGGTGACACCGGAGTCGGTGATCGCGCCGCTGTCCGGTGCCGCCGCCTGGTACGCCTTGGAGAAGATGGCTAGCGGCTGAAGCGTGACCACGGCCAGCAGGAAGATGATCGTGAGCGCGGCGAGCAGGATGTTCAGCGCGATCTCGTTCGGCGTCTTCTGCCGGTTCGCCCCCTCGACCAGGGCGATCATCCGGTCGATGAAGCTCTCCCCCGGCTTCTGGGTGATCTTCACGACGATCCGGTCGGAGAGCACCTTGGTGCCGCCCGTGACCGCGCTGCGGTCGCCACCGGACTCCCGGATGACCGGGGCCGACTCGCCGGTGATGGCCGACTCGTCGACGCTGGCGATGCCTTCGACGATGTCGCCGTCACCGGGGATGATGCCGCCCGCCTCGACCAGCACGATGTCGCCCTGGCGTAGCTGCGGCGCGGGCACCGCCTCGTCGGTGTAGGTGTTGGCCCGGGCGCCCGGCGTCCAGCCGACCAGCCGGGTGGCGATGGTGTCCTGCTTGGCCTGCCGCAGCGCGGCGGCCTGGGCCTTGCCCCGGCCCTCCGCGACCGCCTCGGCCAGGTTGGCGAAGAGCACGGTGAGCCAGAGCCAGATGGTGATCGCCCAGGCGAACACCGACGGGTCGGTCACCGCCAGGACGGTGGTGAAGGCCGCGCCGACCTCGACGAGCAGCATCACCGGGTTGCGCCACAGGGTGGTCGGGTTGAGCTTGCGCGCGGCGTCCGGCAGGGACCGGATCAGCTGCTTCGGGTCGAGCAGGCCCCCGCCGACCCGGTTGCCCTGGGTCGCCGGGGTGCCGGCGGTCGGTTGCTCGCCGGCCCCGGATGTCACGGAGGTGACGGACATGTCCTCGTTCCTCATGATGGTCACAGCCCCTCAGCCAGCGGGCCGAGCGCGAGTGCGGGAAGGAAGGTCAGCGCGACGAGGACCACCGTGACGCCGACGACCATCCCGATGAACAGCGGTCGGTGGGTCGGCAGGGTGCCCTCGGACGCGGGGGTGGGTGCCTGGCGGGCCAGCGAGCCGGCCAACGCGAGCACGAAGATGATCGGCAGGAAGCGGCCGAGCAGCATGCACAACCCGAGCGCGGTGTCCCACCAGGTGGTGTTGACGGTGATGCCGCCGAAGGCCGAGCCGTTGTTGTTGCTGGCCGAGGTGAACGCGTACAGGACCTCGGAGAGGCCGTGCGGCCCGACGTTGAGCGCGGTGGAGTTGTTGCCGGTGGCGAACGCGGCCGCTGTGCCGACGAGCACCAGGATCAGCGTGATCAGGAAGTAGAGCGAGGCGAACTTGATCTCCCGCGAGCCGATCTTCTTGCCCAGGTACTCCGGCGTCCGGCCCACCATCAGCCCGGCCACGAAAACCGTGATCACCGCGAGGATGAGCAGGCCGTAGAGGCCGGAACCCGTACCGCCCGGGGCGACCTCGCCGAGCATCATGTTGACCATCGTCATCATGCCGCCGAGCGGGGTGAACGAGTCGTGGAACGAGTTCACCGCGCCGGTCGAGGTCAGCGTCGTGGCGGCGGCGAAGGTGGCCGAGTTCGACACGTCGAACCGGACCTCCTTGCCCTCCAGCGCCGCGCCGACCGCCTGCGGCACCGTGCCGTGGCCGCTCAGCTCGAAGATGTTGGTGAGGGCGACGCTGGCGACGGCCAGGATCGCCATCACCGCGGCGATGGCGTAGCCCTGGCGGTTCTGGCCGACCATCCGGCCGAACACCCGGGGCATGCTGAACGGGATCAGGAGGATCAGGAAGATCTCCAGCCAGTTCGTCCACGTGGTCGGGTTCTCGAACGGGTGGGCGCTGTTGACGTTGTAGAAGCCGCCACCGTTGGTGCCCAGCAGCTTGACCACTTCCTGGCTGGCCACCGGGCCGCCGGTGATGGTCTGGGCGCCGCCAGTCAGCGTCGTCACGTCGGTGCCGGCGGAGAGGTTCTGCACCACCCCGCCGATCATCAGCGCGATCGCGCCGAGCACCGCGACCGGCAGCAGGATCCGCAGCGTGATCCGGGTCAGGTCGACCCAGAAGTTGCCCAGCTGGCCGGTGCGGCTGCGGGCGAAGCCGCGGAGCAGCGCCACTGCCACCGCGATGCCGACCGCCGCCGAGACGAAGTTCTGCACCGCGAGGCCGGCCATCTGCACCAGGTGGCCCATCGTCGACTCACCGGAGTACGACTGCCAGTTGGTGTTGGTCACGAACGACACGGCGGTGTTCCACGCGCCGTGCGGCACCACCGGGTCGAAGCCCAGGGACAACCACAGGTGGTTCTGCACCCGCTGGAACAGGTACAGGAACAGGATCGAGACCGCCGAGAACGCCAGCACGCTGCGGGCGTACACGCCCCAGCTCTGCTCGGCGGCCGGGTTGACCCCGACCAGGCGGAAGACGCCCCGCTCGACCCGGGACTGCCGGGTGCCGGACACCGCCCGGAACATGTAGTCGCCGAACGGCTTGTAGACGGCGACCAGGGCCGCCACCAGCGTCAGCACGAAGATGACGCCCGCTGTTGTCGTGGTCATCAGAAGCGCTCCGGAAACAACAGGGCGAAGACCAGGAACGCGCCCAGGACGATCGCGAGCACCAGGCCCACGGCATTGACGGCACTCACAGCTTCTCCACCGCCCGCACGACCAGGGCGAGCACTGCGAACAGCGCCACCGTCAGGAGCACGAACACCACGTCAGACACGCTGACTCCTCAGACCGGAAAGGTTCGTCGCGACCGCCTCCCGGTCGCGCGGGGCAATCAAAGCCCCGTCGCCTCCCCGCCGACAGGGGTCATAACGCGACCATGACGGCGGCGGTCCATTTCTTGACGCGGTTTTCACACCCGCGCCCTGAACAGGTGAAATGCCGCACAAACCCCCCGGGTACGGCGGGGTGCGGCGGCTGCCCGGGCGCGGGCGGAAGGAAGGAGAAGAGGCGGGCCGCGTCAGGCCGCGCGGCGGGCCACCAGCACGTCACGCATGATCGACTGGTCCACCCGGTGCCGCAGCGCGCGGTACGGCTCCGCGTCGACCACGGTCAGGCCGGCCGCCTCCAGCGCCGCCGCCGCGTCGTCCCGCCCGGCGACGTGGGTGTTCCAGGAGATGCCGAGCGCCCCGCCGGGTCGCAGCAACCGCGCCCAGACCGGCGCGGCGTCCGCGAGCAGCGCCAGCGGGTCCCGCGTCAGGCCGTGCTCGGCGGTCCGGCTGCCATGCTGTACGCCGTACGGCGCGTCGGCCACGACCAGGTCGAACGTCTCCGGCCGGAAGAACTCCGCGGCGCGGGTCGTGTCGGCGTTGACCACGTCCAGCAGGTGGAGCTGGCCCGCCTTGTGCTCCTCGCGCGTCGGCGCCAGCTCGATCCGCACCCGCCGGCCGACCACCTTGCGCTCCCGCCGCACCGGCCCCGACTCCAGCACCCGGTGCTTGATCCGCTTCTGCTTCAGCCAGGTGGTGATGAACGCCCGGTACGCCTCGACGTCCTTCTGGTCGCGCTCCACGCCGGCGGCGTCGAAGCCGTACATCAGCGCCTGGTTGAGGGTCGTGCCGCGACCGCAGAGCGGGTCGAGCACCCGGAAGCGCCGGGTGGTCAGCTCACCGGCCCAGTCCGAGGCGAGCAGGGTGACGTTGAGCAGCAGCTTCGTGAACTGCTCGTTGGTCTTGCCCGGGTACTTCTGGATGGTGATCAGGTCGTCGTCGTACCGGTCCAGCCGGCTCCAGTCGACCGGGCGCAGCAGCTCGCCGACGACCTCGAACAGCGCGTACCCGGCGGAGAGGTTGCCCAGCAGGGACAGGTCCCGCTCGGTCAGCCCGTCACCGGCGAAGGTGAGGTAGGTGGCCCCGCCGACCGTCGTCGTGCCCACGTCGCCGATCCGGCCATCGAGCGCCGAACGGCCGAAGATCTCCAGCTCGGCCTGGGTGAGGTCGATCGCGGAGCGGGCGTACACCCGGTTGGTGGAGGGCAGGATCAGCAGGCCGTAGCGCGTCATGGTCCGGCGAGTATTCCACAGCGGTCCCGGGCCGCCGGGAACCGGAGCGGCGGCTGGACCGACTACCCGTACATGGGGTGTGAGCAGTGGCGGGAGGTCCTGTCCGCGCAGTTGGACGGGGAGGAGACCGCCGAGGAACGGGAGACGGCGCAGCGACACCTGGACGGGTGTGCCGACTGCCGGGCCTGGTTCACGGTGGCGGCCGCGGTGACCCGTCGGGTGCGTACCCGGTTGGTCACCGAACCTCCCGACCGAACCGAGGCGATCCTCGCCGCCGCCGCGCCACCAGCCGCCCGGCGGCGGTGGCGGTGGCGGTGGCGGCCGGGCGCGGTACGGCGTGGCCGCCTGGTCGCCGGGCTCCGCGCGGCGCTCGGGCTGCTCGGCGCCGTGCAGCTCGTGCTCGGCCTGGCCCAGGTGGGCCGGGGCGCTGCCGCCGATCACCTGCACCCCGCCGGCCAGCACCTGTGGCACGAGTCGGCCGCGTGGAACGTGGCGGTGGGCGCTGGCTTCCTCTTCGTGGCGGTCCGCCGCAGCCCACCGGCCGGCCTGCTGCCGATGCTCAGCGCGTTCGTCGGCACGCTGCTGCTGCTCTCGGTCAACGACCTCGCCACCGGCACGGTGGGCGGGGAGCGGCTGGTCAGCCACGGCTTCCTGGTGGTCGGTTACCTGATCACCGTGCTGCTGTCCCGCCCCGGGCTGCGCCCCGGAGGCCCTGCGCCGCAGCGGCAGCCGGTGCCCTCGCGGTGGCGGTTCCGGGCGGACGAGGTCGACCGGCCGCTGCGGGTGGTCCGATCCGAGGCCTACCCGGCGCAGGCGGCCGACCGCCGCGCGGCCTGAGCGCTGGCGCCCGCGATGACGGCCGGGATGACCTGCTCGACGATGGTCAGCAGCGTGGTGGTGAGCAGTACGTGCACCTGGGCCCGGGTCAGCGCGCCGCGCTGGAGCCACTCCCGCGCGGTCGAGGTCGCGAGCCCGCCGTACGCCCGGACCATCCCGCGCAACTCCTCGCGGTGCTCCGCCTCCTCGGCCAGGCCGACGGCGACCAGAATCCGGTCCGCGGCCACCTCCTCGGCCTCGGCGAGCACCCGCTCCACGTCGGCGTCGCCGCCCATCCCGCGGGCGGTGACGGCCGCCAGCCAGGAGGTGCTGTGCCGGGAGACCACGTCGAGGAACCAGGAGACGCTGGCGTCGACCCGGGTACCCAGGTCGCCCTTGGGCAGCCGCTCCAGGGCTACCTCGGGGATGGTCACCATGACCCGGACGACCTCCAGGTAGAGGTCCTTCTTGGTGCCGAAGTAGTGGTTGACCAGGCCGCGCGCGACGCCGGCCTCCCGCGCGATGTCGGTGGTCGACACGTCCGGGTATGCGCGCTCGCCGAACAGCCGGACCGCGCAGGCCAGGATCTGCCCACGCCGGGCGTCCGGCTCCAGCCGGCGGCGGCGCGGGGCGGTCTCGACACTCATCTGCCCGACCCTATCGGCAGCTCACCGTCGCGGCCCAGGTTCGGGCGCAGGCAGAGGGCCCGGACAGGGGCGGCCAACCTGCCCCACACGTCGTGGCGTTGTGTCACAGGCCGGCGCACCAACGGCGCCGCTGGCCCTCATCGAGGGCGCGCCGAGGGCAGACCCGGGTCTGCCTCCCTTTGGAGCTGAGTCGCACACGACATCACGTCGGTGAGTCGCTTGCGACATCAGCTCCAAAGGCGCTGGGTGCCGATATCCAGACCCGCCCGACGCTCCAGGGGAAGGCGAGGAAGCCCGGCGAAAGACGTGACGCCCGTCGATCGGCCGTCGGCGCATGGCGACCCGTGCGGGACGAGGTGCCTGACGGACGAACGGGAGGCGACGCCGTGGCCGTTGATCGGGAGTTATTGACATGCTGTCAACAGCGCGCGAGGGTGGTGCACATGCCGACGCCCGCATCCGACGGTCACTCCTCGCCCTGGCGGGAGCCGGAGCACGACGACCTGGCCGACCTGGCCCGCACCTTCTTCACGAAGGAGGTGCTGCCGCACACCGAGCGCCTGCTGGCACAGGGCCATCCGGACCGCGAGCACTACCGGCGCGCCGGTGAGCTGGGGCTGCTCGGCCTCTCCGTGCCGGAGGAGTACGGCGGCGGGGGCGGGGGCTTCACGCACGAGGCGGTCATGCTGCACGAGCAGGCGTACACCGGGGAGAGCAGCCTCGGGCTGGCCGTCCACAGTGGCATCATCACCGGTTACCTGGTGGCGTACGGCAGCGAGGAGCAGAAGCGGCGGTGGCTGCCCGGCCTGTGCAGCGGTGAGCTGGTCGGCGCGATCGCGATGACCGAGCCGGACGGCGGCTCGGACCTCCAGGCGATGCGCACCCGGGCGGTCCGCGACGGCGACGACTACCTGGTCACCGGCGCGAAGACGTTCATCACCAACGGCGGCCTGGCCGACCTGATCATCGTGGCCGTGAAGACCGACCCCGAGCAGCGGGCGGCCGGTGTCTCCCTGCTGGTCTGCGAGGTCGGCGGCGACCCGGTGGGCTTCCGCCGGGGTCGGCTGCTGTCCAAGATCGGGCTGCACGCCAACGACACCGCCGAGCTCTTCTTCGACGAGTTCCGGGTGCCGGCGGCCAACCTGCTCGGCGGCGCCGAAGGGCTGGGCTTCATCCAGCTCATGCGGCAGCTCCCGCAGGAACGGCTGGTGATCGGCGTCGGCGCGGTCGCCGCGATGGAACGCGCGGTCGAGCTGACCGTCGCCTACACCAAAGAGCGCGCGGCTTTCGGCAAGCCCCTGATGGGTCACCAGAACACCCGGATGGTGCTGGCCGAGTGCGCCACCCGCGCCCGGGTCAGCCGGGTCTTCCTCGACGACTGCATCGTCCGGCACACCCGGGGCGAACTGGACGTGGCCACCGCCGCGATGGCGAAGTGGTGGCTGACCGACGGCCAGTGCGAGGTCATCGACAGGTGCCTGCAACTGTTCGGCGGCTACGGCTACACCACCGAGTACCCGATCGCCCGGATGTACGCCGACGCCCGCGTCCAGAAGATCTACGGCGGCACCAACGAAATCATGAAGGAGCTGATCGCCCGTGCCCTCTGAGGCGGCTCGCCGCGTCGGCCACCCGCCCCGCCGAACCGGTGAGCGCCCTGTGACGGGCTCCGACGGGCCGGGCGGAACGCCCCGCGGCGGGCCGCTGGCCGGGGTGCGGGTGGTCGAGCTGGCCAGCCTGGCCCCGGCGCCGTTCGGCTGCATGGTGCTCGCCGACCTCGGCGCGGACGTGCTCCGGGTGGACCGGCCGGGCGGCCCGGGAGCGGGGCGGCTGGCCGCGCCGGCCGGCGGGCCGTTGCAGCGGAGTAGGCGGGTCACCGCGCTGGACCTGAAGTCCCCGGAGGGCGTGTCGGACCTGCTGCGCCTGGTGGAGCGGGCAGACGTCCTGGTCGAGGCGTACCGGCCCGGGGTGGCCGAGCGGCTGGGCTTCGGTCCGGACGTGTGCCGGGCCCGCAACCCCCGACTGGTGTACGCGCGGATGACCGGCTGGGGCCAGGACGGCCCGCTGGCCTCCCGGGCCGGGCACGACATCGACTACATCGCGGTGGCGGGCGCGCTGGAGCCGCTGGGCCGGGCCGGTGAACGTCCCCACGCGCCACTGAACCTGATCGGTGACTTCGCCGGCGGCGGAATGCTGCTCGCCGTGGGGGTGCTGGCCGCGCTGCTGGAACGGGAACGCTCCGGCGCCGGCCAGGTCGTCGACGCGGCCATGGTGGACGGGTCGGCGCTGCTCACCGCGTTCCTGCACGGGATGCTCGGCAACGGCCTGTGGCCGGCGCCACGCGGGCGCAACCTGCTCGACGGCGGTGCGCCGTTCTACGACACGTACCGCACCGCCGACGGCGGCTACCTGGCCGTCGGCGCGCTGGAACCGGCCTTCTACGCCGCCCTGCTGACCGGCCTCGGTTTCGCCGACGACCCGGACCTGCCCGCCCAGTACGACCCGGACGGCTGGGACGAGCTGCGCCGACGTTTCACGGAACGGTTCGCCGAGCGGACCCGGGACGAGTGGACGGCCGTCTTCGCCGACCTGGACGCCTGTGTCGCCCCGGTGCTCGCCCCGGGCGAGGCGCACCGGCACCCGCACAACGCGGCCCGGGGCACGTTCGTCGACGTGGGCGGGGAGATCCAGCCCGCCCCGGCACCCCGCTTCGACCGGACGCCGACCGCCCCGCCGGCCCCGGCCCCCGACCCGGCGCGCGGGTTACTGCCGGTGGAGGCGGTCCTCGCCGACTGGCCGCAGCGGGCCTGACCCGGCGGGAACGGCTCGCTGAACGGCAGTTGCCGCACCGCCGGCGGCCACGGTCACCGGCCTGCCGCTCCACAGCGGACGTTGGGGCCACGAGCGTGGGCGCCGCGTTGGTACTGTCGCTCGCCGAGAGGGTCGCGAGTCGTAGGGGGACGAGCATGGCGAGTGGGATCGATCCGTCCGGCCTGAGTCGCTCGCTCGAAGAGGCGATGCGCCTGCTGAGCCAGGCCACGGCTTCCACCTCGACACAACCGGACGGTGCCGACGAGCAGGCCGTACCGACCGCCGAGCAGATGGTGGGGCGGGGCGTCGGTGGGGACGGTCTCGTCGAGGCCGAGGTCGCCGCCTTCGGGGGCCTGCGGAGCCTCGTGATCGACCCGAGCCTGTCGCGGGCCGGCACCAGCGCGATCGCCGAGTACGTCCTGGAGGCGGTCCAGGCGGCCCAGGCCGACGAGCGCGCCCGGCGCGCCGAGCTGACGGGCGCTGCCGCCGCCGACAGCGCAGCCCTGACCCAGCAGCTCGAACGTGTCTCGGAGGAGGCGTTCCGCGGTTTCCACCGGATGATCGGCGACCTCGACGCGGCCACCCGCCGGATGGATCGACGCTGAGCCGATGTCTGACGGGATTGAGGTCGACCTCGACGCCCTCCACGCCGCGGCGGGGTCGCTCGCGGCCACCGGCCAGCAGCTCGGCGCGGAGGTCACCAGCCTCGAG
Organism: Micromonospora acroterricola; assembly: GCF_003172955.1. Classification (GTDB taxonomy): domain Bacteria; phylum Actinomycetota; class Actinomycetes; order Mycobacteriales; family Micromonosporaceae; genus Micromonospora; species Micromonospora acroterricola. The sequence goes on along the minus strand of NZ_QGKR01000182.1, from coordinate 21,017 downwards.
TCGACGGTGAACGGGGCGGGTAGTCCGTGGGGCGCCGACGAGGCGGGTTCGCTCTTCGGCGCCGTGTACGTCGAGGTGCTGACGCACGCGCTGGACGTGTACCGGTCGATGGCCGACCAGTTGTTGGAGGCCGCCGCCAACCTCGACCAGGGCGCCGACGCGCACGAGGCGACCGAGACCGCCAACGCGGACCTCTTCTCCAGGATGGAGCTGCCCCGTGGGTATGCAGCTACCTCCTGAGCTCGTCGAGGCACTGGGCTGGGTCGGGTTCACCTGGCCGACCGCCGACGAGGAGCTGCTGTTCGAGGCGTCGCAGCTGTGGTTCGCGTTCGCTGGCCGGTTGCGCACGGCGGTCGGGGAGGCGGAGGCCGGCGCGGCGAAGGTCGGCGCGACCAACAGCGGGGCCGACGTCCGCGCGTTCGAGCAGGCCTGGCGGGGCGAGGAGGGCGCGCCGCGCCGGATGGAGGACGGCGCGCAGGCGGCCGAGCTGATCGCCATGGCGTTGCTGGTGATGGCCCTCATCACGCTGACGCAGAAGATCCTCGTGATCATCCAGCTGACGATCCTCGTGGTCCAGGTGGCGATCGCGCTCGCGGCGGCGGCTCCCAGCCTCGGCGCCTCGCTGGCCCAGATCCCCGTCTCGATCGGCCTGGCCCGGATGGCGATCCAACGGATCGTCAAGGAGGTCGTCGAGCGGGTCGTCAAGGAGATCATTCCGCGGTTGCTGAAGCGGGCGAAGACGCTGCTGCGGCGGTTCACCCGCAAGGGCGCGGGCCCGGGCGGCCGGGGACGACCCGGTGTGCCCGGCCCGCACACCACGCCCCGCTACCACAACACGAAGCCGATGCTCGACAAGTACCGCAACGAACACCTGCCGGGCGGACACTTCCCGACCGCTGTGCGCCGGCTCAGCCCGGAGGAGCTCGAACAGCACCGGGTGTTCTTCGACGGCAACGGTGTCCTGCGCAGCGCACGAAACGGCGAGCCGTTCGACACCTCGAGCGCCCAGACCGTGTTCAGCGGCAACGGCCAGGCGATCTTCGTGATGGACCGCAACGGCAACCTCTACGCGTCCAACTACCAGAAGGTCGGCGACTTCCACCACTCGACGCTGGGCAACGGGCAGCCGGTCGCGGCCGCGGGCGAGCTGGTCGTCAAGGACGGTAGGGTCCAGTACGCGACGGCGCGCAGCGGTCATTACCAGCCCGACGTGAGCCACATGGGCAACCTCGACGCCGAGTTCAAGCGCAACGGCCTCAGTGGCGTCCCGATCCACGCCTGGGACGGCAGCCAGATCTTCTAGGGGAGTCGAACGAGCATGGGTACGGACAGCTGGAAGGGCCATGTCAACGGGATCCTCTACGGGATCCAGTTCGACCGGACGCTCGACGACACGGTGGTGACCCGGGTCGCCGACGGGGTGGTCGGCGGGCTCTACCCCGGAGACCGGGCCGAGACGTTGGACGCGCTCGGCCAGGCGCTGCGCTACACGGGCCCCCTCAACGACCAGGCGGAGACGCACCACAGCGAGGAGAGCATCCGCGCGTTCCTCGGCCGGCTCTCCACCGCCCTCGCGGCGCGCGGCTGAGCGACGAGCGCACCAGCGCCCGCGGTGAGCGGGATCAGGCCTGCGCGGGCGGGGTCGGCTCCGGGCGGAGAGTGCCGCCCCGCACGGCCGGGCGGAGGGTGCGCGGTGCCCGGCGGTGGTACCAGGTGGCGAAGAGGGCGACGGCGAGCAGCAGCTCGGCGACGTCGCCGCCGTAGTACATGAGCTGGGCGGCCGACCGGAACGCCGCCGGGTCGGGGTCGGTCAGCCCGGGCGGCAGGGTGCCGGCGTACGCGTAGAGGTACTTGGCGAGCGCGGCGTGCACGGCCGCCGCGCCGAGCAGCGCGCCGAGCCGCACCGCCAGCCCGGGGCGGTGGGGTGCCGGGTCGGGGCCGGCCAGCGCCCAGGCGAACAGGTACCCGGCGGCCAGGTAGTGCAGGTGCAGGGCGTTGTGCAGGGCGGGTTGGCGCTCCGCCGCCGCATACAGCGGGGTGAGCAGCACCAGGGCGAGCCCGCCCGTGCTGAGCAGCGCGGCGGTGACCGGGTGGGCGAGCAGGTGCACCGGGCGGGCGCGCAGCAGCCGGCCGATCAACCGGCGCGTGGGCGTGGACGAGATCCGCAGCAGCAGGGTCACCGGGGCGCCGAGCACCAGCCCGAGCGGGGCCACCATGCCGAGCAGCAGGTGCTGCGCCATGTGTCCGCGCGGGTCGTCGGGGAGTTGCGCCAGCGGACCGACCGCGACCGCCAGCACGGCACACCCGGCCAGCCAGGCGGCGCTGCGCCGGTGGTCCCAGCCCCGGGTGTCGGCCGCGGCTGCCACGAGGTAGCCACCGGCCAGCAGGCCGACCGCCGCCAGCGGGAACCAGGACGGGCCGTCCACCGCGTGCCCCCCGTGCGCGACCGCGGGCGACGGGTACCACGCCGGGGCGAGCGTCGCCGTCACCGCTGGCCGTCGCGTGACCGTCGGGACCGCGCCCGCCAGACCAGGGCCGCGCCCGCGAGCAGCAGCACGGCGCCCCCCACGTTCCAGAGCACGTCGTACGGCACCAGGTGGACGCCGTAACGGATCTGGTGCAGCCGGAGCACCTTGTGGTCGACCAGCCCGTCGAAGACCTGGAACCCTCCGGCGCCGAGCAGGAAGCCGCCCCAGGCCAGCCGGGCCGACAGGACGCCCCGGCGGCGCAGGTCGGCGAACCAGAAGAAGCCACCGACCAGGGCGATCAGCTCGGCGGCGTGCAGCAGCCCGTCGGAGAGCAGGGCCACCGACGGGGTGGACCGGTCGTAGAAGTGGTGCCAGCCGAGCAGCTGGTGGAAGACGATCTCGTCCACCCCGGCCATGATCGCGATGCCGATCAGGACGCCGACGAGCGTGGAGGAGCGCAGGTCCACGCTGCGTGCGCTCGGCAGACTCCGATCGGCCACCACACACCTCGCATCCATGCCGGGTCAGGGCGGAACTACCCGGAACTGGACGGACCATGCCGCCGGAGTCACCGCGGGCATCCCCGGACACGTCCCGGCGCGCGGCGACCTCCCCGTTTCACGACTCCGGCACGACCAACGGCATGATCATGGAGCCTGAAGGGGCAGCGGAGCCCGAAAAGGCAGCGGAACGCGAGAAGGAGGTGCCCATGCCGGACGCGGACGAACTCGTCGCCAACGCACTCGCGGCGGTGCGCGGCACCGACGTACGGCAGGCCGAACGGCAGCTGGACCACCTGATGGTCGGCACCGGCGCGGCGGACGGCACCACGGCGGTGGACGCGGCGCTGCTGCGTCGCCTGGTCCGCGGCCTGGGTCGGCTCTGGCCGCGCGGTTGGCAACCGGTCGACGTGGACCGGATAACCAGCCGGCGGCTCGACGCCCGCTCGGCCCAGTTGGTTCGCGACGCGATGGCCGTCCAACGGCGCGAACAGGCAGAGCCGGTCCCGGCCTGGTGGGACGAGCAGCTGCACGAGCTGGCCGCCGAGGTGCGGTGGGACGACGACCGGGGCGTGCTGGCCGGCTGGTCTGCGCGGGTCGGGCTGGACCGGGCCGACGCGCTGCGCGCGGCCGTGGACATCCTCGCGCTGGTGGAGAGCCTGCCGCCGATCGCGGTGCTGCGCCCACCACCGGGCACAACCGGCGCGGCGACCGCCCGACCGGCCGGTACGGGACGCAGCGGGTCGCCAATGCTGGACCGGGTACGGGCGCTGCTGGCCAAGGCGGAGTCGACCACCTTCCCGGCCGAGGCGGAGGCGTTGACCGGCAAGGCGCAGGAGTTGATCGCCCGGCACAGCATCGACGAGGCGCTGCTCGCCGCCGGGTCGGAGCGCGGGGACCTGCCCGGCGGGGTGCGGCTCGGCACCGACGCCCCGTACGCGGGGGCGAAGGCTCTGCTGGTGCAGGAGGTCGCGGCGGCGAACCGCTGTGAGGCGGTCTGGTCCGACGACCTCGGTTTCGCCACCGTGCTCGGCTGGCCGGCCGACCTCGTGGCGGTGGAGCTGCTCTACACCTCGCTGCTGGTCCAGGCCACCGCCGCGATGCTGCGGGGGCGTGCCGAGCGGCGGCCGGGGGCCGGGCGACGGACCCGCGTCTGGGACGAGTCGTTCCTCAACGCGTTCGCGCTGCGGATCGGCGAACGGCTGCGCGCGACCACCGAGGCGGCCGACCGGGCGGCGGCCGAGACGGCCGGGCCGGAGCGGCTGCTCCCGGTGCTCGCGGCGCGCGGCGAGGCGGTCCGGGAACGGTTGGACACCCTCTTCCCCGGCGTCACCCGTCACCGGCTGAGCGTCCGGGACGCCGAGGGCTGGTCGTCGGGCACCTCGGCCGCCGATCGGGCATCCCTGGACGTCGGCGGCGGGCGGTCGCCCCGACAGGTACGGGGACGGCCCGACCCGCGCTGATCGATTCGGCGTGGGATCGCCACCGCCGGAGATTTCTGCGATTTTCTTCGGTACGCGGTAGGGAACGGGGTGACGGCTCCGACCCTCCGGTGAGCCGCGCCCCGCCGGGGTGCGACCAGCAACCGAGGAGCATCACCGTGAAGTACATGCTGCTGATCTGGAACCGGCCCGGCTTCACCGAGGAACTGACCGAGCGGGAGCGCACCGCCCTGTTCGGCGAGGTCGACGAGATCATGAAGGAGCTGACCGAGTCCGGGGAGCTGGTCGGCGGCCAGGCGCTCGCCGACCCGTCGCAGACGCGGACGGTCCGGCTCGCCGGCGGCCATCCGGAGGTCGTCGACGGGCCGTTCATGGAGAGCAAGGAGCAGTTCGCCGGCTACCTGACCGTCGACTGCGACAGGCCGCAACGGGCCGCCGAGATCGCCGCCCGCTGGCCGGACGTGCGTTTCGGCGGCGCACTGGAGGTCCGCCCGATCATGGATGAGGCCGGGACGGAGATGTGACCGACGACCGGGCGGTCGAGGACCTGCTGCGCACCCTCGCGCCGCAGGTCCTCGGCCTGCTGGTCCGCCGGCACGGGCAGTTCGACCGCTGTGAGGACGCCGTCCAGGAGGCGTTGCTCGCCGCCGCGACGCAGTGGCCCGGGCAGGGCGTGCCGGACAATCCCCGCGCCTGGCTGCTGACCGTGGCCACCCGCCGACTCACCGACGAGTGGCGCAGCGAGCGCGCCCGCCGGGACCGCGAGGTGGCCGTGGCGCTGCGCGAGCCGGCGTACGCCGGGGTGGCGCCGGCGGCCGACGCGGAGCCCACGGTGACGGACGCCGACGACACCCTGACGCTGCTCTTCCTCTGCTGCCACCCTGCGCTGGCGCCCTCGGCGCAGGTGGCGCTCACGCTGCGCGCCGTCGGCGGGCTCAACACCGCGCAGATCGCCCGGGCGCACCTGGTGCCCGAGGCGACGATGAGCCAACGGATCCGTCGGGCCAAGCAGCGGATCGAGGCGGCCGGCGCCCGGTTCGGCATGCCCGCGCCGGGCGAGCGGGAGGAGCGCCTGCGAACGGTCCTCCGGGTGCTCTACCTGATCTTCAACGAGGGGTACACGGCGTCCAGCGGGCCGGACCTGCACCGGGTCGAGCTGACCGGGGAGGCGATCCGGCTGGCCCGTGTCCTGCACGGGCTGCTGCCGGGCGACGGCGAGGTGGCGGGGCTGCTGGCGTTGATGCTGCTCACCGACGCGCACCGGGCGGCCCGGGTGGGGCCGGACGGGGAGCTGGTGCCGCTGGCCGAGCAGGACCGGACCCGGTGGGACCGGACGGACATCGCGGCCGGGATCGCGCTGATCACCGAGGCGCTGACCTGGTCGCCGCCGGGCCCGTACCAGCTCCAGGCGGCGATCGCCGCGGTGCACGCCGAGGCGCCGACGGCGGCGGCGACGGACTGGCCGCAGATCGCCGCGCTCTACCGGCTGCTCGCCCGGATCGCGCCGAACCCGATGGTCACCCTCAACCAGGCGGTGGCGGTGGCCATGGTGGACGGTCCGCGGGCCGGCCTCGCCCTGCTCGCGCCGCTGGACACCGACGAGCGCACCGCCGGGCACCACCGGCTCGCCGCCGTCCGGGCCCACCTGCTGGAGCTGGCCGGGGAGATCGGCGCGGCGCGGGACGCGTACCTGGCGGCGGCCCGGGGCACCACCAGTCTGCCCGAGCAGCGTTACCTGGAGCTGCGGGCCGCGCGACTGGCCGCGCAGCGATGAGTTCCAGCGGGGGTCGGAGTCGACCTGGCATGGGAACGGTGAGCGCTGACCGGCGGCGAGCGGGGCGCCGGCTCCGGTCGCCGCGCGGATCCTGCCGCACGGCGACCGGAGGGTCGACCGGCCCGGGTTGCCGGCCGGCCCGGTCAGACCGGCGGGTCGGTCACGACGGCGGTTCGATGGCCGGGCAGCTGGCGCCCGGGCGGGGCACCACCAGGCTGGTCAGGTAGCGGTCGACAGCGCCGCCCACGCACGGGCTGGTGGTGTAGCTGCCGTGCCCCCAGCCCTGGTAGGTGAGCAGCACGCCGTGCCCGCCCAACTGCCGGGCCACGTTGGTGGCCCAGTTGTACCCGCTGGCCGGGTCGTGCACGGTGGCGGCGAGCAGCAGCGGCACATCGGTGCGGACCCGCAGCCGATGCTGCGGGTTGGCGACCGGCGCCGGCGTGCCCAGGCAGGTCACGGGAGCGAACACCGCCGGCGGGTAGCGCAGGTCGGGCGCGAGCCGCGCCATCCGGCGCAGGTGCCCGGCGTACTCGCGGTAGTCGCGGACGGGCAGGCTCCAGTCCTGGCAGAAGACCGCGAACGGGTACGGCGCGACGGCGTCGCCCGTCGACCTGTCGTCGGCCGACGATGCCGTTTTGGGCGTGGTGGCGGGGTCCATTCTGGCGATCCACCCGGCCAGCTCCGGCCACCAGTGCGTCTCGTAGAGCTTCTTGTGGGCGAGCCGGCTCAGCTCGAACGGGGTGAGCGCCACCGCGGGCCGGTCCGGGTCGGTCAGCGTCCCGCCCGCGGCCCGGCCGTGCAGCTCGGCCCAGAGCTCCCGGATGTCCCGCCCCTTGAGCACGCAGCCGGTGGACCGCGCGCACCAGTCGACGAATTCGTCGAACGCGCCTTCCGCGGTGACGGCCTGGGTGTCGAGGAAGGCGCGGATGCCGAGGCTGTGATCCATCGCGGCCTCCAGCACCATGGCCCGGACCCGGTGCGGGAACAGCTCCGCGTACCGCTGCCCGAGCAGCGTGCCGTACGAGCTGCCGTGGAAGGTCAGCTGCCGCTCGCCGAGCGCGGCGCGGACCGCGTCGAGGTCGCGGGCCGCGCTGGTGGTGTCCACGTGGTCGTAGAGCGGCCCGGTGCGGGCCCGACAGTCGGCCCGCAGCAACGCGTTGCCGGCCAGCGTGGCGTCGAACTGAGCCTGGTCGGCCAGCAGTTGCGGTTGCCGGGCGAGCAGGTCGGTCGAGCAGACCACCGGGTGGCTGCGCCCGGTGCCGCGCGGGTCGAAGCTGACGATGTCGAAGCGGCGGCGCAGCTCGGCGCTGAACCGGGAGCTGCCGGTCACCACCCGGTCGACCCCGCTGTCGCCCGGCCCGCCGGGGCCGAACACCAGCACACCGGTCCGGGCGGACGGGTCGGTGGCCGTCCGACGGGCCAACGCCAGGTCGAACCGCTCGCCCCCGGGGCGGCGCCAGTCCACCGGCAGGGACAGCGTGCCGCACTCGGCGGTGGCGTCCCTGGGGCAGGGCCGCCAGTCGATGGCGGGGCCTGGTTGTGGTCGAGCGGCGGCCGGGCTGACCGGGGCCAGGCCGGTGGCCGTGAGGGCCAGGGCGACCGCCCAACCGACGGCCGATTTGCGTACGCGCAGCATGGAGTGCTGTCCTCTCCTCGAAGGAGCGTCACGGGAGAAACTCGCCCATCGGGCGAGGTGGTGCTGCTTTCACCGGGCCGTCGAGTAGCCGCTCGACGGCCCGGGCCTTTCGTCCACCGGGTTCAGTCGACCTCGCGCAGGACGCGTTCCAGCGCGCCCATCCGGGTCTCCATTCCGCCCAGCCGGCCGTCGAGCGAGGCCAGCAGGCGGGCGTTCTCCTCCTGGGCGCGGGCGGCCGTCTCCGCCAGCCGGCGGTAGTCGTCCGAGCGGGCCCCGTCGTACCGGGCCCGCCGGGTCTTGGCGATCTGGACGACGGTCACCGCGAACACGGTGATCAGCAGGGCGAAGATGCCGATCGCACCGACCACCTCGGTCCAGTCGTGGTCGCTCATCCCGGTCATCGCTCCGCTCCGGGCTGCTCGGCCGACTCGGGCACGGTCAGCGTCTCGACCGCCGCCGCGATGATCTCGGGGGTGAGTGTGAGCACGAACGGCTCCACCTCGTAGTAGTTCATGGCCTTCCCGTCCTCCGACAACTCCAGGCGGGCGGTGACCAGCCCGGCCGCCGCCAGCTTCCGTAGGTGGACCTGCAACAGCGCCCGGCTGATGCCCAGTTGCCGGGCCAGCCGGCTCACGTAGGCGCGCTCCCGGGCCAGAGCGGCGACGACCCGCAGCCGGTGCGGGTTGGCCAGGGTGGCCAGCACCCGGACCAGGTCGTCGCCGGTCGGCGGCGGAGCGGCACTCATAAGCAGCCCTTGCACATGCCAAGAGAAGTTAGCAGGTTCCGGTGCGCGGCGACCGGATCGGGAGCGGAATCAGGGGGATCTCAGGGTCTCCGGAGGGCCGGACAGACAGCACGCCGGGCCGGTGAGATCACCGGCCCGGCGTGCGGAGTGCGTCGTACGTCAGCTCTTGAAGGCGTCCTTGATCTTCTCGCCCGCCTGCTTGAGCTTGGCCCCGGCCTGGTCGTTGCGGCCCTCAGCCTCGAGCTGCTCGTTGTCGGTGGCCCGACCGGCGCCTTCCTTCAGCTTGCCGGTCGCGTCCTCGGTGGCGTTGTTGAGCTTGTCGTCGATACCCATGTGCCAACCTCCATTGCGAGCGTCGCTACGTCCTCAGCAGTACCCCCACAGTCGGCCCTCCAACCATCTCGTCACGGCCCCTCTCACCGAGGGTCACCATGCCGGCCGGGTACGGAACGTCAGACGGCCGAGCGGAACCGCCGCAGGCGCAGACTGTTCGCCACCACGAAGACCGACGAGAGGGCCATCGTGGCACCGGCGATCATCGGGTTGAGCAGGCCGGCGGCGGCCAGCGGCAGGGCCGCCACGTTGTACCCGAAGGCCCAGAACAGGTTGCCCCGGATGATGCCCAACGTGCGCCGGGACAGCCGGATGGCGTCCACGGCCGCGTCCAGGTCACCCCGGACCAGGGTGAGGTCGGACGCCTCGATCGCCACGTCGGTGCCGGTGCCCATGGCCAGGCCCAGGTCGGCCTGCGCCAGTGCCGGTGCGTCGTTGACCCCGTCACCGACCATCGCGACCGACCGCCCCTCGGCCTGGAGCCGCTTGACCACCTCGACCTTGCCCGCCGGCAGCACCTCGGAGATCACCTCGTCCACGCCCACCTCGGCCGCGACGGCCCTGGCCACGGTGGCGTTGTCCCCGGTCAGCAGGACCGGGGTGAGCCCCAGGGCGCGCAGCCGGGCCACCGCCGCCCGGCTGGTCGGCCGGACCACGTCGGCGACCGCGAGCACACCCCGGGCCCGCCCCTCCCAGCCGGCGACGATCGCCGTCCGGCCGGCAGCCTCCGCGTCGGTGACCGCCTGCTGGACCTCCGGGGGTACGTCGAGCCCGCGCTCGCGCAGCAGCCGGAGCCGACCGACCAGCACGGCCCGCCCGTCGACCGTGGCGGTGACGCCCAGCCCCTCGACGTTGACGAAGCCGGTCACCGCGGGCAGGGACCCGGCCTCGGCGGCGCCGGCGGCGACCGCCCGGGCGATCGGGTGCTCGGAGGCGGCCTCGACCGCCCCGGCGAGCCGGAGCAGCTCCGCGCGGTCCGCACCGGCGGCCGGCACCACGTCCACCAGGGTCATCCGGCCGGTCGTCACGGTGCCGGTCTTGTCCAGCACCACGGTGTCCACCCGCCGGGTCGACTCCAGCACCTCCGGCCCCTTGATCAGCACGCCGAGCTGGGCGCCCCGGCCCGTGCCGACCAGGAGCGCGGTCGGCGTGGCCAGACCGAGCGCGCAGGGGCAGGCGATGATCAGCACGGCGACCGCGGCGGTGAACGCGGCCGTCGGTCCTGCACCGCTGCCGAGCCACCAGCCGAGGGTGCCCACCGCGAGCGTGATGACGATCGGCACGAACACGCCGGAGATCCGGTCCGCCAGCCGCTGCACGGCCGCCTTGCCGCTCTGCGCCTGCTCGACCAGGTCGGCCATCCGGGCGAGCTGGGTGTCCCCGCCGACCCGGGTGGCGGTGACGACGAGCCGGCCGCCCGCGTTGATCGTGGCGCCGACGACGCCGTCGCCCGGACCGACCTCGACGGGCACCGACTCGCCGGTGAGCATGCTCGCGTCGACGGCCGAGGTGCCCTCGTCCACGACGCCGTCGGTCGCGATCTTCTCGCCGGGACGGACCACGAACCGGTCGCCGACGGTGAGCCGGTCCACCGGGATCCGGGTCTCCACCCCGTCGCGGAGCACCGCCACCTCCTTGGCGCCCAGTTCCAGCAGGGCGCGCAGGGCCGCGCCGGCGGTCCGCTTGGAGCGGGCCTCGAAGTAGCGGCCGGCGAGGATGAAGACCGTCACCCCGGCGGCCGCCTCCAGGTAGATGTTGCCGGCACCGTCACTGCGGGTGATGTCGAAACGGAACGGGTGCGTCATCCCCGGCATCCCGGCGTCGCCGAGGAAGAGCGCCCAGAGTGACCACCCGAACGCGGCGAGGGTGCCGAGCGAGACCAGGGTGTCCATGGTCGCCGCGCCGTGCCGCAGGTTGGTCCAGGCGGCCCGGTGGAACGGCAGCCCGCCCCAGATCACCACCGGGGCGGCCAGGGTCAACGACAGCCACTGCCAGTAGTCGAACTGCCAGGCCGGCACCATGGCCAGCAGGATCACCGGCACGCTGAGCGCCACCGACACCCAGAGCCGGGTACGCGGGCCGCGCAGCGGGTCCACCGGCTCCTCGGTGGTGGCCGGCGGGGACGGCAGAGCGGCCGTGTAGCCGGTCTTCTGCACCGTGTCGATCAGGTCGTCCGGCGTGACGCCGTCGACGTACCGGACGGTGGCCTTCTCGGTGGCGTAGTTGACGGTCGCGCTGACCCCGTCCATCCGGTTCAGCTTCTTCTCGATCCGGGCGGCACAGGCGGCGCAGGTCATTCCGCTGATCGCCAACTCGATCCGGTTCGGCGCCTCGGGCAGGGCTCTGCTGGTGGTGGTCATCATCTGGTCCCGTCAGTTGTGCCCGTGCCCGGGGGTGCCGTGGTCGGCGCCCCCGGTCGGTGCGGGTCCGCTCGGGGTGGGGTCGTCGGTCTCCGGTGCTCCGGCCGGCGGCGCGCCGGCGACGACGGTGAACTCTGCGGTGTGCACGGCGCCGCCGTGCCGGAAGTCGAGGTAGAGCCGGTAGCTGCCGGCCGAGGGCACCTCGGCGAGGAAGGTGACGGCCGGACCGGGTGGGGTGCGCCCGTCGCCGGGTGTGCCCTCCGGGTGCACGTGCAGGTACGCCAGGTCGCCCCGGCGCAGCGCCACGAGATGGCCGTACGCGCCCAGGTAGGGCTCCAGGTCGGTGACCGGCTGCCCGTCCCGGCTGACGGTCAGGGTGAGCGGTGAGGTGCCGCCGGGCTGCACTTCGCCGGTCAGGGTGACCGTGTAGCCGTCGACGGTCGTGCTGGTCGCCGGTGCGGGCAGCGGCCGCTCGGTCAGCGGGCCGGGGACGGTCACGTCCACACCGAGGGTCAGCGGCTCTCCCCCGGTCGGGGCGAAGTCGGCGAACGCCCGCCACTGCCCGGGGCCGGCCAGCGGGGTGGCGACCCGCCAGGTGCCGTCCGGGGACAGGTCGGGGTGCACGTGGCGGAACCCGGAGAGGTCGCGCCGGGCGACGATGAGGTGCATCCGCTTGTCGTGCGCCACGTCGTACCGGGTCACCGGTTGCCCGTCCGGGCCGCCGATCCGGAAGGCGAACTCACCGGCGGGTGCCGCGACCGGTTCGAGGGTGTAGCCGCGGTCGGAGACGAGCAGACCGCCGGGGAGCCGGTCGACCGCCTCGTCGTGCTCCCCGTCGCCGGTCGGGCTCGACTCGTGGGCGGCGCCGCCGTCGTGCCCGCTCTCGGCCGCCGGGGCGGCGGGGTCGGCCACCTGACCGACCCCGTACGCCGCGCCGAAGACCGCCACGAGACCGAGTGCGAAGCCGCCGAGCCTGGTCACCGTGTTCACACCGATCCCTCCGATCCGGCATCGACGAGGTCGTAGCCGGCCTCGTCGACGGCGGCCCGGACGACCTCCACGGCCAGCGGCTGGTCGCTGCTGACGGTGACCTGGCCGGTGGCGAGGTCGACCTGGACGTCGCGCACGCCGGCGATGGCGCCCACCTCGGCGCTGACCGAGCTGACGCAGTGCCCACAGGTCATGCCCTGCACCTGGTACGTCGTGTTGATCATCAGACCGTCTCCCTCCGCCGCCTCCGAGCGTATACCCCCCAGGGGTAGTTCGAAGGCGGACCTCTGCCCTTGTCTTCTACCGGTACCCGGTGGGGGTATCCCGACAGAAGGGGACAGTACCATACCCCCTAGGGGTACGCTATCCTGGTCGGCATGACCGCACCCACTCCGATCCGCGGATACACCGCCAGCAAGGACCAGCTGCTCGCGCGGCTTCGCCGCGTGGAAGGGCAGGTCCGGGGCATCGAGAAGATGGTCGACGACGACCGCTACTGCATCGACGTGCTCACCCAGATCTCGGCGATCCAGGCCGCGCTGGACAAGGTGGCGCTCGGGCTGCTCGACGGGCACGCCCGGCACTGCATGCACGAGGGCGCGGCCGAGGGCCGGGCCGACGAGATGGCCACCGAGATGATGGCGGCGGTCGGGCGGCTCATGAAGCGCGGCTGAGCACGATCGTCGGCCCGTCAGTCGGGCTCTGGGTCGAGGCGCACCCGGCGCAGCAACTGGGCGTTGAGCGCCACCACGATGGTGGACGCGGACATCAGCACAGCGGCCAGCGCCGGGCTCAACGCCACCCCGGCCCAGGCCAGCACGCCGGCCGCCAGCGGCAGCGCCACCACGTTGTAGCCCGCCGCCCAGGCCAGGTTCTGCCGCATCTTCCGGTACGACGCCCGGGAGAGCCGGACCACGGCACCAACCCCGCGCGGGTCCGACGAGGCCAGCACCACCCCGGCCGACTCGATCGCCACGTCGGTGCCCGCACCGATCGCGATGCCGACGTCGGCGCGTGCCAACGCCGGCGCGTCGTTCACGCCGTCGCCAACCATCGCCACGGTCAGCCCCCGCCGCTGGAGCTCCGCCACCCGGCCGTCCTTGTCCGCCGGCAGCACCTCGGCGAAGACCTCGTCGACGCCGGGCCGGAAGCCGAGTTCCGCGGCGACGGCCTCGGCCACCGGCCGGGCGTCACCGGTGATCATGGCGATCGTCCGGACGCCCTCGGCGCGCAACTCGACGACGGCCCTCCGGGCCTCCGGTCGCACCTCGTCGCTCAGCGCGAACGCGCCGAGCACGCCGTCCGGCGGCCGCACCAGGAACAGCACCGCGGCGCCCCGCGCCGACCACTTCTCGATCGCCGCGTCCAGCTCGGCCGGGGGCGACAGCCCCAGCTCCCGCAGCAGCGCCGGCCCGCCCACCGCGTACTCCGTACCGTCGATGGTGGCCTGCGCCCCGCGGCCCGGCAGCGACCGGAACCCGCCGGCCGGTGCCGGCCCGGCGTTCCCGGCCGCCGCCACGATCGCCCGGGCCAGCGGATGCTCACTGTCGGACTCCACGCCGGCGGCGAGCCGCAGCACCTCGTCCCGTTGTACGCCGGGTGCGGTCACCAGGTCCGTGACCGCGTGCTCGCCCCGGGTCAGGGTGCCGGTTTTGTCAAAGAGCACCGCGTCGACGGTCCGCATCCGCTCCAGCGCCAACCGGTCCTTCACCAGGATTCCCGACCGCGCGGCCAGCGCGGTGGAGAGCGCGACGACCAGCGGGATGGCCAGACCAAGCGCGTGCGGGCAGGCGATCACCAGGACGGTGACCGCGCGGACCACCGCCTCGTCGGGCCGGCCGAGCGCGGTCCAGACCAGCACGGTCAGCACGGCGGTGCCGGTGGCCAGGTAGAACAGCGCGGCGGCGAACCGGTCGGCCAGCAGCTGGGCCCGCCCTCCGGTGCGCTGCGCCTGGGCGACCATCCGCTGGATGCCGGCGAGCGCGGTCTGCTCGCCCAGCGCCTCGACGCGGACCCGGATCGCCGAGTCGGTGGCGACGGTGCCGGCGACCACCGGTTCCCCCGCCGAGCGGGCGACCGGTCGCGACTCGCCGGTGATCATGGATTCGTCCAGCGCGGCGTCGCCATCGACGATCCGGCCGTCCGCCGGAACGCGGCCACCCGGCCGCACCAGCACCACGTCGCCGAGCCGCAGCCCGGTCACCGGCACCGGCTCGACCCGCCCGTCGCTCGTCACCCGCTCGGCCTCGTCGGGCAGCAACGCCGCCAGCGCCGCCAGCGCGCCCCTGGCCTGCCCGATGGCCTTCATCTCCTGCCAGTGCCCGAGCAGCATGATGGTGACCAGCGCGGCCAGCTCCCACCAGAAGTCCAGGTCGAAGGCGCCCACGCTGGTTGCCAGCGACGCGGTGTACGCGACGGTGATGGCCATCGCGACCAGCAGCATCATGCCCGGTGCACGGTCGCGGACCTCCCGGACCGCGCCGACCAGGAACGGCCAGCCGCCCCACCAGAACACCACCGAGCCGAGCACCGGCCCGACCCAGGACCGTCCCGGGGCGTCCAGCCGGAGGCCGAGCCGGTCCCACACCAGGTGGCTGGTCAGCACCACCGGCACGGTGAGCACCAGGCAGACCCAGAACCGGCGGCGGAACATCGCCGGGTGGTGCCCGGCGTGCTTGTCGTGCCGGGCGTGCCTGTCGTGCCTGTCGTGCCCGGCGTGCCCGGCGTCCGGGTCCGGGCGGTCGCCGGGCTGCCGCTGGTGGTCGGCGGGCCCGGCGTGGCGCTGGTCCCCGGCAGGGCGGTCGGGGCCGGGCGGTGACGGAGCGGACATGACTCCAACATGCCGGTCCGGAGACCGCCACGCGGGTCGTTCGACCACCCGACACTCCGGCACGACCTGCATCCCCCAGTCGGGGTCGTTAGCATTCCGACGATGGCCCTCCGGATCCCGCTGCCCAGTCCGGCACCGGCGCCGCCACGGTGTGGCGTCGCCTCCGGCCGAATCGGCCGATCACTCACCGTCTGCGATCGCGCAGTCGCGATCCAGCGATCTGGCGCGCCCGTCGCCGCATTCCCGCGACGGCGCTGAACCGACCGGCCCGCCGGCACGTATCCCGCATCGGATCGTTGGGAGTTCTCGCATTGGGTTCCGACCACACCCGCTCCGCTCCGTCCGCCCCGCCCCGGGTGCGACGGATCCTCGTCGCGACGGTGGTGCCGCTCTTCGTCGCCACCGTCGTGGCCGCTCTGGTGCTCTGGCCGCGCGACGGCTCGCCGCAGACCGACGGCGGCGCGAACCTGGCGCGCTACCACGGCACGGTGACCCGGGTGGTGACCGAACCCTGCCCACCCACGCAGAGCCCGGAGGGCACGCCGGGCGCCGCGGACGGGCCGTGCGGCACGGTGGACGTCCGGGTGCACGACGGGCCGGCCTCCGGCCAGCAGGTCCAGACGCCGGTGCCGGCCGGCCCCGGCGCCCCCCGGGTGGAGGTCGACGACGAGGTCATCCTGGTCGAGCTGACCGATCCGACCGATCCGGCCGCCAGCAGCTGGAACATCGCCGAGCACCAGCGCGGCACCCCGCTGCTGTGGCTGGCGGTGGTCTTCGCCGCCGCGATCGTCGCGTTCGGCCGGTGGCGGGGCCTGGCCGCGCTGGCCGGGCTGGCCGCCAGCTTCGCCATCCTGCTCACGTTCGTGCTGCCGGGGATCGCCGCCGGTCGCTCACCGCTGCTGGTGGCGGTGGTCGGCGCCGCCCTGATCATGTTCGTGGTGCTCTACCTGACGCACGGGGTCACCGCGCAGACCTCGGTCGCGGTGCTCGGCACACTGGGCAGCCTGGTGCTCACCGGCGTGCTCGCCACCATCGCCACCGCCGCCACCCACCTCACCGGGTTCGGCAGCGAGGACGCCACCACGCTGTCGATGTTCCAGGCCAACGTGGACCTGCACGGCCTGTTGCTCGCCGGGATCATCATCGGCTCGCTCGGGGTGCTCGACGACGTGACCGTCACCCAGGCGGCCACCGTCACCGAGCTGGCCAACGCCAACCCCGGGCTGACCCGGTTGCAGCTCTACCGGGCGGCGACCCGGGTCGGCCGGGCGCACATCGCCTCCACCGTCAACACGATCGTGCTGGCGTACGCGGGCGCCTCCCTGCCGCTGCTGCTCCTGCTCACCGCCGACTCGCGGCCGATCGGGCAGATCCTGACCAGCGAGTTCCTCGCTCAGGAGATCGTCCGCAGCGCGGTCGCCACGCTCGGGCTGATCGCCGCCGTCCCCCTGACCACCGGGCTGGCCGCGCTGGTGACCGCGGCCGGCCGTCAGGGCGGGGGGTCCACGTCCGACGCGTCCGGCCCACGACCGCAGCCGGACCGGGCGGAGGCACTGGCCGCACTGATCTCCCCACGCACGGGTCGACCCGACAGCACGTCGCCCGACCCGGCGCGCGCCACACCCCCATCCACCGCCACCGACCGGTGGCCGGAGCCGGACAGGAGCACGGATACGGCATGGTGACACTCCTCAGCGTGACCAGGTGGGGCCCCCGCCCTGAGAACCGCGTCACTGGTCACTCAACGCCATGGCGAAATGACGCTTTTAGTCGGCATCTGGACGTAGCTCTGCCGGTGGGCTCTCGGGTAACCTCGCTGCCGGTCACCGACGAAGGCGCGAAGCGGCGCCTGCGGTGCCACCGCCCAATCGCCAACCGGCGAGCCGGGAACCCAGGTTCGTGGGGTGAATCCGCGTCAGCGGTAGGGGCCACTTCCGCCCCGAACCCGTCAGCTAACCCGGTCGGCGGTCGACGGAAGGGAACATCGTGACGGCACCCCTACGCCGCTGGTTGACACCCGTGGTGGCCGTGATCGCCGCACTGACCGTGCTCGCCGGGCCCCTCCCGGCGCAGGCCGCCCCAGCCAACCCCACACCGTCCGGGCACGAGGAGGACGGCGAGCCCCAGCTCCTCAACGACGTCATCGAGCAGACCAACCGCAAATACTCGGCGGCCAAGTCCAAGTTGGACAAGTCCAAGAAGAAGCAGCTGGAGCTGGCGCTGGAGGTCGACCGCGCCAAGGCCGACCTGGACGCACTGGCCCCCCAGGTCGGGCAGATCGCCGCCCAGTCGTACCGCACCGGCCGGATCGGCCCGATGGCGATGCTGCTGGAGAGCGGCGCCCCCGACTCGTTCGTCCGGCGGGCCGCGGCGCTCGACGAGATGAACATGGTCAACGAGAAGAAGCTCGCCGAGGTCAACGCCGTGAAGGCCCGCGCCGAGCAGGCCAAGCTGGCCCTCGACGCGGAGGTCCGGGAGCAGCAGAAGCAGGCCGCCCTGATGGCGAAGGAGAAGCGCGACGCGGACAAGGCGCTCGCTCTCGTCGGTGGAAAGGGCTTCACCGGCGGGCTGGTGTCGGCCACCTCGCCGGTCGCCCGGCTCGCCCCGGGGCGGACCGCCGACGGCGACTGGAAGTCCGAGTCGTGCAGCGCGGACGACCCGACCACCTCGGGTTGCATCACCCCGCGCACGCTGCACGCCTACAAGGAGGTTAGGCGGGCCGGCTTCACCCGGTTCGTCGGCTGCTACCGCCCGGGCGGGCCGTGGGAGCACCCGAAGGGCCGCGCCTGCGACTGGTCGCTGCAGAAGAGCGGGTTCAGCCCGTGGCACAACGAGGACACCCGGACGTACGGCAACAACGTCGCCGCATTCCTCATCCGCAACGCCGACCGGCTCGGCATCTACTACGTGATCTGGAACCGGCAGATCTGGTTCCCGGCGACCGGCTGGAAGTCGTACAGCGGGCCGTCGAACCACACCGACCACGTCCACATGTCGCTGCTCTGACCCGCACGCTCACCGTCCGAGGGCCGTTCCGCGTCACGCGGGGCGGCCCTCGTCGCGTCAGGCGGCGGCGGGTGCGGGCGCGCCGGGACCGGTCGGCACGTCGAGCGTCGCGGCGCCGGTCGGCACGGCGGTCACCGGGCGCACCACTCCGGCGGCGAGCCGGTAGGACACCCCCACCACCGCGCACCGCCCCTGCGCCACCGCGGCGGCCAGCACGGGTGACTGCCCGAGCAGCGTCTCGACGGTCTGTGCGATGTGGATGTCCACGATGCCGTCGATGTCGTCGACCCCCTCGGCCTCGGCACGACGCAGGCTCGGCAGCACGGCGTCGACGACGGCGCCCAGGTGCCCCACGGGCGGGGCGCCGGTGGTGACCACCTCCCGGGCCGCCTGCACCGCGCCGCACGAGTCGTGACCGAGCACCACCACCAGCGGGGTGCCGAGCACGGTCACCGCGTACTCCACGCTGCCCAGCACCTCGGGGCCGGCGGTGTGGCCGGCGGTGCGGACCACGAAGAGGTCGCCAAGCCCCCGATCGAAGATGATCTCGGCGGCCAACCGGGAGTCCGAGCAGCCGACGATCACCGCGAACGGGTGCTGCCCGTCGGCCACCGCGGCGCGGTGCCCGGCGTCCTGGTTGGGGTGGCGCGGGGCGCCGCTGACGAAGCGGCGGTTGCCGGCGGCCAGTTCGGCGTATGCCTGGGCGGGCTCGACGGGCACCGGGACCCGGTCGGTGGTCCGCTGCGGACCCGGCTGCCCGCCGGGCGTACCGGGACTGCTCATCCCCGCACCTCGTCTCCACGCGTTTGGCCTGCTCAACCGGCTCTTCACCGGGGCCGGCGACGGGCGCTGGCTCGGGCTCCACGGTCACACGCACCACAAGATGCGTCAAGATATGCGTGATATAGATTTCATACGTTGCCCCGGGCCGGTCATCGGGCGACGCTCCGAGGGCGGGGTCGACAACGGGAGAGGCGGTCCCACGATGGCGGGCACGGCGACAGCGGCCGGCGGCACCGGCGGCCGGAACTGGACGTTCCTCACCAACCACGGGCATGTCCTGCTGTCCATCGCCCGCGACCCCACCGCACGGCTGCGAGACGTGGCGGCCGAGGTCGGCGTGACCGAGCGGGCCGCCCAGGCGATCGTCGCCGACCTGGAGGCCGGCGGCTACCTGCACCGCACCCGCGTCGGGCGGCGCAACGAGTACACCCTCAACCCGGCCGGCCGGTTCCGGCACCCCGCCGAGGCCTACCGCCAGGTCGGCGATCTGCTCGCGCTCTTCGCCGAGACGCGCGCCCCGGAGGCCACGCGCCGCCCCTGACCGTGCCATCTCCGGACAGCTGCCGGACCGAACGCAGCGGTAATCTCTGCGGGTGCGCGAATACCTGCCGTTGAGCGCGACCGAGCCATCCCGCCGCGCCGGGCGCGCCGTCCGTGGCGTCCTCAGTGGAGCTCTGGCGATCCTGCTCGGCACCGCCCTGGTGGTCGTCCCCTCCCCGGCGGTCGCGGCGGCGCCCACCTGCGGCCCCGCTGGCGAGGACGGTCTGGTCGAGATGCCGTGGGCGCTGCGCCGGCTGGACCCGGCCTCGGCCTGGCCGCTGTCCCGGGGCGCCGGGGTGACCGTGGCGGTGATCGACTCCGGGGTGTCCGCGATCCACCCGCTGCTCAAGGGCCAGGTGGTCGAGGGTCGCGACTTCAACGGGCTGCCGGCCAACCAGGGCCAGTGCGACCTGGCCGGGCACGGCACGATGGTGGCCGGCATCATCGCCGGCAAGGAGGGCACGGGCGTACCGTTCACCGGCATCGCACCGGCGGCCCGCATCCTGCCCATCCGGGTGCTGCCCAACGAGAAGGGCACCAATGACGAGGGGCTGCCCGGACAGATCGCGGCGGCCATCAACTACGCGGTGGACAGCGGTGCCGACGTCATCAACCTGTCCCTGGTGACCCTGCCCCGCCCCGAGCTGGAGGCGGCGGTCAAGAACGCGCTCGCGAAGCGGGTCGTGCTCGTTGCCGCCGCCGGCAACCGGCAGGAGCAGCAGCAGGAGAAGGTCGGCTACCCGGCCGCGTACCCGGGCGTGATCGCGGTCGCTGGCGTGGACGAGCAGGGCGGCCACGTCGGCACCTCGGTCAGTGGGGCCTACGTCGACGTCGCCGCGCCGGGGCTGGACATCGTCGGCCCGGCCCCGGGCGGAAGCGGCTACCGCGCCGAGCCGACCGGCGGCACGAGCTTCGCCGCCGCGTACGTCTCGGGAGTCGCCGCACTGGTCCGGGCCGCCTACCCGAACCTGGACCCCGCGCAGGTCGCCGAGCGGCTGGAACGGACGGCGGACAACCCTCCGGACGGGCACAACGCGGACGTCGGCTACGGCGTGGTCAA
The DNA here is from genome assembly GCF_003172955.1 of Micromonospora acroterricola. Lineage (GTDB taxonomy): Bacteria > Actinomycetota > Actinomycetes > Mycobacteriales > Micromonosporaceae > Micromonospora > Micromonospora acroterricola. The sequence continues at coordinate 550 of NZ_QGKR01000182.1, read as the reverse complement.
CCCGTACCGTGCGGTGTCGAGCCTGCTGGGCACCCGCACCGACCCGCCCGCCGGCGCCCTCCCCGCGCGCGCCGCGTCGGAAGACCCCCTGAGCTGGCAACGCACCGCCGCGGTCTGGGCGGCCGCCGTCGGTGGGCTGCTCGCCGCGTTGCTGCTCGCAGCCCGGCCGATCCTCATCCGGGGTCGCCGTCGTGGCTGGCGGCCGGGCCGGCGCACCGACTCACCGATCACCGGCTGAGCGGCACCGCGCGGCACCGGTTGGTCCCGCCGGGCACAGCCTCAGTGGTCGTACACCACGGCGCCGACGGGGTCGACCCGTCGGCGCCGTGGTGTGCTCACGTTCAGCGCAGGACGCCGGAGGTGCCGCCGCCGTCCGCGCCCCACACGTCCTCGTCCTCCTCCAGCCACGTGTTGCGGGGAGTTTCCTCCTCGCCGTAGCCGGCGCCGGCGCCGGCGCCCATCCCGGCCATCCCGCCGGCGCCTCGCGCACCCTGTCCCTTATACACATCTCCGAGCCCACGAGACGCGTAGTAATCTCGTATGCCGTATT
>NZ_QGKR01000087.1 GCF_003172955.1 Micromonospora acroterricola | reverse complement strand
AGCCTTATCGTCGGCAGCGTCAGAGGTGTATAAGAGACAGCCGCTGGGGTTGGACCGTCCGGCCGGGCCCGGCCGGACGGTCCAACCCCAGCGGCCCGACCGTGAGCTGCGCGAACTCCTGCGCCAGGTCGACCCGCGTCGCATCGAGGCCATCGTCCGCCGGCTGGCCGCTTTCGGCACCCGGCACACCCTCTCCAGCCAGGACGACCCCCAGCGGGGCATCGGCGCCGCCCGGGACTGGATCTTCGCCCGCCTCCAGGAGTACGCGGCGACCTCGGGCGGCCGGATGACCGTCGAACTCCAGTCGTACATCCAGCAGCCGGCGTCGCGGATTCCCACCGCGACCCGGATCACCAACGTGGTGGCCACCCTGCGCGGCACGACCTCGCCGAACCGCACCTACGTGGTGACCGGCCACTACGACTCCCGGGTCACCGACGTGATGGACGCGGTCAGCGACTCCCCCGGCGCCGACGACGACGCCTCCGGGGTGGCCGTCGTCATGGAGCTGGCCCGGTTGATGGCCACCCGGCCCACCGCGGCCACCGTCGTCTTCGCCGCAGTCGCCGCCGAGGAGCAGGGGTTGTACGGCTCCGCGTACCTGGCCCAGCAGCTCAAGGCGGCCGGGGCGGACGTCCAGGGCATGTTCAGCGACGACATCGTGGGCAGCAGCAGGGCCGACGACGGCACCCGCGACCCGTACGCGGTGCGGCTGTTCGCCGAGGGCGTCCCCACGGCGGAGACGCCGGCGGAGGCGAGCACCCGGCAGTCCGTCGGCGGCGAGAACGACTCGCCGTCGCGGCAGCTCGCCCGGTTCGTCCGGGACGTGGCCGAGAACGACGCGACCGGAATGCGGGTACGCGTCATCTACCGGCGGGACCGCTACCTGCGCGGCAGCGACCACATCTCGTTCCTGCGGGAGGGCTGGCCGGCGGCGCGGTTCACCGAGCCGAACGAGGACTTCGCCCACCAGCACCAGGACGTTCGGGTCGAGGACGGGCAGCAGTTCGGCGACCTGCCGGAGTTCTGCGACTTCGGGTACATCGCCCGGGTGGCCCGGGTCAACGGCGCCGCGCTCTGGTCGCTGGCCCAGGCCCCCGGCACGCCCAAGCGCGCCATCATCGTGACCACCGACCTGACCAACAACACCACCCTGCGCTGGCAGCGCGGCGACGAGCCGGACCTGGCCGGCTACGAGGTGCTGTGGCGGGAGACGACGGCCGCCGAGTGGCAGCGGGTGATCCCTGTGGGTGACGTCACCGAGGTCAGCATCGACCTGTCCAAGGACAACGTCTTCTTCGGCATCCGCGCGGTGGGCCGCGACGGCCTGCGCAGCCCGGTCGCGTTCCCCCGGCCGGGCAGCTGACGGCGTCACGCCCCCCGCGTAACGCCAAGATCCGCACAACTACCGGGAAACTGCTGCCTCCGCGCTGGTGGAGGCAGCAGTTTCCGGGAAAGTGCGCGGATCTTGGCGCCGCGCCGCGCCGCGCCGGGCACGGGGTCGGTCAGGTCGCCGCCGGGGCGGTGATCGCCCAGCGTTCGTGGTCGCGCCACGCGCCGTCGATGAACAGGTAGTCCGGTGAGAAGCCCTCCAACCGGAAGCCCAGCTTGCGGGCCAGCCGCCGGGACGGCTCGTTGCCGGGCTGGATGTTCGCCTCCAGCCGGTGCAGCCCGGCCACGCCGAACGCGTGGCCGATGACCAGGGCGACGCCCGCCGAGGCGTGTCCGGTGCCGCTGTACGGCTGGAAGGCCGCGTACCCCAGGTAGCCGCCGCGCAGCGCGCCCAGGACGATCCCGCTGATGTTCACGTAGCCGGCGATCTCGCCACTGGCCCGGTCGCAGATCAGGTAGCCGGAGCTGTCCCGGCGGCGGATCCGGCGCAGATAGTTGTCGTACTCCTCCGGGCTGTCCGGCGCGACCAGCCACGGGTGGTGCAGTTCCCGGCTGCGCCGCGCGGCGGCGACGAACTCGTCGCAGTCGGCGGGCCGGGGTCGGCGGATCGCGGCGGGACCGCCGGCGCGCAGGTATCTCACGGCGGACCACTCTGACCGACCCACCCGGGCGCTGTCCAACCGCGCACGCCCGTGCCGTCGCACGATCGCGCTCGATCAGCGATGGAGTGGCATCCCCGGCGCAGGAGGGCACCACATCCGTGATCGAGCACGATCATGCCGTCGCTGTGCCCGGCCTCGCCGGTCAGCGCACCGTGGCGTCGGTGCTCTCCCGGGGTAGCACCGTGTGCGGCGCGGTGACCACGGCGACCGCCGCGTCCGGCTGGTCGATCCGGGCGGTGACCCGGGCCACGGCCTCCCGGGCGAGGAACCCGGTGTCGATGGCGACGGTGCTCAGCGTGGGCCGGGAGTAACGCCCCTCCTCGATGTCGCCGACGCCCATCACGGCGACGTCGGCGGGGACGCGCAGCCCGGCGTCGAAGGCGGCGCGCATCGCGCCGATGGCGAGGGGGTCGGAGTAGCAGAAGATGGCGTCCGGACGGCCCGGCTGAGCGAGCAGGGCGCGCGCGGCACCGTAGCCGTCGGCCCGGCGATGCCGCGACGCCGGCAGCAGGTGACCAGGTACGGGCGCCAGCCCGGCCCGGCGCAGCGCCCGGTGATAGCCGGCCGTGCGCGGTGCCGTCGCCGCCGTCTCCGTCGGGTACGCGCCGATCGCGGCGATCCGCCGGCGGCCCGCGCGCAGCAGGTGCCCGACCGCGTCCTCGGCGGCCCGGGCCACGTCGACGGTGACCCGGTCGCAGTGCCCTTGTCGGGCCTCGCCGCCGACCAGTACGACGGGACGCCCCGCGGCGGCCAGCGCCTCGACCAACTCGGCCGGCGCGACGGGCGCGCTGACCAGCACCCCGTCCACCGACATCGCCCGGGCATCAGCCAGCGACGGCGATGACGCGTCGTCGTCGGGCCCGGCCTGTTCGATGACGACCCGGTAGCCCTGGTTCCCGGCCGCGCGCACGACCTCCCGCGCGAGATCATCCGCGTAGGGCACGTCCCCGTCGGGCAGGACCAGGGCGAGCACGCCCGTGCGCCCGGTCCGCAGGGTCCGGGCGAACACGTTCGGCCGGTAGTCGAGCTGGGCGATCGCGGCCTCGACCCGACCCCGCACCTCTGCGCTCACGTGGGGATAGCCGTTGACCACGTTGGAGACCGTCTTCACCGACACGCCGGCGACCCGCGCCACGTCCTTGAGCGTGGAAGCCACGACCCGCCCTCCCCCGACGAACGTCACACCAGCAAAAGCCTTTCACCGGTGTACTTCTGACCCTCGCAGGCGATCTCACACCTGTCAAGGCGCTACGGTGGTGTGAATGGAAGGGGGTGGCCGGTGGACGACGACGCCGCGGTGCCGGCCGCCGTGCGGCTGGTCCGGGACTTCGTGAACACCCTCGAGCCGCAGATCGACGACGAGACGCTGACCAGCCCCGACCGGCTCCGCGACTGGTTCGCCGAACGGGGCCTGATGGCGGCGGACGCGCACCTCGACCCGGCGGACCTCGACATGGCCCTGACCGTCCGGGAGGGCCTGCGCGCGGTGCTGCTCGGACATGCCGGTCACCACGCCGACCCCACCACGCTCGACCGGCTCAACCAGGCCCTGGCGGAAGTGCCCGTCGCGCTGCGCTTCGCCGACGACGGCCACCGCCTGGTCGCCGCCGGCGGCACCCCGCTGGACCGGGCCCTCGCCGGGCTGGTGGACGCGATCCGCGTGTGCGGCGAGGACGGCACCTGGCCGCGCCTCAAGGTCTGCGCCCGCGACACCTGCCGCTGGGCCTACTACGACGCGTCCCGCAACCAGGCCCGCCGCTGGTGCTCGATGGCCGGCTGTGGCAACTACATCAAGATGAGGCGGGCGTACGCCGTCCGCACCGGCCGCACCCGCGCCGCCGACCGGGGACCGACGGTGTAGACGCCGCCTCGCGGCCGAACTCGGCCGGTGAACGTCACAGCGGACCGGGCTGGGTCTGCTCCAACGGCATCGGCACCTGGAGGAAGGTGGTGCCGCGCAGGTCGAGCCAGGCCCGGTCCGGCGCCCGGACCAGCCGCAGCATCACCGCCTCGCAGGACGGGCAGCGCGCGATCAGGCCCGGGGCGTGCGCGAAGACGTGCAGGCTCGCCATCGAGCCGGTCATCCCGCAGTTCTCGCAGCGGCCCATCGCGGTGCTCATGTCGACGGCGAACAGCTCGCGCAGCGGGCCGTCGAGCATGTTGCCGTCCAGGTACGACATCTCGGTCATCGGGTCTCCTCGACGTTGCGTCGGCGAGCGGGGCGGTCAGCCGGTGGGGCCGAAGCGTTCGGTCTTGACCCGCCGCGACGGGTGGCCCAGCCCCACCAGCAGGTCGGCCACGGTCTCCACGAACCCGGTCGGGCCGCAGACGTAGGTGAGCGGTTCCAGATCCGGCGGCCACCCGTGGGTGTTCACGTCGGCCAGCCCGATGCGGTGCGGCTCGCCGCGCCACCCCTCGGGCGCCTCGCGGGTGTACACGTACGCCACGTCCAGCCCGAAGTCGTCGCGGGCCCGGCGGCGCAGCTCGTCGCCGTAGATCACGTCGTCCGGGGTACGCACCGAGTAGAGCAGCCGGAACGGCACCTTGCTGCCCGTCGCCCGCCGCGCCCGGATCATCGCCATCAACGGCACGATCCCCGAGCCGCCACCGACCAGCTGCACCGGCGCGGTCTCCTCCGGTCGCCAGATGAACCACCCGCCGAGCGGGCCGCGGATCTCCACCGGCTCGCCCGCGCCGTAGACGTCGATCAGGTACGGCGACACCTCGCCGTCGTGCACCCGCTGCACGGTCACCTCGATGCACGGGCCGCCGGGGCCGTCCACCACCGGCCCGGCGATCGAGTACGACCGGGCGGCCTGGTAGCCGTCGGGAGCGGTCAACCGCACGTCGACGTGCTGCCCGGGCAGGTGCCCCGGCCAGTCGGGAACCTCCAGCACCAGGGTCTGCGCGCTCGGCGTCTCGACGCGGCGCTCCACCAGCCGGGCCACCTGCCAACGGATCGGGGCGCGCGCCGGGGTGCCGGTCGCCACCGCGCGCTCAGTCACCCTGGTACCGCTGCTCGCGCCACGGGTCGCCGTAGTCGTGGTACCCGGCGGTCTCCCAGAACCCCGGCTCGTCCATCGTCTTGAGCCGGATGCCCCGCACCCACTTGGCGGACTTCCAGAAGTAGAGGTGCGGCACCAGCAGCCGCGCGGGCCCGCCGTGCTCCGGCGCCAGCGGCGCGCCGTCGAAGGTGTGCGCCACCCACGCCCGGCCGCCGCGCAGGTCGTCGAGCGGCAGGTTGGTGGTGTACCCGCCGTACGAGTGCGCGAGCGCGAAGTGCGCGCCGGTGTCCACGCCGTCGAGCAGCGTGTCCAGCGAGACGCCCTGCCAGGTGGTGCCGAGCTTCGACCAGTGTGTGACGCAGTGGATGTCGACCATCGGCGTCTCCTGCGGCAGTGCCATCAGCTCCTGCCACGACCACCGGTGCTCGGTGCCGTTCTCGGCGGCGATGACGAACTCCCAGGTGTCCAGCGACACCCGGGGCGTCGGGCCGGCCGAGAGCACCGGGAAATCCTCGGTCGGGTACTGCCCGGGAGGCAGGGCCGGCTCCTGTGATCGGGGCCGACCCTGAAAGCCCGGTGACACGATTCCCATTGCACAGTCGTACCACCCGCGCCGGTCGGGGCGCGTGGTTTCCTGCGTACCCCGCCCGGCGCGGCGCGGTCAGCGCCGCTCCGCGACCACCTCGCGCTCCTCGGGCTGACCGCCCCGGGTGGCGCGCAGGCTGGTCAGGGTGACCACCACCAGCACCCCGATGATCACGCCGAGCGAGGCCAGGGTGGGAATCTGCGGAACGCTCTCCCAGATCCCGTGCGCCCAGTGCAGGCCCAGCTTGAGACCGATGAACGCCAGGATGATGGCCAGGCCGTAGCTGAGGTGCACCAGCCGACTCAGCGCCGCGTGCAGGACGAAGTAGAGCGCACGCAGACCGAGCAGGGCGAACGCGTTGGTGGCGAAGACCAGGTACGGGTCCTCGGTGATGCCGTAGACCGCCGGCACCGAGTCGACCGCGAAGACCACGTCGGTGGCCAGCACCGCGACCACCACCAGGGCGAACGGGGTCAGCGCCCGCTTCGCGCCCTGCCGGACGGTCATCCGGGTGCCGTGGTACTCGTCAACCACCGGCATGAACTTGCGCAGCACCTTCACCGAGCGCATCTTGCTGATGTCGACCTCCTGCTGGTGCCCGGAGAGGGCATCACGCAGCAGCTTCACCGCGGTGGCGATGAGGATGATCGCGAAGAGCAGGAAGGCGAAGTCGAGGGTCTGCAACGCCGCCGCACCGAGGGCGATGAAGACCGCCCGCAGCACCAACGCGCCAGCGATGCCGTAGAGCAGCACCCGCTGGGCGAGCACCGCCGGCACCGCGAACGCGGCCAGCAGCAGCATGAAGACGAAGAGATTGTCGACGGAGAGGGACTTCTCCACCAGGTAGCCGGTGAGGTACTGCACGCCCAGCTCGGAGCCGTAGCGGGACCAGATCCAGGCGCCGAACGCCAGCGGCAGCGCGATGTAGAACGCCGACCAGCCGATCGCCTCCCGCATCGACACCTCGTGCGGGCGGCGGGTCACCAGGAAGTCCAGCACCAGCAGCACCAGCACGCCGGCGATGGTCAGCGCCCACAGCATGGGCGTACCCACCGACGACAACTCACCGGCAGCAGACAGGTACGACACCTCGGTCATAAGGCCTCCTCGAACACCGTGTCATGTTCGAGGTCTCCTTCACCCAGCAAAGCTGGGCAACCACCCGAGGCGCGCCGGGCGCGCCGTACTGACCGGAATGGTTCGTGGGAAGTACTCCCCTCGCACGACAAGGTTAGGCCAGCCTGAATCCCGACGCCAAGCGGGACATCGATGGTTGCCCTGACCAACCGCTGTGCACGCCCGCCGTCACCCCCGGCGCAGCGTCGCTCCCGGGGCCATCGCCTGCTCCACCAGCCCCCGGTAGTCGCGCGGCAGCTGTGTGACCACGTCGTCGAACTCCCCACCCGTGATCGCCTCCCGCAGGGTGGTGAAGACCGCCTGCACGGCGTCGCGGGCGGCAGGCTCCTCCACGCCCGCGCGCAGCGCGACCCGGGCGACGAACTCGGCCGCCCCGAACCGGTCCGCCTGCTCGGTCCCCGGGCTCGGTTTGAGCACCACCTGCAGCGGCCTGGGCAGTTGGACGGCCAGGTCCAGCACCTCGCCGCCGGTCAGCCGCTCGGCGAACGTCTCCAGAACAGCCCTGGTCAGCTCGACCGACCGCTCCGACGGCGCCCCGGTGCGCTGGGAAACCTGGTCGATGAAGGTGTCGTAGTTCATCGCGTACCCCCTCGGGCTGGCGTCGGGCGGGGCCTGCGGGTACCCGCGGCGACGGGGTGGAAACGGCGCCCGATTCGACCGGCGGCCCGGGCGTGACGCGGCGGCTGGCGGGTAACCGCCGCCGGACGTGACCACATCGATGCCCGAGGGAGCCCCTGCCATGGCGAGCTACGCCGACGTCCTGCAGTACCTGTCGAGCCTGGACTACCCGGCCGAGAAGGACGACGTGGTCCGCGAGGCCGAGCGGGAGGGCGCCCCGCCGGACGTGCTGAAGGCGCTGCGCGCCCTGCCGCCCGTGGACTACGCCAACGGCACCGAGGTGGCCCGGTCGGCCGGCATCGAGGCGGCCCCCGAGGTAGGCCCGTCGCAGCGGGCCGCGCAGGCCCGGGACCCGCACAACCGGGTCTCGCAGCACCTGCGCGGCATCTGACCCGCCGGTGGCGGCCCGCACGGGCGGGCGGCGCGGATGACGAGGACGGGTCCGCTGGCCGGGCCCCCGTACGGGCACACCCCCGCCGCGTTCCAACTCGTTCTCGTGGCGGTGGTCGGCGTCGTCGCCGGCGGTGCCGCCGCCCTGATGCTGCCACCGCCCATCGCGCCGCTCGTCGGCTGGGACGCGGCCGCGCTGAGCTGGCTGGGACTGGTGTGGCGCAGGCTCTGGCCGCTGGACGCGACCCACACCTCCCGGGTCGCCTCGTACGAGGACGCCAACCGGGCAACCCGCGACGTGGTGCTGCTGATCGCCTGCCTGGCGAGCCTGCTGGCGGTCGGGCTGGTGCTGGCCAGCGCGCAGGCCGCGCCGCCCGGACTGGCCCGTGAACTGTACGGCGGGATGGGCGTGCTCAGCGTGCTGCTCTCCTGGCTGGTCGTGCACACCGTCTTCGCCGCCCGGTACGCCCGGATCTACTACACCGGCCCCGACGGCGGCGTGAACTTCAACCAGCCCGAGCCGCCCCGCTACTCCGACTTCGCGTACATGGCGTTCACCATCGGGACGACGTTCCAGGTCTCGGACACCAACCTGACCAGCAACGAGATGCGTCGCACGGCGCTACGGCACTCGCTGCTGGCGTACCTGTTCGGCGCGTTCATCATCGCCGTCACGGTGAACCTGCTGGCGGGCCTGGCCAACTGACCCGGGGGTCGTCACGGGGCAGTGGCGGGAACGCCGGGACAGGCGGGCGCCCCGGGGCCACGAACCGCGACCGGGGGCGCCACAAAACCTGCCCAGGCGGTGAATCACGCCCGAACCGGGTGCGATCACCAGGCGGTGGATGGTCGCCCGAACCGAGCGGCCAGCACTGCCGGGTACAACCATACGACAGAACATCATCCGTACGGTTAGATTTTCGCCAACTGTGGGCCAGGGCACGTCCCGGTCATCCGGTCACCTCCGCGTACCGGTGCTCCAGATCCACGCGGGCCAGCGCCCCCACCAGCCAGGCCAGCCGCTCCGACTCCCCGCTGCCGGCCAACCCGGCCAGGTCGTCCGCGGACCGGCCCAGCCCGAGCCGGCGGGCCGCCGCCAACGCCCGCCGGTCGGCCACCGGGGCCACCTCCCGCCAGAGCGCCTGCGCCTCCCGCAGGAACAGGTCGACCACCTGGTCGTCCACGCCGGGCAGCTCGGCGAGGAGCTGCCGCTCCCGGCCCGGATCGTGGTGCGCGAGCGCCCGCAACCGGCGCAGGTCACCCCGGTACCGGTCGACGACCGTTCGCGCCAGGTCGCCCAGCACGTCGGCCAGCGCGCCCACGTCGCCGCGCTGGCCGCTGTCGCGCAGCACCCGTACCCGGTCCTCGTGCAGCGAGCGGGCCAACCGGGCGGCGCTGTCCCACCCCTCGTCGCGCAGGGCCCGCGCGCCGTCCAACGCCCGACGGAAGTCGCCACGTCGGGCGAGCAGCACCGAGAGGTAGAGCACCTGGAAGAGGCTCGACGGGTTGTTGGTGACCCGGAAGCCGTACTGCTCGGCGAAGCCCCGGCCGCTGCCGGCAAGCCGGCGGGCCAGGCGCTTCCGGTCCTCCACGGGAGTGATCAGAGTGGTCGCCATGCGGGCGACTACCCACGCCACCGTCGGTCACACGCCGAGCGTGCGCCCCCCGTGGTGTCAGCCGTGCAGGCCGCCGGTGCGGTCGCGGGCCTTGAGCCGGGTGGTGGGCAGGGCCGGCGCCGGCAGCGGCGGCGCAGGATCGTCGGCGACCACGCCGAAGCGTCGCCCCGCCATCCAGTCCTCCCGGGCGGCGACCACCTCCTCGTGGGAGCGGCCCACGAAGTTCCACCACATCACCAGCGGCTCGTCGAACGGCGTCCCGCCCAGCAGCAGCAACCTCGCCCCGGCCCCGCCACGCACGGTCAGGTCACTCCGACCCGAGCCCAGATAGAGCAGCGCACCCGGCTCGAACCCGACCCCGGCCGCCTCCGCGGAACCGTTCATCGCCAGCAGGGCGTACTCGAAATCGGGCCGCAGCGGCAGCGTGGTCGGCGCCGAACCGCTCAGCTCCAGCTGCACGCCGACCAGCGGCGTGTGCACCACCGCCGGGGAGCGCTGCCCGGCGAACTCACCGACCAGCAGGGTCACGTCCACCTCGCCCTCGCGCCAGCGCGGCAGGTCGGCGTGGTGGGCGAAGTCGGCCGCTCCCGCCCGCGCCGGGTCCGGCAGCGCCACCCAGAGCTGCACGCCGTGCATCACCGGCGGATGGGTGGCCGGCGACCGCTCGGAGTGGGCGATACCGTGCCCGGAGGTCATCACGTTCAACTGGCCGGGCCGGATCGGCTGGACGTTGCCCAGACTGTCCCGGTGCAGGATCTCGCCGTCCAGCAGCCACGTCACCGTCTGCAGGCCGGTGTGCGGGTGCGGCGGCACCTCCATGCCGGGCCGCTGCGCCACGTCGTCCGGGCCGAAATGGTCCACGAAACACCAGGCGCCGACCATCCGGCGCGGACGCTGCGGCAGCAGCCGGCGGACGGTCGTGTACCGCCCCAACGGCACGTCGTGGCCGGGCAGCAGCACGCTGCCCGGATCGACGTCGGCCACACCGGGCGGTCGGGTCTCCGCCAGCATCGATTCAGTACGCTCCACCGCCCGACTGTACGCTCGCCTCCGCCCAGGGCTGCGGCGCTTCCCACCCGCGCCCACCCACGGGTGCGGCACCTGCCGCAGCGGGTGAGGGCCCGGGTTCACCGGGTTGCCGAGCCCACGGTCACGCTGCTGGCCCCCGCCACCAGGTCGAGGTAGAGCCGGTCCACCGACCGGTCCCACCCCGGCGTACTCAGCAGCGCGCCAGCCGCCACCCCGGCCCAGCGCTCGTCGCGCACCACGACCGAGGCGGCGCCCGCTCCCACGCGGACCCGTACCGGCGGCTCGCCGGGCACCCGGACGTCGAGCTGGCTCGCCCCGCCGGTCAGCCGCACGGTCATCGTGCCCGTGACGGGAGGCAGGAAAATGTCGGTGCGCGACGACCCGCCGGCGAGCTCCATCCCCAGCAGCCGGGCCCGGCCCAGGTCGAGCGTCTGGCTGCTCACCCCGCCCACAAGGTGGAGACGCCAACCGACCCGCTCGTTGAGCAGCACCCGCACGGCCCTCGCCCCCGCCGTACCGGTAGCCACCACCCCGAGCCGGACGGTCTCGCCCAGCACCTCCGGCCGCGGCGCCACGCCCGAGCCGGCCGGGCTGCTGATCCGATAGAGGTCGTCGCCCAGGTCGGCCACCCGCAGGTCAAGTGAGGCCAGCCCGTCCGCGAGCACGAAGGTTGCCTCCTGCCGACCCGCCACCGGCGCGACCATCGCCTGCCCGGCAGCCGGCGCACCCTCGCCATGTGGCCCGCCGCCGGCGCGGTCGGACGTGTTCGTCCCCGGGCCGGCGTCCTCGCCTCGGCGAGCATCGGGCCGTGCGACGTCAGGTGCGGTGCCGCCGGGCGAGGCGGCGTCGGGTGCATCGTCAGGGCGCGCGGGATCGGTTGCGCCGTCGGGCCCGCCTGCGCCGGGTTCGCCGCCGGGGCGGACGGCGTTGGGCTCGCCGCCGGGACCGACGGCTCCGGAGTAGCCCATGCCGAGGCGGTGCGGATCGGCGACGATCACGGCTACCGCGGCGGCGCCGAGGATCAGCACGACAGCTGCGGCAGCCAGCAACATTCGGGCTCCGAGGGACCAGCGCCGGTGTGGGGCGGGCTCGCCCGGCGGCTCCGACTCCGGCTCGTGATCAGCGCCGTACCCCACTGCGGCCATGTCCACGTCCCTCCGCCGGTCCCCGCCGGTGAGTACGTACCCGCCACCCGTTCGGATCACTCAGCGCCCACCACGCCGCTGCCCTACGTCGCCAACATCGGTGGTCCTTTCTGGACTGAGACATGCCGCTGGCCGGCACCCCGGGTTGGGGGTGCCGGCCAGCGGGTCGTGCGGTGGGTCAGCTGTTCCAGTGCTGGGCGACGAGGTCGGCAGCCTGCTGCTCCCACTGCGCGTAGGCGTCGGGGTAGGCCGAGACCTGCACGGTCTGCGCGGCGTCGGTCAGCGCCATGTCCTGCCACCCGTCAACCTGCTTCAGACCCTTGAGGAACGCGGTCGTCGAGTACTCGGGGTCGGTGATCTGCTCCGGCGTACCCCAACCCGAGCTCGGCCGCTGCTGGAACAGGCCCAGCGAGTCGTGGTCGTTGCTGTCGCCGAGGTGGCCGAGGTTCTCCAGCTTCGACTCCTGCAGGCTGGTCGCGATCGAGATGACCGCGGCCCGCTCGGGCAGGCCGGCCTTCTTCGTGGCGGCGATGATCGCCTTGACGTTGGCGGTCTGCTCGTCGTTGAGGTCGATGTGCGACTGGGCGCCCTGCGCCTTGACCGTCTGCACCGCGACCGCGACGGGCTTGCCCTCGACCGGGGTGGCGGCGTGGGCGGCGATCGGACCGGCGAAGACACCACCGGCGAACGCGAGACCAGCAACGGACAGCATGCTCTTACGGAAGATCGTCTTCATGGGGGTTGCTCCTTCGGGGGTAGACACCCACACGCCTGGTTCAGGGGGAACGGCGTCGCGGGCGTGAGCACCTCGTCCGGCGCTTCCAGATACAAGGGGGAAAGTCTTTCGGCGGCCTACGGGCGGGGGCCTCGTGGCGCCGGGTCCATGTGTAACGACCTGCGGGCCGGGCTCATTCCGGGGTTGGCCCGTCCATCAGCACCCGGTCCAGCGGGCGCTCGTGCGCCGTCAGGGAGTCTGCAACGACCGGGCCCTGGCCTGCATTCCAACCCGGGAGCCGGGCTGGCGGCGCGTGGTGCTGCGATCGTCAGGGTATGTAACGACCCCGGGCCGGCCACGATTCCGTCGCCAGGGTGCGGTCGGTCACAGGCCAGATTCAACCGATACCCGACATACGACGCCGGATCGCCCATCGTTGTGGCGGGAGGCACCCGGTTGGGCCGTGATCGACTCGGTATCCCTGAAAGCGGGGTATCCACCGCCCCACGACACCGCGACTTGACGGAAACCGAGTCACTCACCGCGAGGAGCGCTCCTGGGCGAGGTCGCCATTCAGCTTGATACCTCACAGGCATAGTTATGACTCACAGGTATCACGACCACAGCCGGAACATGCACCCCGGAACCGGTCAGTCGGTGAGGCGGGAGCGGACCTTTGCGGCGCAGGAGCCCAGCACCGTTCGCGCGTCGAGGCCCAGGCTCTCGATGGCCACCAGCGCCGTGAAGGCGACATCGGCCAACTCGGCCGCCACGTCCTCGCGGGTGTGGGTGACGCCCTTGCGCGGATTCTGCCCGAGCAGACCGATCCAGGCGGCCGACGCCTCCCCTGCCTCCTCGGTCAGCTTGAGGATGCGACAGGTCAGTTCCGTCTGCCCGGCGCCGTTCGCGGCGTCCAACCAGCCGCGCGACGCTCGCGCCGCCTCCCAGATCAACTCGTCCACGGCGACCAGTCAACCCGACCGCCTCCCGGGAGCGCACAGCCGGGCGGCACCGCACGGGCGAGGGACGGGGCACAGGCAGACCACCCACCGCCCGCGACCCGACGAGGACGACGGCGGTGCGGCGGTGAACCGGACGGAGCAGCGGGCCGTACTCCGGGGCGGTCGGCGGGTCGCGCCGGCGCGGGGCGGCAACGATGCCGCCGGGACGGAAGGGACGTGCCGGTCATGCCGGAGACCGTCGAGACGGTGTTCGCCAGTGTGGTCGCCCGGAATCCGGGCGAGCCGGAGTTCCACCAGGCCGTACGGGAGGTGCTGGAGAGCATCGGCCCGGCGCTGGCCCGGCACCCCGAGTACGCGGAGGCGCGGATCATCGAGCGGATCTGCGAGCCGGAACGACAGGTGATCTTCCGGGTGCCGTGGGAGGACGACCGTGGCCGGGTACGGGTCAACCGCGGCTTCCGGGTGGAGTTCAACAGCGCGCTCGGCCCGTTCAAGGGTGGGCTGCGCTTTCACCCGTCGGTGTACCTGGGCATCGTGAAGTTCCTCGGCTTCGAGCAGATATTCAAGAACGCGTTGACCGGCCTGTCGATCGGCGGTGGCAAGGGCGGCGCGGACTTCGACCCGAAGGGGCGCTCGGACCGTGAGGTGATGCGCTTCTGCCAGAGCTTCATGACGGAGCTGCACCGGCACATCGGCGCGCAGACCGACGTGCCGGCGGGGGACATCGGGGTGGGCGGCCGGGAGATCGGCTACCTCTTCGGCCAGTACAAGCGGATCACCAACCGCTACGAGTCGGGGGTGCTCACCGGGAAGGGCCTGGCGTACGGGGGTGCGCAGGCGCGTCGGGAGGCGACCGGGTACGGGGCGGTGTTCTTCGCCGAGGAGATGTTGCGGCAGAGCGGCGACAGCCTGGAGGGCAAGCGGGTGGTCGTCTCCGGCTCGGGCAACGTGGCGATCTACGCGATCGAGAAGGTGCACCAGCTCGGCGGGACGGTGGTGGCCTGCTCGGACTCCGACGGGTACCTGCTCGACGAGAAGGGCATCGACCTGGAGCTGCTGCGGGAGCTGAAGGAGGAGCGCCGCGGCCGGCTCGACGACTACCCGCGGCACGTACCGCACGCGGTGGCCGTTGCCGACCGTACCGTCTGGGAGGTGCCCTGCGACCTGGCCCTGCCGTGCGCGACGCAGAACGAGATCGGCGGCGCGGAGGCCGCGGCGCTGGTGGCCGGCGGCTGCGTCGCGGTGATCGAGGGCGCCAACATGCCGACGACACCCGAGGCGGTGCGGATCCTCGGCCGGGCCGGGGTGCGGTTCGCCCCGGGCAAGGCGGCCAACGCCGGCGGGGTGGCGGTGAGCGCGCTGGAGATGCAGCAGAACGCGAGCCGGGAGTCGTGGACGTTCGCCCAGTCGGAGCAGCGCCTGCGGGAAACCATGCGGGACATCCACGCCCGCTGCTGGAGCACCGCCGAGGAGTACGGGCTGCCGGGCGACTACGTGGCCGGGGCGAACATCAACGGCTTCCGCCGGGTGGCCGAGGCGATGCTGGCACACGGCCTGGTCTGACCGGCCGGACAGCCGCACCTGACCGGGCGGTCAGCGCAGCCATTGACTCTGGTCGACAGCCGTCCTAGGTTCAGGTCGCTACCGGCCGGTAGGCAACCGTCCCGCCTGGTCGCCCGCGGGCGACATCCGTCCGATGGGGAGCGTCGATGCTGTCCTCACCCGTTCGTACCCTCCGGCGTCTGCTCGCCGCCACCGCGACCCTGACCCTGGCGGTCGGGCTGGCCGGCGCCGCGCCGGTCACCGCCGCCGACCGCGACCCGGGTGGCGGCCAGCCGCTGCCGGGCTACACCATCGAGAACCCGCCGCTGGCGCCGCTGGTCGTGGGCGGCAAGCCGACGACGGTACGTCAGGGCGTGCACCGCCACGCCGGGTACATCATCGAGGTCCCCGCCCGGTGGAACGGTGACCTGGTGCTGTGGGCGCACGGCTACCGGGGCCAGGGCACGGTGCTCTCGCCGGAGCCGCCCGGCTTCGGGTTGCGCCAGCGGCTGCTCGACCAGGGCTACGCCTGGGCGTCGTCCTCGTACGACCGCAACGGCTTCGACATCCGCTCCGGGGTACTGGGCACCCGAGACCTGGCCGACCACTTCGGACGAACCGTCCGCCGGCCACACCACACCTACCTCGCCGGGGTGTCGATGGGCGGGTACATCATTGGCCGTTCCCTGGAGCAGTACCCCGGCTACTACGACGGCGCGCTGCCCATGTGCGGGGTGCTCGGCGACCAGACGCTGCTCGACTTCTACCTCGACTACAACCTGGTCGCGCAGGCCCTCGCCGGGGTGCCGGCCTACCCCACGCCGGCCGACTACCTGACGAACGCCGTACCCCGCATCCAGGTGGCACTCGGTCTCGCCGGGCTCACCCCCACCGGGCCGGACACCACCACGGACCGGGGCAAGCAGTTGCGGGCGATCACGGTGAACCGCTCGGGCGGGCCGCGCCCCGGCGCGGACGCCGCGTTCGCCGTCTGGAAGGACTTCCTCTTCTCGATCACCGTGACCAGCGGCGGCGACTCCCCCGCCCAGCGGCCCGGTCAGCTCTCCACCAACCTGCTCACCCGCTACACCCCGAACAGCCCGGTCAACGTCAACGCCACCGTGCGGCGGGTCGCCCCGGAGAACCTTCGGCAGCGGCTCCTGCCGACGCTGACCGAGGTGCCGCGGATCGCCGGTCGTCCCACCGCGCCGGTGCTCAGCCTGCACGGCCTCGGTGACCTGTTCGTGCCGTTCAGCATGGAGCAGGCGTACGCCACGGACGTCGCCCGGCACGGCCGCGGCAAGCTGCTGGTGCAGCGGGCCATCCGGGCCACGCAGCACTGCGAGTTCAGCCCGGCCGAGGCCGGCGCCGCCTGGGACGACCTGGTGTCCTGGGTACGCACCGGCAAGCGCCCGGCCGGCGACACGGTGACCGACCCGGCGGTGGTGGCCCGTCCCGACTACGGCTGCCGGTTCAGCGACCGGGCCGCGTACGACGCCGGCGTCGGCACCCGTCGCCTCTACCCCGCCTGCTGAGGTACCCGGACACGACGACGCCGGCCGGCCCCCTGTTCGGGAGCCGGCCGGCGTGCCGTGCGCTTGTCGTGTCACCAGAGCTGCTGGACGAGGTCCGCCGCCTGCTCCTCCCACTGCGCGTACGCGTACGGGAAGGCGGAGACCTGGACCGTCTGCGCCGCGGTGGTCAGCGGCAGGTCCTGCCAGCCGCCGATGTTCCTCAGCGCGCTGAAGAACGCCGTGGCGGAGTACTCCGGGTCGGTGATCTGCTCGGGCGTACCCCAACCCGACGACGGACGCTGCTGGAACAGGCCCTGCGAGTCGTGGTCGTTGTACGCGCCGAGGTGGCCGAGGTTGTACAGCTTCGACTCCTGCAACGAGGTGGCGATGCCGATCACCGCGCCCCGCTCGCCGACGCCGGTCTTCTTGGCCGCGTCGACGATCGCCCGGGCGTTGGCCAGCTGCGCGTCGTCGAGCGGAATGCGCGACTGGGCGCCTTCGATGCCGTGCGGAATGAGCTCCTCACGGCTCGGCTTGCCCGCCGGCGGCTTGCCGGTGGCGGAGCCGGTGGTCAGCCCGGACTCGACGGGCTGGTCCTCCTGGCGGGCCGCGGAGGCGGCCTTGCCGGTGGCGAGGTCGATGGCGGCTACAGCGCCCTGGTGCGGCCCGGAGGTGACCGGGGCGGCGGCCGCCGTCGGCGCGAGCGCCAGGCCACCCAGGGCGGCCACACCCACAACGCTCAGCGCGGTCTTGCGGTACGAGTCCTTAGCGATGGCGGGGAGCCATCGAGTGAAGTCGACCTTCACGATGGTTGCCCTTTCGATCGTACGGAGCGCTCCGGGGTGAACACTCCTCGGGAGATGACCGCGGAAAAGGGTTTGGGCTCCGGCGGTACGGGGGACACAACCAGCTTCAGGTGTCGGGCATTCCGGAAATGCCGGGCCTCGCCAGGCTGCGGTCCCGGTCACGCAGGAGATCGGGCGAGGCTCACGCGGGCACCACAAACCGGACCGCCCGGCCGAAAACGAGACGAGCGGTCGAGAACCCCCTATACGGGTCAGACGTCGGCGTCACGTCCGGTGGCGAAGTCGTCCATTCCTGCCCGCTCCTCCGGTGTGCGCAGCTCCTGGAAGACGGTGATCTGCAGATCCGCCGGGGCGTCGAGGCGGGCGTTGAGCGATTGCCAGGGCGTACGCGTGGGCGGGGCGATCTCGCTCGCTCCGGCGGCCAGCAGGCGGGCGGTGGTCTTCCGGGCGTCGTCCACCTCGAAGGCCACCCGGATGCGGGGCGCGATCTGCCGGCCCACCTCGACCTCGTCGATCATGCGCTTCTGGGCCGGATTGGCGATCTCCAGGGTGGCGCGACCTGCGTCCAGGATCGTCACCCGGGCGTCACCCTCGCCGCTGAACGCGGCCTCCTCGGGCAGGCCGAGCGCGTCGCGGAAGAACGCGACGGCCGCCTCGTAGTCCGCCGCCTCGACCACGAGGCGCAGTTGACGGACGACGGGTGCGGGCTGCTCGGCGCTCATGCGCCCGGATCCTAGCGCCGGCCGGATCGAGCCGACCGCTCAGTGGCCCCGCGCCAGCCACTCCTGCAGGTGTGGAGTCTCCGCGCCGATCGTGGTGTCGTCGCCGTGCCCGGTGTGGACCACGGTTTCCGCCGGCAGGGTGAGCAGGCTGGTGCGGATCGACCGGACGATGGTGTCGAAGTCGCTGTACGAGCGACCGGTGGCGCCCGGACCGCCGGCGAAGAGCGTGTCGCCGGTGAACACCGCGCCCAGCTCCGGGGCGTGGAAGCTGCACGCGCCGGGGCTGTGCCCGGGGGTGTGCAGCACCCGCAGCGTCGTGCCCGCCACCTCGATGCCCTGCCCGTCGTGCAGCTCGCCGTTGGGCGGCAGGTGGGGGTGGACCATGTCCCAGAGCACCCGGTCGGCGGCGTGCAGCAGCACCGGCGCGCCGGTGGCCTGGGCCAGCTCGGGCGCCACGCGGACGTGGTCGTCGTGCGCGTGGGTGGCCAGGATCGCGCGGACCCGCCGGTCCCCCACGACGGCGAGGATCGCGGCCACGTCGTGCGGCGCGTCGAAGATGACGCACTCGCTGTCGTCGCCCAGCACCCAGACGTTGTTGTCCACGTCGAACGTCTGCCCGTCGAGGGAGAACGTGCCGGAGGTGACCGCGTGCCCGACCCGGGCGGTCACGGGAACACCACCACCGAACGGAGCACGTCGCCGCGGTGCATCCGGTCGAACGCCTCCTCGACCTTGTCCAGCGCGATCTCCTCGGTGACGAACGCGTCCAGGTCGAGGCGGCCCTGGAGGTACAGCTCGGTGAGCATGGGGAAGTCCCGGCTGGGCAGGCAGTCGCCGTACCAGCTGGACTTGAGGGCGCCGCCGCGACCGAAGACGTCCAGCAGCGGCAGCTCGACCGTCATCTGCGGGGTCGGCACGCCCACCAGCACCACCGTGCCGGCGAGGTCCCGGGCGTAGAAGGCCTGCTTCCACGTCTCGGGTCGACCCACCGCGTCGATCACCACGTCGGCGCCGAAGCCGCCGGTGGCGGCGCGGATCGCCTCGACCGGGTCGGTCTCGGAGGCGTTGACGGTGTGCGTGGCGCCGAACCGGCGCGCCCAGTCCAGCTTGCGGGAGTCGGTGTCCACCGCCACGATCGTCGTGGCGCCGGCCAGCACCGCCCCGGCGACCGCCGCGTCGCCGACGCCGCCGCAGCCGATCACCGCGACCGAGTCGCCGCGGGTGACGTTGCCGGTGTTCATGGCGGCGCCCAGCCCGGCCATCACCCCGCAGCCCAGCAGGCCCACCGCAGCGGGTCGGGCGGCCGGGTCGACCTTCGTGCACTGGCCGGCGTGGACCAGGGTCTTCTCGGCGAACGCGCCGATGCCCAGGGCCGGGGCGAGCTCGGTGCCGTCGGTGAGGGTCATCCGCTGGCTGGCGTTGTGGGTGGCGAAGCAGTACCAGGGACGGCCACGGCGGCAGGCCCGGCAGACGCCGCAGACCGCTCGCCAGTTGAGCACCACGAAGTCGCCCGGGGCGACGCCGGTGACCCCCTCCCCCACCTGCTCGACGATGCCCGCCGCCTCGTGGCCGAGCAGGAACGGGTAGTCGTCGTTGATGCCACCCTCGCGGTAGTGCAGATCGGTGTGGCAGACCCCGCAGGACTGGATCCGGACGATCGCCTCACCGGGACCGGGATCGGGCACCACGATGGTGGTGACCTCGACCGGCGCGCCCTTGCTGCGGGAGATGACTCCCCGGACTTCCTGGCTCACTTCGCCTGCTTCCTTGTTATTGCTCATTGCTGAGCACGTCGGATGGTTCGCTCTCCAGCCTGCGTGGGTTGGAGTCCGGGAGCGGCAGTCTGCTCCGGTGGCGATCGGCCCGCGCCTGGACGATCTGCCTGACCGCGCGGTGCGGGGTGTGCAGGGTGATGTCGGGGTTTTTCTCCGCGTTGAGCCGGTGCGAGTAGGCGATCCGGGTCGTCTTCACGACAACTCCTCGGTCAAATCCGCCGCCTTGAGCTTGCTTCTCATAGCGGCGCACGCCATAGGCCCGGCAGAAGAAGAGCCCATGATGGCCAGCAGGTGGTGTGCCTGGTTGGTGCGGGGTTGGCGGTGGTTCCCTCGCGAACCTACCGCGATCAACATGGCCGGCCAAGTCGGCCGGCCGGCGGGTTATCGCGGGCCGCTCCGGGTACGCGGGCCGCATTCGGACCACGGCCACCGGGAGTGATCATGAAACTGGCGCATCTGCCGCTGCGGGTCAGCATCGGCGCGTACGTCCTCAACTCGGGCCTGAGCAAGCGGACCCTGGAGGGTGAGGCCGCGCAGGGACTGCACGGGATGGCGGTCGGGGCCATTCCGCAGCTCGGCCAACTGGAGCCGGCGCGCTTCGCCAAGCTGCTGTCGTACTCGGAGATCGCCCTGGGGGCCGCGCTGCTCGCCCCGTTCGTGCCGGCGCCCCTGGCCGGGCTCGGCCTGACCGCCTTCGGCGCGGGCCTGGTGCAGCTGTACCTGAAAACGCCGGGGATGCGCGAGGGCGGCAGCGTGCGCCCGACCCAGCAGGGCAGCGGGCTGGCCAAGGACGTCTGGCTCGTCGGCGCCGGGCTGACGTTGGTGCTGGAGGGGCTGAGCCACGGCCGCCGGCACCACTGACCCCGACCTGGGAGGGATGGCCCGCCGCGGCAGGCGTGAGCGGGCCGCGCCGGGGTAGCAGGGCCGCCATGACCGACGTGACCGTGGTGGTGGCCACCCGCAACCGACGTGCGCAGCTGCTCGACACGCTGGGCCGGCACGCCGCCCCGGTGATCCTGGTGGACAACGGCTCCGACGATGGCACCCCCGCCGCAGTCGCCCGGGCCTTTCCCGCGGTGCGGGTGGTGCGGCTCGACGAGAACGCGGGCGCCGGCGCGGCCCGCAACATCGGCGTCGAGCTGGCCGACACGCCGTTCGTGGCGTTCGCCGACGACGACTCGTACTGGGCGCCGGGTGCGCTGGAACGGGCCGCCGCGATCCTGCGCGGGCGCCCCGGCACCGGCCTGCTCACCGGGCAGGTGCGGGTCGGCCGGGAGCAGCGGCTCGACCCGGTGTCCGCCGCGATGGCCCGCGCGCCGCTGGGCACCCCGCCGGGCGCGCCGGGGCCGGCGGTGCTGGGCTTCCTGGCCTGCGCGGTGGTGCTGCGCCGGCGGGCGTTCCAGCAGGTCGGCGGCTTTACCGAACGGCTGGGCACGTACGGCGAGGAGGCGCTGCTGGCGATGG
>NZ_QGKR01000107.1 GCF_003172955.1 Micromonospora acroterricola | reverse complement strand
CGTCAGGAGAAGAGGCCGCGGCGTTGGAGGGACTGGCGGAGCCAGCCGTCGAGTTCGGCGGTCCAGTCGGTGCGGTCGGCGGTGGCGTGGTCGACCGTGAACCGGCCGAACGCGTCCCGGCCCTCGGTGAAGACGCCGCCGCGCTTGTCGACCTCCAGCACCACCTGCATCTGCTGCGGATCGGCGATGAAGGTGACCTCCAACTGGTTGATCGAACGGGCGTACTGCGGCGCCGGACTGAACTCGATCTCCTGGTAGAACGGCAGCGTCTGCCGGACGCCGTAGATGTGACCACGCTCCACATCGGCGCGCGCGAACCGGAAGCCCAGCCGCAGCAACGCGTCCAGCAGCCGTTCCTGCGCCGGCAGCGGGTGCACCGACACCGCGTCCAGGTCGCCCTTGTCGACCGCGCGGGCGACCTCCAGCTCCGTACGCAGCCCCATCGTCATGCCGTGCAGGTGCTGCCCGTACAGCTCGGTGACGGGTGTCTCCCACGGCACGTCGAAGCGGAACGGGATGTCGTGGCGCTGCCCCGGCTCCAGCCGGAACGCGCCGGTGACCCGCTGGCGGTGGAACTCCTGGGTGGTGTCGTAGTTGTTGTCGCCGCTCTCCACCTCGACCCGGGTGACCAGGCCGAGCGTCACGTGGTCGATGTCGACCTGGTGGTCGCCGCCGAGCACCTGGATGCGGCCCTCCAACTGGCCGCCCGGGCGGCAGTTCGGGTTGGCCAGCACCGTCTCCACCGACGGGCCGCCGACCCCCATCGCCTTCATGAGCCGCTTGAAGACCACGTCGCTCTCCATCTCCTGTCGCGTCGACCGTGGGTGGCCGACCGTCGGCACGGTAGCCGGGGCGGTCAACGACGCACCGGGACGACACACCGCGCCCGTGACCCGGCCGGATTGCTGTCGGGTGCCCGATCGCCTCACTCCCGTTTTACGCCCCGCCCGCCAAGCTGTGTGTCACACCGGCACCACTGGGCCGGAGACACGGCACAGACGTGGAAACGGGGAGAGACAGAGATGGTCCTGCAGATGACGGAACACCGGACGCGCCCGGCCGCCAGCACCGACACCGACGGGGCCACCGAGGTCCTCGCCGACCTGGACGCCACCGACGAGCGTGGCATCTCCACCGACCTGGTCCGGGCGTATCTCAACGGGATCGGCCGGACGAAGCTGCTGACCGCGGCGCAGGAGGTCGACCTGGCCCGGCGCATCGAGGCCGGCCTGTTCGCCGACGAGAAGCTCGCCACCTGCACCCCGGTCTCGCCGGCGCTGCGGGCCGATCTGGAGCTGGTCGTCGCGGAGGGCCGGGCGGCCAAGGACCATCTGCTGGAGGCGAACCTGCGGCTGGTGGTCAGCATCGCCAAGCGCTACACCGGACGTGGGATGGCCTTTCTCGACCTGATCCAGGAGGGCAACCTCGGCCTGATCCGGGCGGTGGAGAAGTTCGACTACGCCAAGGGCTACAAGTTCTCCACCTACGCCACCTGGTGGATCCGGCAGGCGATCACCCGCGCGATGGCCGACCAGGCCCGCACCATCCGCATCCCCGTACACATGGTCGAGCAGGTCAACCGGATGGTTCGGGCCCGCCGCGAGCTGGCGGTGACGCTGGGCCGCGAACCCACGGTCGCCGAGGTCGCACGGGCTCTGGACATCCCCGAGTTCCAGGTCATCGAGCTGATCTCGTACGACCGGGAGCCGGTCAGCCTGGACCAGGCCGTCGGCGACGACGGCGAGAGCGCGCTCGGTGACTTCGTGGCCGCGGTGGACCCGCGCGCCGAGCCGGGTGACGCGGCCGCTCAGGGCGAGCTGCGCAACGAGGTGAGCATCGTGCTGGCCACCCTGTCCCAGCGGGAGCAGGCGGTCATCCGGCTCCGGTTCGGGCTGGACGACGGCCGGCAGCGCACGCTGGACGAGGTGGGTCGGGAGTTCGGCCTCTCCCGGGAGCGGATCCGGCAGATCGAGAAGGTGACGCTGCTGAAGCTGCGCGCACCGGAGCGGGCCCAGCGTCTGGAGGCGTACGCCTGCTGACGCAGTGGCGCCCACGAAGGCCCCGGCGGTTCGCCGGGGCCTTCCGTGTTGTCGAGGTGCTTGACGCGGGCACCGATCCACGCTACAAACCATATGGTTATAGAACCAGGAGGTTATAAGCAGTGGGCACGGAGCTGTTGGACGCGACATTCGCGGCGCTGGCCGACCCGACCCGGCGGGCGATCCTCGCCCGGTTGGCGGGCGGTGAGGCGACCGTGACGGAGCTGGCGGAGCCCTTCGCGATGAGCCAACCGGCCATCTCCAAGCACCTCAAGGTGCTGGAGCGTGCCGGCCTGGTCAGCCGAGGGCGGGACGCCCAGCGCCGGCCGTGCCGGCTGGAGGCCCGGCCGCTGCGGGAGGCCACGGCCTGGCTCGCCGACTTCCGCGACTACTGGGCGGAGAGTTACCAGCGCCTCGACGCCCTGCTCGACGAACTGAAGGCCGTCGACCGGACCGACGCCGAGCGCCGGCGCACCCGACCGGACGGGACGCGCGGGTGAGCGGCGCCGACGACCCGCTCGTCGTCCACACGCCGGGCGATCGGGAGATCGTGTTGAGTCGGCTGTTCGAGGCGCCGGCACCCCTGGTCTTCGCCGCCTTCACCCAGCCCGAGCTGCTGGTCCGGTGGTACGGCGCGCGCGGCTGGCGGCTGGCGGAGTGCGACGTCGACCTGCGGGTCGGCGGGCGGTGGCGGTTCGTGTCGCTCGGCCCGGAGGACGCCCGGATGGTCCAGGCCGGGGCCTACCGGCAGATCGAGGCACCCCACCGGCTGGTCTACACCGAGCTCTTCGACGACCAGTCCTACCCGGGCGAGACGCTGGTCAGCCACGAGTTCACCGAGCTGGCCGGGCGGACGACAGTCACCACCACACTGCAATACGCCACCCCGGAGGGGCGCGACACCGTGCTGCGGTACCCGATGACTCGGGGGGTCGGGCAGAGCTTCACGCGGCTCGCCGACCTGCTGCGCCAGACAACGACGATGCGAGGAGAGCAACCATGAACTGGACGTTGGAAGTGGTGGTCGTGCCGGTCTCCGATGTGGACCGGGCGAAGAAGTTCTACGCCGACCGGCTCGGCTTCGTGGTGGACCACGACACGGTGCTGGGCGACGACGTGCGCATCGTCCAGCTGACCCCGCCCGGCTCCGGCTGCTCGGTCGTGATCGGCAAGGGCGCCGTCCCGGACATGCCGCCGGGCTCGCTCAAGGGCCTGCAACTGGTGGTGCCCGACCTGGAGCGTGCCCGCGCCGAGCTGGTCGAACGTGGCGTGGAGGTCAGCGAGATCCAGGTGCTGGGCGCCAACCCGAGCCCCACGCCGCACCCGCTGGACAACGTCGGCTTCGTCTTCTTCACCGACCCGGACGGCAACGCCTGGGCCGTCCAGCAGATCTCCAGCCGCGCCTGACCGGACGCGGCGAAAAGGGGCGTTCACAGGCGACGGGGGCCGGTGTCCGGTCGGGCGGCCACACCGCCGACCCGCACCTGGGCGTGCAGGACCGAGATGCCGTCCGGTCGGGCGAGCACCGGGTTGAGGGTCAGCGACCGCACCCGGGGCTGCTCATCGGCGAGCTGGCCGACCCGCAGCAACAGGTCCGCCAGGGCCGCGCGGTCGACCGGTGCGGCGCCCCGGTGCCCGCGCAGCAACGGCGCCGCCCGAGGCTCGTCGACCAGCTCGGCGGCGTCCCGGTCGGTCAGCGGCACCGCACGCCAGGCCCGGTCGCCGAGCAGCTCGGTGGCGACGCCGCCGAGACCGAAACCGACCACCGGCCCGAACGCCGGATCCTCCACCAGCTCCACCACGCAGGCCACCCCGGGCGGGACCATCGGCTGCACCAGCACCTCCGCCCCGAAGACCGCCGCCAGCTCGGCGTACGCCCGGCGGACCGCCGGCTCGTCGGGCAGGTCGAGCCGGACCGCGCCGAGGTCGAGCCGGTGCCGCAGCCCCGGGGCGGCGGCCTTGAGCGCCACCGGGAAGCCCAGCCGGATGGCCGTCCCGGCCGCGCCGTCGACCGAGTCGACCGGCACCGACGCCACCACATCGATGCCGTACGCGGCCAGCAACTCCGTCGGATCGGTGGCGTCGGCGCGCAGCGCGGCCTGCGCGGCGGCCCGGTCGATCCGGGGCAGCTCGGGCGCCACCCCCGGCGGTCGGCGCAGCCACTCGGCGTACCGGTGCACCCGGGCGAGCGCCCGCACCGCCTCCTCCACGCCCCCGTACGCCGGCACCCCCGCCGGCAGCCGGCCGACCAGCAACGTCGCCACGGTCGGCTTGCCCAGCGCGAGCACGGCCGGCAGCGCGGCGGTGACGTCGGCGTCCACATCGGTGAGCTGGCCGGGCAGTGGCGGTGCGATGACCACCACCAGGGCGTCCACCCGGTCGTCGCCGGCCGTCTCGGCCAGCGCGGCCGCGAACTCGCCGGCGCCGGCGCGCGGCCCGACGTCGCGGGGATACCCGTCGACGACGGTGAGGCCCTGCCCGGCGCAGGCGGTGGCGGCCAGGCCGGTGAGCGCCGAGGAGTTGCCGACCACGCCGACCCGGCCACCGGCGGGCAGCGGCTGGTTGGCCAGCAGCACCCCCACGTCGAGTAGCTCGGGCACGGTGTCCACCCGGATCACCCCGGACTGGGCGAAGAGCGCGGCCACCGCCACCTCGTCCGGCCCGGCGGTGTCGCCCACCCCGGCCGGGCGGGCCGGTGAGGCGAGCGCGACAACCGGCTTGGCACGGCCGATCCGCCGGGCCAGCCGGGCGAACTTTCGCGGATTGCCGAAGGTCTCCAGGTACAGCATGATCACGTCGGTGCCGG
Source organism: Micromonospora acroterricola (assembly GCF_003172955.1). GTDB lineage: Bacteria > Actinomycetota > Actinomycetes > Mycobacteriales > Micromonosporaceae > Micromonospora > Micromonospora acroterricola. The sequence goes on along the minus strand of NZ_QGKR01000107.1, from coordinate 16,476 downwards.
GGTCGTCCTGCCAGTACTGGAGCAGATCGTTGCCGGAGACGTCGGCCCGGTTGCCGGCCGAGACGAAGCTCGACAGCCCCAGGCCACGCCGGTCGGCCTCGGCGAGCAGCGCCACCCCGAACGCGCCGGACTGGCTGAAGATGCCGACCCGGCCGGCCGGCGGCAGCGCCGGCGCGAGGGTGGCGTTGAGGCGTACCGCCGGATCGGTGTTGGCCACACCGAGACAGTTCGGGCCGACCACCCGCATCCCGGCGGCGTGCGCCGCGCGGACCAGCGCACGCTGCGCGGCCGCGCCCTCCGCGCCGGCCTCGGCGAATCCGGCGGAGATGACCACCAGGCCGTGCACCCCGGCGGCGGCCGCGTCGGTCACCACCCCGGACGCCGCCTCCGGCGGCACGGCCACCACCGCCAGGTCGACCGGCACCCCGGCGTCGACCGCCGAGGGGTACGCGGGCAGCCCCGCCACGGTCGACGCACTCGGATGCACCGGCACCACCGCACCGGTGAAACCGCCGTCGCGGAGGTGCCCGAGCACCGCCGCGCCGACACCCTGGCCGGTCGCGCTGGCGCCGTAGACGGCGATGCCACGCGGGGCGAGCAGCCGGGCGATCGAACGGGCCTCGGTGCGGTGCTCCCGGCCGCGCTGCACCTCCAGCGTGGCCTCGGTCGGCGCGATCGGGAAGCTCAGGTGGACCACGCCGTCGGCGAACTCGCGCTGGACCTGGTAGCCGAAGTCGGCGAAGACCCGCAGCATCGTGCCGTTGGCCGGCAGCACCTCGGCGACGAAGCTCATGATGCCGTTGCGCCGGGCCGCGTCGGCGAGGTGCTCCATCAGCACCGAACCGATGCCCCGCCCCTGGTAGGCGTCCTCCACCACGAAGGCGACCTCCGCCTCCGGTGCCTGCGGCCCGAGCCGCTCGTAGCGGCCGACCGCGACGATCCGGTCACCGGCCAGCACCACGAACGCCTCCCGGTCGTGGTGGTCGACCGTGACGAAGCGGATCAGGTCACGCTCGGGGATGCGCGGGTACGGCGAGAAGTAGCGCAGGTAGCGGGTGCGCTCGGAGAACCGGCCGTGCATCGCCACGATGGCCGGCGCGTCGTCCGGGCCGATCGGCCGCAACTGGACGGTGCTGCCGTCGCTGAGCAGCACGTCCACCGGCTGGTCCACGGTGGTCACCGGCGGTCCTCCCCCGGCCCGGCTCAGTCCCGCGGGTCGTACGGGTCGAGCCCGAGCAGCGGGAAGACCGTCTTGCGGGTCGCCGCGATCGCCCGGTCCACCGCGTTGGGCTCGCCGGTCGGCTGCCACGGCTCGAACGACGGGTCCGCGTCGTCGGTCATCCGAAGCGGCACCTCCCGGCCCGGGCGGCGGGCGGCGGCCAGCGCCCGCCAGGCCGGCGGGGTGAGCGTCGCCGGGTCGAGCGGGGTGCCGGTGGCCACGGCCAGCAGGTGGGTCCAGGCCCGGGGCACCACCTCGACCAGCGCGTACCCGCCGCCGCCGGTGGCGACCCAACGGCCGTCGCACAGCTCGTCGGCGAGCGCCCGCAACGCCACGTAGGTGGCCCGCTGCCCGTCCACCGTCAGGTTGAGGTCGGCGAGCGGGTCCAACCGGTGCCCGTCGGCGCCGCACTGGCTGACCAGCACCTGCGGCCGGAACGCCCGCAGCACCGACGGCACGATCGCGTGGAACGCCCGCTGCCAGCCGGTGTCGTCCACGCCCGGCGGCAGGGGCATGTTGACCGCGGTGCCCTGCGCGCCCGGCCCGCCGGTCTCGTCCGGGAAGCCGGTGCCCGGGAAGAGCGCGAGCGGGGTCTCGTGCACGCTGACCGTGAGCACCCGGGGGTCGTCCCAGAAGATCTGCTGCACCCCGTCGCCGTGGTGCACGTCGACGTCCACGTACGCGATCCGCTCGGCGCCCAGGTCGAGCAGACGGGCGATGGCCACCGCCGGGTCGTTGTAGACGCAGAAGCCGGAGGCCCGGGCGGGCATCGCGTGGTGCAGGCCACCGGCCACGTTCACGGCCCGCCGGGCGTCACCCCGCCACACCGCCTCGGCAGCGGCCACGGTGGCGCCGGCGATGAGCGCGCTGGACTCGTGCATCCCGTCGAAGACCGGGTTGTCGGACGTGCCCAGCCCGTACCCGGCGAACAGCGGGTCGCGCGGCGCGGCGCGCACCGCGGCCAGGTAGGCCGGGTCGTGCACCCGGGTGAGCAGGGCGTCGTCGGCGGGCTCCGGCTTGACCAGGCGGACCCCCGGCCGATCCAGGATGCCCAGCTCGCGGGCTAGCGCGACGGTCAGCTCCACCCGGACGGGGTCGAGTGGATGCTCACCCATGTCGTAGGCGAGCAGCGACTCGTCCCACACCACCACCGTGTCGTCGGACATGAGCCCATCGTCGCACGAGGACCGTCACCGGCCCACCGCACGCGCTGGTCAGCGGCCGGGTGTCGGCCCGGAGGCGACCGGCCGGGACGGGTCGGCCACCCAGTTGCTCCACGATCCGACGTAGAGGGCCGCGTCCGGTCGGCCGGCCAGGTGCAGCGCGAGCACGGCCTGCGCGGCCGTCACACCCGAGCCGCAGTACGCCCCGACGGAACGCGCCCCGGTCACCCCGGCGGCGGCGAACCGCTCGCGCAGCACGTCGGCGGCGAGGAAACGCCCGTCCGGGCCGACGTACTCTCCGGCGGGCAGATTCGCCGCGCCCGGCACGTGCCCGGCCACCGGATCAATCGGCTCGACCTCTCCCCGGTAGCGCGGCGCGGCCCGCACGTCGAGCAGCACGGCGTCGTCGGCGGCGGCCAGCGCGGCGGCCTGTCCGGCGTCGAGCACCGGAAGATCACCCGGGCGCACCTCGACGTCACCGGGGATCGGGGCGGGTGCCGTGGTGGAGACGGGTCGACCTGCGGCGACCCAGGCCGGGTAGCCCCCGTGCAGCAGGCGGACAGGGCGGTGCCCGGCCCAGCGCAGGGTCCACCAGGCGCGGGCGGCGGCCAGCCCGTCGCCGCCGTCGTACACCACCACCGGGTGATCGGCGCGGACGCCGGCGGCCCGCAGCGCGGCCTGCAGGGCTGCCGGGTCGGGCAGTGGGTGCCGGCCGCCGGCGCCGGGCGGCCCGCAGAGCGCGGTGTCCAGGTCGACGAAGACCGCGCCGGGCAGGTGGTTGGCCAGGTAGTCGTCGCGGCCGGGCGGGCCGGTGAGCCGCCAGCGGACGTCGAGCAGGGTGGGCGGGTCGGCGCGGTCGAGCTCGGCGGCGAGCCGGTCGACCTCGACCAGCTGATCCTCGGTACCGGACATGGCGACCATCCAACACCATCCGGGTCGCCGTCACCCGGCTCGGCGGCGGTCGATCGCCGTTCGCCGAGGTAGCATCGTGCACCGGAGGGCCGCTGACGTCATGAAGTCTCACGACCTGGTCGACACGACCGAAATGTACCTGCGCACCATCCTCGAACTGGAGGAGGAGGGTGTGCCGCCGCTGCGCGCCCGCATCGCCGAGCGGCTCAGGCAGAGCGGCCCGACCGTGAGCCAGACCGTCGCCCGGATGGAGCGCGACGGCCTGCTCACCGTCGAGGGCGACCGGCACCTGGTGCTCACCCCACAGGGCCGCGGCACCGCCGTGTCCGTGATGCGCAAGCACCGCCTCGCCGAGCTGTTGCTCGTCAACGTCATCGGGATGCCCTACGAGGAGGCCCACGAGGAGGCCTGCCGCTGGGAGCACGTGATGAGCGACGCCGTGGAGAAGCGGGTGTACGACCTGCTCAACCGGCCGACCCGCTCCCCCTACGGCAACCCGATTCCGGGGCTGGAGGGGCTGGGCTCGCTGGAGGCCGAGCCGACCGCGGCTGGCGAGGGTGAGCGCAACCTGGCCTTCCCCGGGCTCTCCGGGCCGGTCGTGGTGCGTCGCATCTGCGAGAGCGTGCAGACCAATGCCGACGTGCTGCGCCAGCTGCACGCCGCCGGCGTCGACCCGGGCGCCACGGTGACCGTGGCCCAGGAGCGCGACGGGGTCTCGATCGACCGCTCCGGGGACCGGGTCCGGCTGCCCCGCGAGGTCGCCTCCCGGGTCTTCGTCGCCGCCAGCTGACCGACCGCCGGCCAGGGAGGTCGGCCCCCGGCGTCACAACGCCCGGGTGTCCACCTTCTTGGCCAGCGCGATGAGGTCACCGGTCAGCTTCTCGGCCGCCGAGCGCTCGGCGCCACGGGCGGTGGTCCAGCTCAGCGTGGCCAGTCGACCCTCGGTGGCCAGCCAGCCCACCTCGGCCACCGGCCCCTGACCGCTGGCCGCGGCGGTGGTCCGCCGGTACGCCTGTTGACCCAGCCCGGTGACCTTCGCCGCCTTGTCGGGCACCACGTCCGCGCCGAAGGTCGTCTTGTCAATCTTGGCGTCGGTCACGCTCAGCGTCAGCTCCGGCAGCGTCGCACGCTCGGCCCGGACCACGCAGGTGTACGTGTCGCCCCGCTCGCTGGCGGCCGCCACGTCGAAGCGCACCTTGATCAGCTGCTCGATGAGGGTGAAGTCCAGCAGGCGGCAGGCGCCGCCCGAGGAGGCCGCCGCCACGTCCACCGCGATCGGCGCCGGCGGCGGCACCGCCACCGGCTCGGCCTCGGCGGCGCAGCCGCTCACCAGCAGCCCCGCCAGCCCGGCCACCACGATCCGCCCGCGCACTCTCCACCCTCTCGCCGACCGACGGCGGGAAGGTGCCCGCCCGGATGTCCGTCGGACACCGTACGGGGTGTCCGGGCCGGGCGGAAGCCCTCGTTCGGCGGGTCCGCCGCGACCCCGCCCGCGCTCATCCGACCGGCGGATCATCCACGTACGGGCAGTGCCGGCAGCCGCGGCCGCAGCACGTGCCGCGTCGCGCCAGGAAGCCGGCGCTGAGCACGAACAACCCGGTCGCCGGGTCGAGGTAGCCGACCTCCCCGGCCGCCAGCGCGGCGGTGTGGGCGGCGAGAATCCGGGCCCGGTCGGGGTGGTCGGGCGGCAGCCGGGACGGGTGCGGCTCGGTAAGCGGCCGGTCCGCCAACGGTCGTCGCTCTCCGGTCACCGCAGCAGTCTAGGGACGCCGTCCGGGGCCCAGCGCTCACCCGTGCCGGGCCAGGGCGGCCGCCACCTCGTCCCGGCCGGCGCCAGCGGCCAGCAGCAGACGCAGCAGCACCCGCGCCTTGTACGGGTCGAGCAACCCTCCGTTGAGCAGCCCGCGCCGTTGCAGGTCGGTCTCCGAGCCGACCGCCCCGTACGTGTGCCGCAGCACCGACCCGGCCCCGGAGCGGGAGGTGAGCACGACCGGCATTCGGGCGGCGAGGTCCCCGAGCACCGGTGCCAGCGCGGCCGGCACGTGCCCCACCCCGAAGCCGGCCACCACCAGGCCCTGGTGGGTGCCCGCCAGGCCGTTCAGCAGCAGCCCGTCGTCGTCCAGCGCCACCACGTACAGGGCCACCCGCGTCGCGTCGAGCCGGTCCGGGTCCACCGGCGGCAGCGGCTCGTGCCGTCGCGGCCGGGTCAGCATCCGTACCTCCCCCTCGATCACCTGCCCGAGCGGGCCGGCGTTGGGCGCGGCGAAGGTGGCGGTGCTGGTGCTGTGCGTCTTGCGCAGCCAGCGGGCGGCGTGCACCTCGTCGTTGACGGCGACCAGCACGCCCAGGTCACGGGCGTCCGGCGCGGCGGCCACCCGGAGAGCCGCCAGCAGGTTCGCCGGCCCGTCGGCGCCGGCCAGGGTGGGGTTGCGCATCGCGCCGGTGAACACCAGCGGGGCGGCGTGCGGCCAGACCAGGTCGGCCAGGAACGCCGCCTCCTCCAGCGTGTCGGTGCCCTGGGTGACCACCACGCCGGTCGCGCCGCCGGTCACCGCCCGGGACGCCTCCGCGACCACGTCGAGCAGCTGCCGGCCGGTCAGGTGCGCGCTGGGCACCGCCTGCGTGTCCCGCACGTCCACGGGTACGCCCAGCTCGGCGAGGCCGGGCACGGCGGCGGTAAGGTCCGCGCCGGTCAGTCGGGTGACCACACCCGGGCGGCTGGCATCGACGCCGCCCATCGCGATCGTGCCGCCGAGGGTGATCAGGGCGATGGACACGGGTGGAGCCTCCGTTCCGCCGCCGGGCGCCAGCGGCCCTGGGACCGTACCGGCACGCCCCGGCCGGGCCGACGCCCCGTCCGTCCGGGGGCGAAATGCGGTGTCGCGGAGGATCGCGGCCCCGATACAGTCCCCGGGCCGCCGGCCGGCGGCGCGCGGGACCGCACAGACAGGCAGCGCCGTGACCCAGCAGGTGACCCAGGCCCCGGCTGGCACGACGGGAACCGGCCCGTCGCTGTGGCGCAGCAGGAACTTCCTGCTGCTCTGGGGCGGGCAGACGGTCAGCGAGCTGGGCACCCGGATCGCGAACGTCGCGGTGCCGCTGCTGGCCGCCGACACCCTGAACGCCAGTGTGTTCCAGGTCTCCCTGCTGACCGTCCTGGCCTGGCTGCCGTACCTGCTTTTCTCGCTGCCGGCGGGCATCGTGGCCGACCGGCTCGACCAGCGGCGACTGATGATCGCGTGCGACCTGGGTCGGGCCGCGCTCATGCTGTCGCTGCCGGTGGCCGCCCTGGTCGACCAGCTCACCCTCGTCTTCCTGTACGTGGTGGTCGGGCTCGGCGGGGTCCTCACCGTGCTGTTCACCGTGGCGTACAAGAGCATGCTCCCCCGACTGGTGCCGGCGGACCTGCTGGTGGACGGCAACGCCAAGCTCACCATCAGCCAGGACGCCGCCGAACTCGTCGGCCCGACGGTCAGCGGCGCGCTGATCGGCCTGGTCGGCGCCGCCCGGACGTTCCTGGCGAACGGGTTCGCCTTCCTGGTCAGCGCGCTGACGCTGATCCTGATCCGGGAGGCGCCGGTCCGCCGCGAGCCCGCCCCGCGGGTGCCGCTGCGGGTGGAGCTGACCGACGGGCTCGGCTTCATCCGGCGGCAACGGATCCTCGTCAGCATCCTGGCCTGCACCACCTGGTCGAACTTCTGGGTCATGGCGTCCAGCTCGATCGAGGTGACCTTCCTGGTGCGCGAGCTGCACGCCAACCCGGTGCAGGTGGGGCTCGTCTTCTCGGTCAGCGCCGTCGGCGGGCTGGTGGTGGGGGTGCTGGCCGCCCGGCTGTCGGCCTGGCTCGGCTCGGCTCGGGTGATCTGGGTGGCGATGACCGCGCCGGGGCCGTTCTACCTGCTCATGCCGCTGGCGCAGCCGGGCTGGGGCGTGCTGCTCTACGGGGTCGGGCTGGCCGCGTTCTCGGCCAACGCGGTGCTGTACAACGTGGCGGCGACGACCTACCGGCAGCGGATCACCCCACCGGCGATCCTCGGCCGGGTCAACGCGGCGTTCCTCTGGATCTGTTTCGGGGTGATCCCGCTCGGCGCGCTGACCGGCGGCGCGCTCGGCACCGCGCTGGGACTGCGCGGCGCCCTCTGGGTGTGCGTGCTGGGCACCTGGGCGGCGTGCCTGTTCGTGGTCTGCTCCCCGCTACGTCGGATGCGGGACATGCCGCCCGTGTCGCCGTGACGTTCGACGGTTTCGTCGTAGGGTCCGACGATGCTCGGCCCGGCATCCATCGACGAGCACGGAGGGACACGATGCGGAAGATCGTTGTGCACATGAGCCTGTCACTGGACGGGTTCTTCGAGGGCCCGGGCGGCGACCTCGGCTGGCACCAGGTCGACGACGAGCTGCACCAGCACTTCAACGACGTCATCGCCCCGATGGGCGGGTTCCTCAACGGACGGGTCAGCTACGAACTGATGGCAGCGTTCTGGCCGACCGCCGACCAGGACCCGACCGCCAGTGGCCCGATGCGCGACTACGCCCGCATCTGGCGGGACATGCCCAAGATCGTCTACTCCCGCACCCTCGACCACGCCGACTGGAACGCCACGGTGGTGCGGGAGGTCGACGTCGAGCAGGTCCGCAAGCTCACCGCCGAGCCCGGCGGTGACCTGGCGCTGGGCGGGGCCGACCTGGCCGCCACCTTCGCCCGGCACGACCTGATCGACGAGTACCGGATCTACGTCCACCCGGTGCTGCTCGGCCGGGGACGCCGGCTCTTCCCCGACACCGACGCCCCGACCGGCCTGCGGCTGGTGGAAAGCCGGCAATTCGGCAACGGCGTCGTCCTGCTCCGCCACGAGCGGGTCCGCTGACCGGCGCGGCCGGGAACGGTCCCGCGGGCACCGGGGTTCTGGGAGGGTGCGCTCATGACCACGTTCGCTGCGCCCGACGGGACGACGCTCGCCTACCGGCTCCTCGGCGGTGGCGAGCCGCTGGTCTGCCTGCCCGGCGGCCCGATGCGCGACTCGGCGTACCTCGGTGATCTCGGCGGTCTGGGCGCGTACCGGACGCTGGTCGTCCTCGACAGTCGGGGCACCGGCCGGTCGGCCGTGCCGGGGGACGTCTCCACCTATCGCTGCGACCGGCTGGTCGACGATGTGGAGGCGCTGCGCCGGCACCTGGACCTCGACCGGCTGGACCTGCTCGGGCACTCCGCCGGCACCAACGTGGCGCTTCAGTACGCCACTCGGCACCCCGAGCGGGTGGGCCGGCTCGCGCTGGTGACCCCGAGCACCCGGGCGGTCGGGCTCGCGGCGACCGCCGCGCTCCGCGAGGAGGTCACCCGGGTCCGGGCCGGCGAGCCCTGGTACCCGGAGGCGGTCGCGGCACTGGACTCCATGGTGTCCGGTCGGGCCACCGACGACGCCTGGCAGGCGATAGCGCCGTTCTTCTACGGCCGGTGGGACGCGGTGGCCCAGGCTCACCAGGCGGCCGAGCCCGGCCAGCGCAACCAGGAGGCGGCCCGGATGTTCGGTGCCGACGGAGCCTTCGATCCGGCGGCCACCCGGGCCGCACTCGCCGCACGTCGCGGCCCGGTGCTGCTGCTCGCTGGCGAGGTGGACCTCGGCGCGCCGCCGGGCCTGGTGGCCCAGCTCGGCGAGCTGATGCCGGGCGCCGACCTGGTCGTCCAGCCGGGCGCGGGACACTACCCGTGGCTCGACGACGCCGACCGGTTCACCGCGACGCTCGCGGCGTTTCTCGGCTGACCGTCGGCATCAGCCGCTTGAGTCTCCACCGGGGGGAGACAGCAGGGTGAGGGGCATGAACGGCGAGACGCGTCACACGATCGGCGAGCTGGCCCAACGGACCGGCCTCAGCGTCAAGACCATCCGCTACTACGCCGACCAGGGCATCGTGCCACCGACCGACCGCAGCCCGGCCGGCTACCGCCGCTACGGCCCGGAGGCCGTCGCCCGGCTGGAGCTGGTCCGGACGCTGCGCGACCTCGGCGTGGACCTCGCCGCCATCCGGCGGGTGGTGGACCGCGAGGTGCCGCTGCACGAGGTGACCGCGGCGCACGCCGAGGCGTTGGCCGTGCAGATCCGGGTGTTGCGGCTGCGGCAGGCGGTGCTCACCACGGTGACCCGGCGCGGCGGAGGCGCCGAGGAGTTGGAGCTGCTCCACACCCTGGCACGGCTCTCCGCGCGGGAACGTCACCGGTTGGTCGCCGACTTCCTCGACGCCGTCTTCGACGGCCTGGCCACCACGCCGGCGTACCCGGGGATCATGCGGACGCTGACGCCGGAACTGCCCGACGATCCCCGCACCGAACAGGTGCAGGCGTGGATGGAGCTGGCCGAGCTGGCCCAGGACCCGGACTTCCGGGCCAGCATGCGCCGGCTGGTCCGGGAGTACGCCGCCGACCACGACGTCCCGGGGCCACCTCGGCCGGACGCCGTCGCCGTGGTCCGGGACGCGGTGGCCCCCGCGCTGGGAGCCGGCCTGGATCCGACCGACGCCGAGGCCGATGCGGTGGTCGCGGCGGTCACTCGCCGGTACGCGGACCTCAGCAACCGCCCCGACGACGCCAACCTGCGCCGACGGCTGCTGGCCCGGCTGGACGCCGCGAACGATCCCCGCCGGGACCGGTACCTCGACCTGCTCTCCCTGATCAACGGCTGGGCCGCCGGCGGCGGGGTGACGCCGGCCTTGGACTGGTTCAGCCGCGCCCTGCGCGCCCGGATGCCCTCGCCGGCCGGGTGAGCTGTCCGCGACGGCCGCGGGCCGGCGGACGGCGGACGGCGGGGTCGGGCTCGCGTCAGGCGAACCAGGTGATGGCCTGGCCGTGCCCCCGCGACCAGGCCAGCGGCGTGCCGTCCCGCGCGAGGACGTTGTGCAGCCCCTCCCCCGGCGGCGCCGGCAGCCCGTCGTACGGCAGCACCTCCGGGGCCTCGTTCGCGACCCAGTGACCGGGCAGGTCACGGACCAGCCGGATGAACTCCTCCCGGCGCGGCACGGGCACCTGGTAGAGGACGGAGGTGTGGAAGACCACGAGCGTCGCGCCGGCCGGCGCCCGCGCGGCGAGCGCCGGGAGGTCGTACACCAGGTCGCCACGGACCAGCAGCGGCGGCTCGGCCGCGGCGACCGCCGCCGCGGCCCGCAGCCGCGCCCGCCGGTGCGCGTGCTCCGGCCAGATCAGCGCGTCCAACCAGGACACGTCGTCGGGGTCGGTCACGTCGAGCGGGTTGAGGTCCAGGCCGGCCCGCCACACCACCTCGGGTACGCGTGCCGGCGGGACCAACCCGCTGGCCGCGCACTCCAGGACCGGCTCGCCCGCGCCGACCCGGTGCTCGCCGTAGCGGTAGGCGTACCGGTCGGGATAGAGGCAGAGCCCGGCGGACGCGCCCACCTCCAGCAGGGCGAGCGGCTGCGGCAGCGCGGCGAGCACCGGCAGCAGGACCGCGCACCGGCCGGCCTCGTTCGTCTGGGTGGCCCGGGCCCGCACCTGCGCCTCGATGGCCGGCCAGTTCGCGATCGTGTAGTCGTGGAACGCGGCCGGGTCCTCGACCGGGCCGCCGAGCCACCGGACGACGCCGAAGAGCAGGTTCGGCTGCCGCTTGGCCGGCGGGAGCCCGTCGAGCAGGGCGAGCAGTTCGGCGTCCCGGGACACCGCCAGGGACAGCCGCTCGTACGCGGGCGAGATCCCGCGCACCTCGCGGCCGGCGAACGTGGCGTACGCCTCAGCCGTCGTCATGCCCCGATCGTCGCAGCCCGCCCCGGCGAATTCACACCCCGCTCCCGCTCCCGTGGCCGTGGCCGTGGTCGCCGTCGCACCGCGCAGGCTCGGCTGCACCCACCACTGTGAGCGGTATACCTCAGAGTCATACATATACCTCTGAGGTATAACCGCTTCACGGCACCTACCCTCCGCGAGGGCCTGCAACGCGGTGGCCATTGACCCGAAGGTCCTGCCGGGCGTGCACCGTGCCGTCGTCCGCGCGCTGTCGTCCAGAGCCCGACACGGGCCGAAACGGCGCTGCCCCGACCTCCGATAAGGGAGGCCGGGGCAGCTTTTCGCGTACGTCAGCTGCAGCCGCTGGTGGAGCCGCAGCCCTCGCAGACGTAGCAGCTACCGGCCGGGCGCATCTTCGTGCCGCAGGTGAAGCAGAGTGGCGCGTCGGCGGCCTTGCCGATCACGGCCTCCAGCAGTTCGGTGCTGGAACCCACGTTCGGGGCCGGCTTGGCGGCGGCCACGTCGGCGACCTCCTGGGCCGGCTGGGCGACGGCCTCCGGCTTGGCCGGGGCCTCCACCGGGGCCGAAGACGCCATCGCGGTCAGCTCCGCGCCGGTGACGCCGGCGGCTTCTGCGTCGGCCTCGGCCCGCAGCTGGGCGGCCCGCTCGCTGGCGGTGAAGATGCCCAGCTCGGCGCGGCGCTCGTACGGCAGGAAGTCCAGCGCCAGGCGACGGAAGATGTAGTCCATCACCGAGGCCGCCATGCGCACGTCCGGGTCGTCGGTCATCCCGGCCGGCTCGAAGCGCATGTTGGTGAACTTGCTGACGAACGTCTCCAGCGGCACGCCGTACTGCAGACCGATGCTGATGGCCACCGAGAAGGCGTCCATCACACCGGCCAACGTGGAGCCCTGCTTGGACATCTTGAGGAAGACCTCGCCGAGGCCGTCGTCCGGGTAGGACGACGCGGTCAGGTAGCCCTCGGCGCCGCCGACCGAGAAGGAGACCGTCTCGGACGGGCGCTTCTTCGGCAGGCGCTTGCGCACCGGCCGGTACTCGACGACCTTCTCGACGACCGGCGCGGCCTCGACGGCGGCCGGGGCGGCGGTCTTGTTCGACTTCGCCACCGAGAGCGGCTGGCCGACCTTGCAGTTGTCCCGGTAGATCGCCAGAGCCTTGAGGCCGAGCTTCCAGCCCTCGAAGTAGATCTTCTCGACGTCCTCGACGGTGGCCGCCTCCGGCATGTTGACCGTCTTGGAGATGGCGCCGGAGACGAACGGCTGGATCGCCGCCATCATCCGCACGTGGCCCATCGGGGCGATCGACCGCTCACCCATCGCGCAGTCGAAGACCGCGTAGTGCTCCGGCTTGAGGCCGGGGGCGTCCACCACGTGGCCGTGGTCGGCGATGTGCTCGACGATCGCCTCGACCTGCTCCTCGGGGTAGCCGAGGCTGCGCAGGGCGCGCGGCACCGTCTGGTTGACGATCTGCATCGAGCCGCCGCCGACCAGCTTCTTGAACTTGACCAGCGCCAGGTCCGGCTCCACGCCGGTCGTGTCGCAGTCCATCATGAAGCCGATGGTGCCGGTCGGCGCGAGGACGCTGGCCTGCGAGTTGCGCCAGCCGTTCTTGTCGCCGATCTTGTTGCCCTGGGTCCACTGCCTGGTCGCCTCGCGGACGATCGCGGTGGCCACCGGGCTGGTGGGCTTGATCTCGTCGTTGGCCGCCGCGTGCTTGCGCATGACCCGCTTGTGCGGCTCGGCGTTGCGGGCGTAGCCGTCGTACGGGCCGACGACGCCGGCCAGCTCGGCGGAACGGCGGTAGGCGGTGCCGGTCATCAGCGAGGTGATCGCCGCGGCGACCGAGCGGCCCTGCTCCGAGTCGTACGGCAGGCCGGTGGCCATCAGCAGGGCGCCGAGGTTGGCGTAGCCGATGCCGAGCTGCCGGTAGGCGCGGGAGGTCTCACCGATCTTCTCGGTCGGGAAGTCGGCGAAGCAGATCGAGATGTCCATCGCGGTGATGACGAACTCGACCGACCTGACGAACTTCTCCACGTCGAAGCCGCCGTCGGCCTTGAGGAACTTCATCAGGTTGAGCGAGGCCAGGTTGCACGAGGAGTTGTCCAGGTGCAGGTACTCCGAGCACGGGTTCGACGCGGTGATCCGGCCGGTCTCGGGGCAGGTGTGCCAGTCGTTGATGGTGTCGTCGTACTGCAGGCCCGGGTCGGCGCACTCCCAGGCGGCCTGGGAGATGGAACGGAACAGTTTCTTCGCCTCGACCGTCTCGATGGTCGCCCCATCGAGCCGACCCCGCAGGTCGAAACCGCCGTCGTTCTCCACCGCCGTCATGAACTCGTCCGAGACCCGGACCGAGTTGTTGGCGTTCTGGTACTGCACGCTGACGATGTCGGAGCCGCCCAGGTCCATGTCGAACCCGGCGTCGCGCAGCGCGCGGATCTTGTCCTCCTCGCGCGCCTTGGTGACCACGAACTCCTGGATGTCCGGGTGGTCGACGTCGAGGATGACCATCTTGGCCGCCCGCCGGGTCGCGCCGCCGGACTTGATGGTGCCGGCCGAGGCGTCCGCGCCGCGCATGAAGCTGACCGGACCGGAGGCGTTGCCTCCGGAGGAGAGCAACTCGCGGGACGAGCGGATGCGGGACAGGTTGACCCCGGAGCCGGAGCCGCCCTTGAAGATCAGCCCCTCCTCCTTGTACCAGTCGAGGATCGAGTCCATCGAGTCGTCGACGGCCAGGATGAAGCAGGCGCTGACCTGCTGCGGCGACAGCGTGCCGACGTTGAACCAGACCGGTGAGTTGAAGCTGAACACCTGGTGCAGCAGCATCCAGGTCAGCTCGTGCCCGAAGATCTCGGCGTCGGCCGGGCTGGCGAAGTAGCCGTACTCCTCACCGGCGGTGCGGTAGGTGGTGACCACCCGGTCGATCAGCTGCTTGAGCGACCACTCCCGCTCCGGGGTGCCCACCGCGCCCCGGAAGTACTTGGTGGTCACGATGTTCGCCGCGTTGACGCTCCACGACTCCGGGAACTCCACCCCGCGCTGCTCGAAGTTGATCGAGCCGTCCCGCCAGTTCGTCATCACGACGTCGCGGCGCTCCCAGGTGACCTCGTCGTACGGGTGCACCCCCTCGGTCGTCCACACCCGCTCGATCTTCAGCCCCGCGCTCGCGCTGACCTTGCTCCGTGACCTGCTTGTCGTCACACCATCCCCCGGCATCTCATCCGCCCCCTCGTCCACGCGGCCACCCGCCGCGCGTCCACCTGTCAGCAACACAAACCTCAATTGGTACGGCCGGCGGTCCCCGCCGCCCCGGCCTCCGCCGCGCCCTCCCGGGCTCGGGCGGCGGCCCGCAACGTCTCGATCTCCTGCTCGAAGTCGGCGAGCGAGTCGAAGGACCGGTAGACGCTGGCGAACCGCAGGTACGCCACCTCGTCCAGGTCCCGCAGAGGGCCCAGGATCGCCAGCCCCACGTCGTGGCTGGGGATCTCGGCCGCGCCCTTGGCCCGCACGGTCTCCTCGACCTTCTGGGCCAGCAGCGCGATCGAGTCCTCGTCGACCGGCCGGCCCTGGCACGCCTTGCGCACCCCGCCGATGATCTTCGTACGGCTGAACGGCTCGGTCACCCCGCTGCGCTTGACGACCGCGAGCACCGCCTCCTCGACGGTGGTGAACCGCTTGCCGCACTCCGGGCAGGACCGTCGCCGCCGGATGAGCTGGCCGTCATCGGCCTCCCGCGAGTCGACCACCCGGGAGTCGGCGTGCCGGCAGTACGGACACCGCATCGCCTACCTCCTAATCATGATCAACCACGGCGCATCCGGGCACTCCCGGGCACGGCTCGCCACGACGGTGCCATCGCCGATGGCCCCCGCCGTGATCGACGGTACGGGAGTGCGGTCGGTAGTCGAACCCAACCTGTAGGCAACTTACGCCCGTGTCACTACTACATCTAGGGGTTGACCGTATGTCGCTGGCGAAGCCGGGTCAAGTTGGCGGGCGTGTCCGGCGCGTCACGGACCATCCGGTCATCCGCACCCCACCGCCCCGCCGGAAGACCCAACGTCGAGACCCCGGCGCGGTTACCGGCCAGCCGGTCGAACCGGCCCGGAAAACGGCCGAGGATCGAACACCCGTACTACTCGACGTACCATTTATCAGAACATCCGTACGACCGGAGCGGTTTTTCACCCCGACACGCCGGTGACAGGTCGTACAGATGTTTGAAAATGACCGATCTCACCTATACGGTCAGGAACAACCGGGCGCGATGGATCTTCACCGCGGCCTGCGACGCAGAACCGTCGTGGCACCACCGCACGCACCACGAGCCGACGAGGCACCCAGCGCCGACCAGGGAGGACGGACGTGACCGAGGACCGGGCCAGCCGGCCGAAGAGCCCGCAGCAGATCACCGAGGCGGGTCCGCCGGCCACCCGACGCCGCAGCGCCGCGCGCAGCCGGACGGGCCAGCCCGCCGTGCGCCAGGTCACCCCGGTGGTCAGCGCCTTTCCCGACCCGGCGACGGTCGACCTGACCGCCCGCCAGCGCCGCATTCTGGAGTTCATCCGCACCTGGGTCGAGCGGCACGGCTACCCGCCGAGCGTCCGGGAGATCGGCGAGGCGGTCGGCCTGGTGTCGCCGTCCAGCGTCGCCTACCAGCTCAAGGAGCTGGAGAAGAAGGGCTTCCTGCGCCGCGACCCCAACCGGCCGCGGGCGGTGGACGTCCGCGCCCCCAGCGAGGCCATCGACGACGAGCTGAGCCGCGCGCAGCGGCCCACCCCGGCGTACGTGCCGATGCTCGGCCGGATCGCCGCCGGTGGCCCGATCCTCGCCGAGCAGGCGGTGGAGGACATCTTCCCCCTCCCCCGCGAGCTGGTCGGCGAGGGTGAGGTCTTCATGCTCCAGGTCAAGGGCGACTCGATGCTCGACGCGGCGATCTGCGACGGCGACTGGGTGGTCGTCCGGCAGCAGCCCACCGCCGACTCGGGCGAGATCGTGGCCGCCATGCTCGACGGCGAGGCGACGGTCAAGACCTACCGGCGACGCGACGGGCACGTCTGGCTGATGCCACAGAACCCGGCCTTCGACCCGATCCCCGGTGACGACGCCACCATCATGGGCCGGGTCGTGGCGGTGCTGCGCCGGATCTGACCGGTCGACGGGGTGCCCTGGGCGCTCACTCGCGCCCAGCCACTCGGTTCAACCTGCCACGGCCACGCGGCCGGGGCCCGTCAGTAGCGCTCGCCCCGGTGGCCGCGCTCGCCACCGGGATACGGCCCGTACGGGTCGGCGTCCTCGCCGCGCCGGCGACCACCGCGCTGGCCGCGGTAGTCCGGCTCCGGCCCACCGCGCCGGGGCGGCTCGGCCCGACCGCCGCCGGGCTGCCCGCCACCGCCGCCGTACACGCCACCACCGGGACGGCCGCCGCCCGGAGGA
>NZ_QGKR01000265.1 GCF_003172955.1 Micromonospora acroterricola | reverse complement strand
CCACTGAACTCGCCACCACCGCCGCCTGCACCGCCGGCGTAGCCGTGGCGGCCGTCGTCGAAGGGGAGATCGCCGCGAATGCCGGCTGGCTTCAGCCGCTTGCCCCACCCTCCAAGGTGTTGCAGGCAGACCAGGCCGGAACCCGGGAAGCACTCGCCCCGTCCTCCGCAGTCGGCCAGGTAGCGGTTGCCGTCTCGGACGCGGAGCTCCTGGTCCACCCGGAACAGCAATGGAAGACCGGTTGGGCCGCAATCCTCGTCCTTGCGGCCACAGCTCAGAGTGGCCAACAGCAGAGGGTTGCGATTGACTGTGCCAGCGCTCATCGCAGACCTCGGCTGGTGGTGCAGAATGCGCCCGAACGCGGCGTCGCAGAAGTCGGCGTAGTCCCGCGCGTGCAGGGTCAGCTCCTGCCACAGGTCGTCCACGACCACCGACGGCATCGAAAGCTTCGGGCTGGAGTGGCGGACGACGAGCCTGAACCACTGGCGGGTCGCGGCTTCGACCAACCGGATGTCGTCGCCGCTGAGGTGGGGATACTGATTCACGAGACGCTGACGGCCGCTGGCAGGAAACTGCAAGTCGGCAACAGCGCGAAGTCGGTGAGCGGTGCGATCGTTCGTGAGCTTCGACCAGATCATGCGGCTGCTTCTATCCGCCCGGGGTGCGAGCGCTAGTGCCCCGACTCGCCACAGTGGCGTCGCGGCCCCTTCAGAGTACGGCGGTAGGCAAGGCCGGCGCTCAACGCAGAAGCTGATCGAGCCCCGCGAAGTCGGCTGCGGCCGCCGGAGCAGAATCGCCCCGACGGCCGCCGTGGCCGATGCCGATCAGTCGCGCGGCTGCGCGATCTCCCGCTTGGTGAACGGAACCGCCCCAGCCGGGTCGCTGCGGGTGGCCAGCGAAGCTGCGGTCTCGTCCATGTCGTAGAGCCGTACCGAACCGTTGGTGGTCCGGGACGCGAAGCCGAGGCGGACGCCACCGGAGTTCTGGAAGACGAAGGCCGTGGGATCCACCGGGTAGGTCTCGTCCGCCACGGTCGCCCGACCCCAGTCACCCCAGGTGGCGGAGCCGGCTGCCGTCTGCCGGGAGTGGTGGACGCCCCCGTCGGCGGAGCGGGTGAACACCGAGATGCGACCGGTGTTGGGGCTGAGCAGCGCGGCGGGGGAACCCACCGGGGTCAGGCCGGCGTTCCCGACCGCGCTCCAGGCGCCAGGCCAGGTGCCGTCGGTGTTCTGCAACTGGCTCTTGACCGTTCCGTCGGCGTTGCGGGCGAAGACCATCAGCCGCCGGCCGGGCAGCGTGACGACGCTCGGGTTGTCGACGAAGCCCGTCTCACCCAGCCCGGTCCACGCCCCGCTGAGCGCGCCAGCCTTGTACGTGGCGACCTGCACGGTGCCCGCCGAGTTGCTCACGAGCACGGTCGCCACTCCGTCCGGACCCGGAACGACGACCGGGGTGCCGGTCAGGCCGGTGCCGCCGAGCGGCGTCCAGGGCAGCAGGTCACCGGCGGTTCCGTCCTGCCGGCGGTGCCACAGCGCGCCGTCGGCGTCCAGCGCGAAGACCACGCGGGTGTCGTCGGAGAGCCGGACGGCGGCCGGTTCCGAGCGCATCGCCCCGCCGAGGGCGAGCCACGGGTTCCACTCCGGCATGGCCGGCGTCTTCTGGGTCAGCGACCCCACGTCGCTGGTGGTTTCGTGGGCGAGAATGCTCACCCGGTTCTGGGCGTCCGAGACCAGGGACGGCTTACCGGTGTACGCCTCCGTGCCGGGCACCGGTGACCACTGGATCAGGGCCAGCGAGTCCGGGTTCGCCCGCCCGTGGCGAAGCTGGCCGATGTCGTCACTGTAGGCGATCTCCAGGGTGCCGAGCGCGGTGCCGGCGGCCGGGGCCTGCGCGACGGCCAGCGGGGCGTTCGGCTGGACCGGGGTGGCCGGCTTCGCCGGGCTGCTGATCGCGGCCTGGTGGCAGGTGTTGGTGGTGGTGAAGACGTTCGGGAAGCCGGCCCACCCGGTGCCGATCTGGTCGGAGGTCAGCGCCCAGGAGGAGTTGTCCTCCCGGTAGCGGTACTGGAACAGGTCACCGTCGGTCTGGATGCCGAAGAGGGTGTCGCCGCCGGCCGAGAAGAGCCCCTTGGTGAACGCTCCCCAGCCGCTCGAACCGACCAGGCGGTCACGGCTGATCCACCGCTGGCTCACCGGGTCGAACCGGTGCCGGTACAGCCTGCCGTCGGCGGCTCGCCCGTAGAGGGTGCCGGGGGCGCCGGCCACGATGAGGTTGTACCGGTCCCAACCGGTGTCGAGGACGCGTCCGTTGATGGTCCAGGTGCGCGTCGACTCGTTGAACCGGTACCAGCGCAGTTTGCCGGTGTTGTCGACGAGGTAGAAGTCGCCGATCTCGTCCACGGTGATCTTGTCGCGGAGGGCGGCGGTGGCGTACCCGGTGAAGCTCGTGCTGATGTTCCAGCTCTGCTTGCCGTCGACGGTCTCCCAGGCGGTGCCGGTCCACCGGTAGCGGTTCAACCCGGTCGAGTTGATGCCGTAGACCCGGCCACCCGGCCCGCCCAGCACCCGGCCGAAGGTCTGCCAGCCGCCGGAGCCGACGGTGGTGGCGGCGCTGAAGACGCCACCGTCGCGGCCCGGGGTGTTGTACTGGCGGCGGGCGAGCGTGCCGGCGGTGGTCGAGTTGAAGAAGGCCGCCGGCCCCGTGCAGGTGAAGGAGTCGACAGCTCCCTGCGCGGGTTCGGCCTGTGCGGGAGACGCCGGCAGTGGCGCCACCAGGCCCGCGCCACCGACCAGCAGCGCGGCGGTCAGCGCGAAGGACCGGCGTCGGGAAAGCATTCCCGGCGACGATTCATTGCTTTTTCTGGACACGGTTGTGCATCCTCCCCCGAGAATCGGGAATCGGTTCCGCCGCCATTCCGACGAACCGTTCCCAGCATTTTTCAATGGTGTCGACCGTGCCCGGCAGTGATTTCCCCCGCAGCCGGTCGCGGCCCATCATGCCCCGAACCGGGCTGCTCTGCCAAGCGTTGGTCGTCGATTGGATGCTCCGGCGCAAATGCCTTTCAAACTGCCCGAAGTGGACGTACTGTCCTGGGTGGAAAGCGATGGCGAAATAGCGCCCGGTGGTGGCTGACGGAGTCGACGTCGTTCCGTCACCTGCTGTCGCGGCTGTCTGCCGAGGGATGCGTGGGGCGGCCCGGTCGCCCCTTCGAAGGCCTTATGGACGGGCATAGCGAGCAAATCGGCCAACTTCCTTACGGAAAGTAATCGTGGCTGGTCACTCCGGCGACGCGGTGATCAGCGGCCGTGCGGCCTTGACAGGGCAGTCGGGGCGCTGCGATCGTACGGCGGCACATTGATGAGTAGCAGCACCACGGGGGTGTGAAGCTGTGATCGCTGACCTGCCGGCATTCTGCCGTGTCCGGGCGTTACCGGGTCCGCCGAACGGCCTATTCCGCCGTGCGCCGCGTCGACCCGAGCTGATTTCTCGCATCTCCTGACATCCACGTCAACCCTGTGGACCTGCCATTCCCTGCCGCCACCCGAGTGTGTCGGCGATGTGTGGTGACGACATTTGGCGACCCCTGCGCGGTCGCGCCGCCGTCGTGCTGTTCTCTCCGCTCTTTAGCCCGTCCTCGATCCGGGGGTTGACCATGTCCTTCAGCATTCGACGTCTGCCCGACCCGCGCGGTCGGCTGACCGATCTGCGGGGTCGGCTACCCGGGCGCCGTTCGCTCCTTCGTTCCACCACCGCCCGGTCCGTCCTGGCGGCCGGGATGGCCGGCGTGCTGATGCTCAACCTGGGCGGCAGCGGGGTGACCGCGCTGCCGGCGGGTGGCAGCCGCGACGGTGCCACCGCCGCCGATCAACGCGGCGCGGGCGCGAAGCCGAGTCAGGCCTGGGGCTCGGCGGCGGGTAAACCGCACGTCACGCCGGGTCGGACCAACCGTGAGGTGCCGAAGTCCCTGCGCGGCCAGTACCCGCTGCACAAGCTCGCCGACAAGCCGGCCGCCGGGCGCAACAAGGCGTCGGTGGCCAAGGCGCCCGCCGACGACGCCCGTGGCTTCGACAAGCGGACCAGCCGCGAACGGCCGGCCGAGCGTGGCGTCAACCAGCGGGTGTTCGACAACGCGGACGGCACGCAGACCACCGAGTTCTCCTCCGCTCCGGTCAACTACCGCAAGCCGGACGGCAGCTGGGCTCCCATCGATCACACCCTGGTCCCCGCTGCCGGCGGATGGGGGACCACCGCCGACTCGGTCGGTCTGCGCATCGCCGGTCGGGGCGCGGCGAGTGAGTTGGCCCGACTGAGCTTCGACGGCGGCGCCGAGTTCGGCTTCGGACTGTCCGAGGCGACCGACGCGCCGGGTCGCGTCGAGGGCAACGCGGTCACCTACCCCGGTGTACGCCCGGAGGTCGACCTGCGCCTGGAGCCCCGACCCGGCGGCGTGAAGGAGACCCTGGTCCTGCACTCGGCCCAGGCGCCCACGTCGTACCTGTTCCCGCTGACCCTGCGCGACCTCACCGCGAAGCTGGTCGACGGCCAGATCGTCCTCACCGGCCGGGACGGACGCCAACTCGGCGTCATCCCGCCCGGCTACATGATGGACGCCGGCTCCGGTGCCACCGGCCCGGCGACCTCGACGAAGGTCGCCTACGAGTTGGTCACCACGGGGGGCCAGACGGCGCTGAAGGTCACCCTCGACCAGGCCTGGCTGGCCGATCCGGACCGGAGGTACCCGGTCGCGGTCGACCCGACCGTCGGTCCGCCCGTCGACGCCGTGAAGGCCGACAGCAGCATGTACGTCCACGGGAGCAGCTCCACCTCCGGCGGCAGCGAGCTGCTGGTCGGGCGCTCCGGCGGGTCCAACGCGGCGGCCTACCTCAAGTTCGGTGACCTGGTCAGCCGGTTGCAGTACCACACCATCCACGGCGCGGCGCTCTCCGCGGTCAACTTCGACGCGGCCTCCTGCAAGGCCCGGGCGGTCACCGTCCATCCGGTCACCGAGTCGTGGTCGGCCGGCTCCGGCTACTCGTATCCGGGTCCGTCGGTCGGCGGCTCGATGGTCAGCCGTTCGTTCGCGCACGGGTACGTCGCTCTCGGGCAGTCCCAGTCCGCGTGCCCGGCGGCCGGCGAGATGTTCGACCTCGGCACGGCCGGCCGCAACCTGGTGCAGCGCTGGGTCAACGGCCAGCAGGCCAACAACGGCCTGTCCCTGCGCGCGTCGACCACCGACACCGGCGCGTGGAAGAAGTTCGCCGGCACCGGCACGGCCAACCCCCCGGCGCTGTACATCACCCACAGCCCGTACAACGCCGGGTACGCGATCCCGAAGCCCAGCCCGGAGCCGCCGGTCCTGCGCAACCAGGACGGCAAGGTGAAGGTGACCGTCACCAACCTGGGCGCCGAGGCCTGGACGCCGGCCAACTACTACCTCGCGTACCGGGTCTACAACGCGCAGACCGGCGCCGCCGTGACCCAGCAGCGGGCGGCCAACCTCACCAGCACCCTGGCCCGTGGCGCGAAGGTCACCCTCGACGCGACCGTCAAGCGGCTCGAGCCGGGTTCCTACTTCCTCGACTTCACCATGGTCCGCACGGGCGGGGCGGTCTTCACCGACCACCAGGTGCCACCGGGCCGGATCGTGCTCCAGGTCTTCGACGTGCCGCCGGTCGTGCAGGAGCTCTATCCCGAGAACGGCTACCAGGCCCCGACGCTCACCCCGCTGCTCTGGGCCCGGGCCGTGGACACCGACGCGGCGCCCGGCGCCACGCTGTCGTTCAAGTTCGAGATCTGCGACCGGACCGACGCCGGCGCGGCGACCAACTGCATCAACTCCGGCTACCAGACGAAGCAGTCCTGGGTGGTGCCCGCCGGGCGGATGTCCTGGGGCAAGAGCTACATGTGGCGGTCCTACGTCAAGGACAGCGCCAACGAGGTCATCTCGCCGTACTCGACGATGCTCAGCTCGGTGCCGCAGCCCGACCTGCTCTCCCGGATCGCCACCTCACCGGACGCCGAGCAGGGCCGCGAGTTCGACGCGCAGGTCGGCAACTTCGCCACCTCCGCGGTGGATGCCACCGTGGTGACCGTCGGGCCGGAGCTGAACCTCGTCCGCACCTACAACAGCCTCGACCCCCGGACGTCCGGGGTCTTCGGCGCCGGCTGGTCCAGCCGGTACGACATGGCGCTGGTTCCCGACAACGACGGCACCGGCAACGTCGTGGTCCGCTACCCGGACGGGCAGGAGGTCCGGTTCGGCAAGAACCCGGACGGCACGTACGCCGCCCCGCCGGGCCGCGTCGCCAAGCTCACCGTCGACAGCACCTCGTGGAAGCTGCTCGACCGCTCCGGGAAGACGTACACGTTCTCCCTGCTCAACAAGCTCACGAAGATCACCGACAACTCGTCGCACCACGTGAACCTGAGCTACGACTCCACCGGCAAGCTGGCCCGCGCCCAGGTCGCCAACAGCCAGTTCAACACCGCCGGGCGGTCGCTGCGTTTCACCTGGACTGGCAACCACATCACGACCGTCAGCACCGACCCGGTCGGCGGCGCGGCCCTGAGCTGGACCTACACCTACAACGGTGACCTGCTCACCAAGGTCTGCGGCCCGGACTCCGCCTGCACCACCTACGACTACGCGGCCGGCTCGCACTACCGCACCGCCGTCCTCGACGCGAAGCCCGACTCGTACTACCACCTGGGCGAGTCGGAGGGCACCGGCGCGGCCAGCGACGTGGCGATCAACCTCGGCAAGGACGCCGGCACGTACCGCAACAACGTCACCCTGGGCCAGGCCGGCGTGGTGGAGGGAACCAGCGGCACCGCCGCCGGCTTCAACGGCACCTCCGCGTACCTCGAACTGCCCAAGGGCCTGGTCAAGAAGAGCCGGGACGCCTCCGTCGAGCTGTGGTTCAAGATCGGCCTGACGCAGACCGGTGGCCCGCTCGTCGGTTACCAGGACAAGGCCGTCGGCACCGCCGCCACCAGCGGCGTCCCGCTGCTCTACACCGGCACCGACGGCAAGCTGCGCGGCCAGTTCGCCACCGGCACGATCGCGCCGATCACGTCCGCGACCACGGTCAACGACAACAAGTGGCACCACGTGGTGCTCTCCGCGATGGCCAACACCCAGACGATGTACCTCGACGGGGTCAAGGTCGGCGATTTGACCGGGCAGACGATCGAGCACTCGCTGCTGACCTTCAACCAGGTCGGCGCGGCGTCGGCGACCACGCCGGCGTCCTGGCCGGGCTGGGGCGGCACCGCCCAGCGCTACTTCGCCGGCATCATCGACGAGGTCGCCGTCTACTCCCACCCGATCGGCCCGGCCACCGCGGCGGCGCACTTCCGGTACGCCAAGCCCGCCGCCCAGCAGCTCACCCGGGTCACCCTGCCCAGTGGGCGGGTCGCCACCGAGGTCGAGTACGACACCGCCACCGACCGGGTCAAGGAGTACACCGACGACGACGGCGGCACGTGGAAGGTCGGCCAGCCCACCATCTACGGCGGTGACACGGACCTGCGGCGCAGCGTCCAGGTCCTCGACCCGGCCAACCGCCCGTACCTGTACGAGTACGACGCCCTCGCCGGCCGTCTGCTGCGCTCGGGCACCCCGCTCGGTTTGGAGATCCGGGAGGAGGACCGGCCCGGGCAGCCCACGCCCACGCCGAGCCCGAGCCCGACGCCGGTCTGCACCCAGCCCGACCCGAACGACCCCGCGTTCTGCACCATCATCCCGGGCGACGCCGGCGGGCCGATCTTCGTGCGGCACCCGCTGGACGGCATGGCCATCCGCTCGTTCTCCTACAACGCGGACGGCTTCCAGAACAAGGTCACCAACGAGAACGGTGACTCGGTGGAGATGACCTACGACAGCAAGGGTCGCCTCGCCACCCGCAAGAGCTGCCGGACCTCCACGCAGTGCTTCACGAACTACTACACCTACTCGACCACCATCACGGATCCGTTCGACCCGCGGACGGACCTGGCCGTCGAGCAGCGTGACGGGCGTTCCAGCAGCCCGACCGACAACACCTACCGGACCACCTTCTCGTACCACTACACCGGTCAGCTCTCCAGCCAGACCAACCCCGACGGCAGCACGGTCAGCCACAGCTACACCACCGGCGCGGAAGCCGGCATCAACGGCATCCCTCCGTCCGGGCTGCTGGCCAGCAGCACCGACGCGCGCTCCAAGGTGACGCGGTACGCGTACTACAACAACGGTGACCTGTACAAGGTGACCGAGCCGTCCGGGCTGGTCACCGAATACACCTACGACGCGCTGGGCCGCCGGATCACCGAGAAGGTCATCTCCGACGCGTACCCCGCGGGCGTCACCACGACGATCACCTACGACGTGCACTCGCGGGTCGCGACGGTCACCGGACCGGTCACCACCGACGCGGTCTCCGGCAAGCAGCACCAGAGCAAGACGGTCAACGAGTACGACGCCGACGGCAACCCCACCAAGGTCACCGTGTCCGACCTGCTCGGCGGTGACCCCGAGCGGGTCACCAGCACCGAGTACGACGACCAGGGCCGGCCGGTGCGGGTCGTCGACGCCGAGGGCAACGAGACCAGCTACGGCTACGACCGGTTCGGCAACAAGACGACCATGACCGACGCCAACGGCAACCGCTACGACTGGGCGTACACCGCGCAGAACAAGGTGGCCGAGGTGCGGCTGCGGGACTGGCGCAGTGACCCGGAGGGTTCCCCAGGCACCGGCACGGGCGACTACCTGGTGCTGCACTCCTACTCGTACGACTTTGCCGGCCGGCTGGCCAGTGACACCGACGCGATGGGTCGACGCCTGGAGTACCAGTACTACCGCGACGACCTGCTCCAGAAGATCACCCTGAAGGACTTCCGCAACCCCGACGGCACCAAGCGCGACTACGTCGTGGAGGAGAACACCTACGACGGCGCGGGCAACGTGACCCGCAAGGTCGCGGCCAACGGCACCCAGATCACCGACCACACCCCGGACAGGACCGGCAAGGTGAAGAGCACCGTGCTGGACCCGACCGGGGTGCGGCGGAGCAACACCTTCACCTACGACCTGAACGGCAACGTCACCCAGACCGTCCGTTCCGGCAACCCGTCGAACCTGAACTGGTCGGTGCTCGCGGCCTCCGAGGTCGTCGACTACACCTACGACGACTCCGGCAACGTCCTCACCGAGAAGGTCACCGCCGGCGCCGAGACCCGGGTGACCAGCTACACGTACGACAAGCGGGGCCTGCGTACCTCGGTCACCGACCCGCGCGGCAACGTCGCGGGTGCCGACAAGGCGAAGTTCACCAGCACCTTCCGGTACGACGAGCTCGGCCGCCAGATCGGCGAGACCGGCCCGGCCGTCCTCGCGGAGAGCGACGGCAACCCGGCCGTCCCCACCAACCCGACCAGCACCGTCGGCTACAACACGTTCGGCGAGCAGGTCGCGGTCAAGGACCCGCTCGGACGGGTCTCCACCTCCGAGTACGACAAGCTCGGCCGGCCGGTGCGCAGCCTCGCGCCGACCTACCAGGCGCCGGGCGTGAGCCAGCCGGTCACGCCGGAGACCCGGCGCGGCTACGACCCGCTGGGCAACGTCGTCGAGGAGATCGACCCCGCGGGCACCACCCGGTACACGTACGACCAGCTCAACCGGCTGACCGTCCGCGACGAACCGGCGAAGACCAACGACGACCGCGCGCTCACCCGCTACACCTACACCCGCACCGGCGAGGTCCTGTCGGTCACCGACCCGACCGGAGGGCGGGTCGAGTCGACCTATGACGACCTGGACCGACAGGTTACCCAGACCGTGGTGGAGCGCCGCCCGAGCACCCGCAACCTGGTCAGCAAGCTCAGCTACGACGACGCGGGCAACCTGACCTCGACGGTGTCGCCGACGGGCGCCACCACTGTCAACACGTTCAACTCGGTCGGCGACATCACCCGCAGCACCGCGCCGACCGGCGAGGCCATGATCTTCGGGTACGACTTCGCCGGCCGCCAGGTCCGCACCTCCGACGGTCTCGGCCGCACCACCCGGATCGGCTACGACGTGTTCGGCAACCGGACCAGCACCCTGAATCTCGCCGCCGACGAATCCGTTCTGCGCACCCAGACGTACGGCTACGACGTGGCCGGCAACATGACCTCGTCGAAGGACCCCTACAACACCGTCACCAGCTACGAGTACGACGCGGCGAACCAGCTCGTCAAGCAGGTCGAGCCCACCAGCGACACGGAGTCGATCACCACCACGTTCGGCTACGACGCCGCCGGCAACCGGACCCGCTACACCGACGGCCGAGGCAACTCCACCATCTACACGTACAACACGATGGGCCTGCCGGAGTCGGCGATCGAGCCGTCGACGGCGAGCCACCCGGCCGCCGCGGACCGCACCTGGACCGTCGCGTACGACGCCGACGGCAACGCCGTACGGCTCAGCGCCCCGGGCGGGGTGAGCCGCACCCGTACCTTCGACGCGGCCGGTCGGTTGACGGGGGAGACGGGCTCCGGGGGCGACACCGCCACCGCGGCCCGCAACCTCGACTACGACAAGGCCGGTCGGCTGACCAGCGTCAGCGCACCCGGGGGGAGCAACACCTACAGCTGGAACGACCGCGGTGGCCTCCTCTCCACCGCCGGCCCGTCCGGCACGGCGAGCTTCGGTTACGACGACGACGGACGGCTGACCACCCGCACCGACCTCACCGGCACGGCCACCTTCGGCTACGTCAAGGGACGCCTCGACACCCTCACCGACAGCATCACCGGCCAGCAGCAGAAGCTGTCCTACGACGCCGCCGGTGAGGTCAAGACCGTCGACTACGGCGCCGGTCGGGTCCGTACCTTCGGCTACGACGACTACGGCCGGGTCAGCAGCGACGTACTGCGCAACTCGGCCGGCCAGACGGTGGCCTCGGTCACCTACGGCTTCGACCTGAACGGCCACGTCACCAGTAAGAACACCACCGGCACCGCCGGCGGCGGCACCAACACCTACGACTACGACAAGGCCGGCCGGCTGATCTCCTGGACCAGCCCGGCCGGGACCGTCACGTACGCCTGGGACGCCAGCGGCAACCGGATCCGGGCGGGGTCCAAGTCGGCGACCTTCGACGAGCGCAACCGGCTGCTCTCCGACGGCGACTACACGTACGCGTACACCGCGCGCGGCACGCTGCGTACCCGCACCAGCTCCGGCCTGGCCGAGCAGTTCTCGTTCGACGCCTTCGACCGGCTCACCAGCGCCGAGGACCAGACCTACGCCTACGACGGCCTGGACCGGCTGGTGTCCCGCACCGGCAACGCCTTCGTCTACGCCGGTCTGGGCGACGAGGTGGTGCACGACGGGGTCGAGTACTACGGTCGGGGCCCGAACGACGAGCTGCTCGCCACCGCCCACGGCGCCGACAAACGGCTGTCGCTGACCGACGCCCACGGCGACGTGGTCGCGGCCATCAACCCGGCCGACACCCAACTGTCCACGCTGAACGACTCCACCACGTACGACCCGTTCGGCGAGAAGGTGAGCAGCACCGGGAACACCGGCCGGCTCGGCTTCCAGGGCGACTGGACCGACCCGGACACCGGCCAGGTCGACATGGGCGCCCGCTGGTACCAGCCGGGCACCGGCACGTTCACCTCGCGGGACAGCGTCAACTACACCTCCGGCGACTCGATCCTCGCCAACCGGTACACCTACGGCGCCGGCGCCCCGCTGGACTTCGACGACCCGGACGGCCACTGGCCGCGCTGGATGAAGCGCGCCGCGAGCGCGGTGAGCAACACCGTCTCCAACGTCGCCAGCACGGTCAGCAGCTACGCGTCGACGGCGTGGAACTACACCAAGAGTTACGCCTCCACCGCCTGGAACTACGCCGTGTCGGGCATCAAGGCGGTCGGTCGGGCCATCTCCAACGGCGCGAAATGGCTCGCCGACAAGGCCGTCAGCGCGGTCAGGTACGTCGGCAACGTGGTCCGCTCCGGCATCAACCAGTTGGCACGGGCCGCCGACTGGGCGAAACAACAGGCGAAGGTCGTCGCCCAACGGATCCATCAAGCCAAGGTCGCGGTGACCGCCGCCGCGAAGGGAGCCATCAAGAAGGCAATCCAGTTCACCAAACTGCCGGTGATCCAGGCCCTCACCAAGCCGCTGATTGCGCTCGGCAAGGTGGTCTCGACCGGGTTCAAGATGGCGGCGAGCGTCGTCGCGGTCACCACAATGGCGATCCAGGACCCCCAGAAGTTCAAACAGAAGCTCTGGGCGGAGGCGGCGCAGAGGCTGGCGCCGCTCGTCGAGGGCGCCGAGAAGATGTGGGACAAGGCGACCCAGTTCGTCGAGGACCACGCCGCGCAGATCGCCGGCATCGTGGTCGGCGCCGTCGTCGGCGTCGGGTGCGGCTTGGCGATCGGCTGGACCGGTGTGGGAGCGGTGGCCTGTGGGGCGCTCGCGGGCGCGGTCGGCTCGGCGGTCACCGGCTACATGGAGGGCAAGCGCGGCTGGGACCTTGCTGGCGCCACCGCCGTGGGTGGTCTATTCGGCGCGGCGGGCGGGGCGCTTGGTGCGGTTGCCGGGCAAGCCCTCGGAGCTGCCGTACGCGGGCTTTCCGGTGTAGCCACAAGAGGTGCCAGCGCTGCGGCTTCAGCCGCGACCAGCGCCGGCCGCGCCGCAGGTTCCGCAGGTGCTTCTGGACGGATGGTCCTCATGGATTCAGCCGACGCCTTCGCTCAGAACGTGACGCGGACGGCGCAGAAGCCAGGATGGTTCGACGTCGTTGCGCATGGGTCAAGAAAAACGGTCGAACTCGCTGACAAGACCAAGATTGACCATCGCACACTTGCACGGCTCATTCAGAATCATCCTGACTATGAAGGTCAGGGGGTGCGTCTGCTCAGTTGCAGTACCGGGGCTGGCCCGAATTGTTTTGCGCAGAACCTCGCCAACCGGATGGGCGTTGATGTCATGGCACCCGACGACACACTCTGGGCCGGAGCGGCCGGCACCCTCCGTGTCGGCAAAACATGGAAAACTGGTAGGATTTCGAACCTGTTCAGCATGTTTTCGCCGAGCCGAGGGTGACCAATGAAGGATGTCGGATACTTCAAAGAATTGCGCCACGGGTATGAGGATGGGATCAGTTTGCATCGAGTCCGGGGCGAACTGTCGGAAAATCTCGTGAGTTTGGCCGCTCGGTACCTGAGGGACGGATCGGTGGTCGCGGCGGCGGCCGGGTATGCCTTCGACGAACTGGATCCGAACCGTCCTGAGATTGCGCCGCTTTCGATTCAGACCGACGGCGATTGGTCTTGGCCGAGCGATCTTCCATATTACGTCGAGAAGTACCGGGTGGGATTACCGGAGGAGTTCCTCAAGCACGCTGCTGCTCACGGTTGGCGACCGCCACACTTGACCCCGGAGCGACTTGAGGAGATCTCTGAAGACATCTAGGGATAGCGCTGCCGGGTGTTCTGGCTGCCGGCTTTCGGAGGAACGAGATCTGCCGGACAACTGATGTAGGAGTAGCGTTGTTGAGTTCTCTGCTTCGAGTTTCTGTTCAGCTGGGAAGACGTGGGGTCGCGTTACTGGCATCAGTGGCGCTGGGCGTCGCAATATCGTTCTCGTCGGCGCCTGGCGCCAAGGCCGACGCCGCCGGGAAGGGTGGTGACTACGTACCGATCGACAGCGTGGCCCTGCTCGACACCCGCTCGGGTGTCGGCGGAACCACCGGCCTCCGGGGTGCCAAGTCGGTCACGACGTTCACCGCCGTCGGCGTCGGCGGAGTCCCGGCCAGCGGTGTCAGCGCACTGATGGTCGATGTCACCGCCATCAGCCCGACCGCCAACACCTTCCTGTCCGTCTACCCGGACCAGACGACCCGGGGCTCTTCGGCCATGGACGCGTCGATCGGCGAGGTCATCACCAACTCGGCGATGGTCAAGCCCGGCGCGAACGGCAAGGTCGCCGTGTACAACGCGGCCGGCAATGTTCACATCAAGGTGGACGTGGTGGGTTACTTCACCAGCGTCACCGGCAGCACCGGCTCCGGCTTCGTACCGGTGAACCACACCCGGGTGGTCGACACCCGGACCGGTTTGGGGACCACCGCCGGCACCCTGACCGGTGGGGTGCGCACGGCCAACATCGGGGGTGGCGGCCTGGTGCCCAGCACCGCGACGGCGGTCATGCTTGACGTGGTGGTGATTGGTGCGACCGGCGGCGGCTGGGTGACCGTCGGGTCGAGTGCGTCTGCCAAGACCGCCGTCGACTACGTCAAGGGCGACACCTCCATGGGAATGGCCGTCAAGCTGAACGCCGACGGCAGCCGCAACGTGACGTTGGAGAGTCGTGGCCCGGCCGTGCACGTCGCCATCACGGTCCAGGGCTACTGGACCGGCAGCCCGACCACAGGCGCGGGCCTGCGCCCGGTGCCGGCGACCACGCTGTACGACAGCCGAATCCCCAGCGGCGCCCAGCCGATCCCGGCGAACGGCAGCATCGAGGTCGCCGTCGGTGGCACCAACGGCCTGCCGACCCGCGGTATCGCCGCCGCAGCCCTCAACGTGCACGTGGTCAGTCCCACTGGTGGCGGGCACCTCACCGTCGCGCCGCTGGACGGCACTCCGATCACCGCGTCGACGGCGAACTTCCCCGCCGCGCACGTCGCCCGGTCGAGCCTCGTCGTGACCAAGGTGGGCACGGAGGGGAAGGTCCGGATCAGGAACCACAGCAGCGGCACGGTGCACCTGGTGGTGGACCTGCAGGGGTGGTTCGCCGACCCGACGGCGTTCCTGCCGACCGAGTCCTTCGCACGCTCGACGGCACTGCAGGGCGAACCGGCCGACGGTAGCTCGGCCGGGGTCATCGTCTACGCGCACACCGACAACACCGGCCAGGTGCGGGTCGTCCACCAGCAGAACCCGGACGACTTCTCCAGCTTCCAGCACATTCCGGTGTTCGGTGCGGAGGCGTTCACCGGGCAGCCCTCGCTCAACGTGCTCGGCGGCAGCAAGCAGATGCAGGTCACCGCCCTGCACACCACCGGCGCCGCGTGGACCGGCGCCCAGACGGCGGCGAACACGGCGACCTGGGGGACGACCGGCAACCTCGGTGGCACTATGGCGGCCCCGCCGGTCGCGGTCACCCTCGCCGATGGCACCAGCGTGATCTTTGCGGTGGACGTCGACGGCCGCCTCTGGCACTACCGCCAGTCCGGGACGGGCGCGTCGTGGAAGAGTCTCGGTGACGTCGACCTCGCCGGTGGCCTCACCGCCGTCAAGATCGACATCGGCGTCCGGTTGGTCGCCACCAGCACCACGGGCACCGTCAAGACCGCCGTCTACTCCGACGGCACCCTGACCGCCTGGACCGACCTGGGCGGGAACGTGACGGGGGTCCCGGCCGCGTTCCTCAACCAGGGATACCGCACCGGGGTGGTCGCTCGCGCGGCCGACGGGTCGCTGGTGATGAAGAAGCAGGAGTTGGGTGGAGCCTGGCCGTCAGCCTGGGCGACGGTGGGCACCTTCACCGCCGCCGGCTCACCGGCCGCGATCGTCGACCCGGCACTGGGCCGGATCGTCGTCGTCGCCCGTGGCGCTGACAACGAGATGTACCGGGTGTACGAGACCGAGCAGGGCACGGGCACCTGGGGCGAGTGGCTGCGCCTGTACGACAACCCGGGCGACCCGAGCGCCGCCACTGCCGCCACCGACCCCACGATCGCCCCGATCCAGAACAGCGCCGGGCCCGGCTTCGTGGTGGTCTACCGCAACCGGAACAACGCCACCATCGCGCTCGACCGACGGTTCGCCACCGCCGCGGCAGCGGTTGCAGCGAAGAAGACTCCGCCGACTGTCAGCTTCAACGCCCACATCGTGCCGGCTCCGCCGGCCTGATCCTCGGCACTACCGGCCCCGGGGCCTCCGTCCATGTGACGGAGGCCCGGGGTGGCTGTCTGGCTGACGTCAGCGGTAGAAGCGCAGGTAGTCGAACTCGGCGGTGACCGGCGGCTCGGCGCCGCCGTGCGCGACCAGCCCGATCCGCGGGGTGGTGTCGGCCGGGAAGGTCCACACCGCACCCCAGGTCCAGGTGCGCCCGTCCCGACTGGAGCCGGCCCGGAACTCGTGCTCCCCGGTGGCCGGGTCGACGTGGTGCGCCAGCCGCAGCCAGGTGGTGGTGGCCGGCGCGCCGACGATGCTGCCGCCGTACACCGGCTGGCCGGCGAAGGGCAGTTCGTAGCCGTACTCCACCTGCCGGGTGTTCCAGATCGCCACCTGAGTCAGCCGGGCGAACCGGTCGTCGTCCACGTAGGCGACCAGCCCGGCCTGCTGGTAGTTGCGGACCGTCTCCTCGCCCAGGTCCAGCGTCACCTTCGTCTCCACCACGTAGTCGCCACGCGGCGCGTCGCGCAGCAGCACGCCCGCCGTGTTGCCGGTCCCGGTCAGGTCGGCGGCCTGCACCGGCCAGCGCAGCGCCCCGCCGGCCACGGTGGCCGCCGGGTCCTCGCGCACCCACTGCCAGTCGCCGTCCAGCCCGTCGCCGAACTCGTCGGAGTACGCCCGCAGCGGCGCGCCGACCAGGGGCTCGGGCACGGCCCGCCGCACCGGCTCGTACAGCCGGGCGACGCTGACGTTGTCGAACTCGGCCGGGCCGCCGGTGGCGGCCGGTCCGGGCCGGCCCGCGACCGGGCGGTCCAGCCGCAGCGACACCACGGCGAGCTGGTCACCGAGCCGGGCCGGGCTCAGCTCGGCGACGAGATGCCGGCCGCGTACCTCGATGGCCAGGTTGTGCCGGTCGGCCAGGTCGAGCCCGGCGGGCAGCGGCGCGGTGGCGCGCCGGTCGCCGTCGCGGGCCACCAGCCGGCCGCCGGCCGCGTCCACCCGGACCTCCGTGCGGTCGCCGAGAGTGATTCCGGCGGAGGTCGCGCCGGTCAGCCGCAGGTCGGCCTCCGTCCGCACGTCTCCGCCCACGGTGGTACGGCTGGTCAGCGCGCCGCTGCCGGCGAGCCGACCGTCGGTGACCTGCCAGTCGCCCGCGACACGTCGCCAGCCGGCCAGGCCGGCGGTGTCGAACCGGTCGTCGATCCGGCCGGTGGTCACCGGCGCGGGCCGGTTGCCCTCGGACGGGCCGGCGCCGGCGTTCACGGTGGGCCAGCCGTCGATCCAGTCGAGCCGGTCCAGCAGCATCGGGCGTTCGTTGATGCCGAACGGCTCGTCCAGGTACGGGTCGGCGCGGTCGATCGCGTGGTAGACGATCCAGTCCTGACCCGACAGGTCGGTGAGGAACCCGTTGTGCCCGGTGCCGATCCACCGGTTGCCGTTCTGGGTGAGCACCGGCGTGCCGCCCGCCCGGGACGCGGTCAGCGCCACGCCTTCCCGATCGGTGAACGGGCCGCGCGGGCTGCGCGCGCGTCCGACCTGGACGGAGTAGCCGGTCGCGGGGCCGGCGCAGCAGTTGGCGGTGGAGGCGAACAGGTAGTACCAGCCGTCGTGGCGCAGCACGTAGCTGCCCTCGAACTTGTTGTCCACGGCCACCTGGGTCGGCGCGCCGACCGCGGTCAGACCGTCCGGGCTGAGCTCGGTGAGGGAGATGCCGCCGTAGTAGCTGCCGTAGTAGAGGTAGCTGCGGCCGTCGACGTCGGTGAACTGGCTGGGGTCGATGGTCCACAGGTAGCCGCCACCGCCGCCGGGCCGCGGGGCGACGACCGGCTGGTCGGCGAAGGTCCACGGCCCCGTCGGGGTGGGGGCGGTCGCCGAGCCGATGGCGTAGTCGCTGCCCTCGGTGGACACGGTCGTGTCGGTGACCGTCATGTACATGACCCACCGGTCGCCGAGGCGGCGCACGTCCGGGGCCCAGAACGCCGCACCGGGCGCCGCGTACGGCGGGCGCTGGTCGGGGTCGAACGCGTCGCCGACGTACGTCCAGTCGACCAGGTCGGCTGAGCGGGCGGTGGGCACCCGGTGGAACTCGTGCTCGCCCTCGCGGAGCGGGTCGGTGGTGCCGTAGGCGTACCAGAAGCCGTCGTCGCCGCGGACGATGACCGGGTCGGCGAAGGTGTCCCCGACGGCGGTGGAGATCGGATTGCGGTAGCGGGACGGATTGTCGGCGCTGGCGGCGGGGGCGGGTGCGGTCGCGGCCAGGATCAGACCGAGCGCGGCGGCGAGCGCGCCGCCGCGGCGGAGGTGTCGCATGGGACCTGCCTCGGGGGAGTGGGCGGTGTGTCGACAAGGGTCAGTGTGTGTGCCTCCGTTTCTACAACGTTGGATACAACGTTGTAAAGGGAAGCGAGGCATGCCCACGCGGAACCCGTGCCTCGACAACATCCGGCAGGTAGTCCACGGGGCCACCCGCGTCGCGCGGCCCGGGCGTGGACGGTTCACGCCGGGGCGTGCACGGCGGCCAGGTAGGCGAGGGCCTCGGCGCTGCGACTGCCCGGCGCCGGCGTACCGACCAGCAGTTGCTGGCCTGGTGCGTCGCGGACGTCGAAGGTCTGGTAGGTCAGCTCGATTCGTCCGGCGTCCGGGTGGTGCACGACCTTGAACATGCGGGTCAGGCCGCCCACCGTCTGGTCCTCCCACAGTGCGCGAAACTCGGGAAAGGCCTGCCGCAGGTCGGCCACGAGCGCCTGGATCTGCTCGTCGTCCGGGAAGATGCCGGCGTTGAGCCGCAGGGCGTGCACGACGTTCTCCGTGAGGGTCGGCCAGTCCGGGAACACGCTGCGCGCCTGCGGGTGCTCGAACAGCACCCGGACCATGTTGGCGGTGCCCGCGAACGGGGACAGCAGCGCCGCCGCGACACCGTTCGTGGCCAGCACGTCGAACGCCGGACTGAGCACGTAGGCGGCGGAGGTGGGAAAGGCGTCCAGCAACCGCAGCAGCTCGGGGTGCACCGAGGCGCGGGAGCTGTCCGCGCCCATCCTGGGGTTGAGTCCGGCGAGGCGGAAGAGGTGGCCGCGCGCGTCCGGGCTGAGGCGCAGGGCCCGCCCGATCGCGTCGAGCACCTGTGGGGACGGGTTGCGTTCCCGGCCCTGCTCCAGGCGCGCGTAGTAGTCGACGCTCACACCGGCCAGCACCGCGACCTCCTCGCGACGCAACCCCGCCACCCGGCGGTCGCCGCCACCGCGCAGCCCGACATCCCGCGGGTCGACGCGGGCGCGCTGGGCTCGGAGGTACTCGCCGAGCCGGTTCTGGGTAGCGGGCATGTCCACCAGCCTAAAACTCCTGGTCAGCGGACTGCCAGGGTGCGGTGCTCCCTGACGGTCGCGCGCTGCCGTGGCCACCGCGTCGCGCGGCGCTGGCCGACCGGCGCCGGCACCCCGCCGGGCCGGGCCTGCCGTACCTGGGTGCGCTGATCCCAGGAAACGGCGCCCTTCCCGGGCCCCCACGCCAGCAGGATGGTTGAGCGCGCCAGGCACCAACCGGACCAGGAGCAGCAATGACCAGCCCGCATTCCAAGATCGTTCTCATCACCGGCGCGAGCAGCGGCATCGGTGCGGCGACGGCCGGCCGCCTCGCCGCCGACGGCCATCACGTCGTGCTCGGCGCCCGGCGCGTCGACCGCCTCGCCGCACTCGTCGCCGACCTGCGCCTCGCCGGCGGCACGGCCGAGTACCACCAACTCGACGTGACCAGCCGGGACAGCGTGTACGCGTTCGTCCGGGGCGCGCACGACCGGTACGGCCGCATCGACGTACTGATCAACAACGCCGGCGTGATGGCCCTGTCCACGCTCGACGCGCTGCGGACCGACGAGTGGGACCAGATGATCGACGTGAACCTGCGCGGCACCCTGCACGGCGTCGCGGCCGCCCTGCCGCTCATGCGGGCCCGCGGCACCGGCCACATCATCAACATCGGCTCCTCCGCGGCCTACCGTGTCGACCCGACGGCCGCCGTCTACTGCGCCACGAAGTACGCGGTCCGGGCCCTGACCGAAGGACTGCGCCAGGAGAGCCGGGACGTGCGGGTGACCCTCGTGAGCCCCGGCTACACCCACTCCGAGCTCACCGAACACGGCGGCGACCCGCAGATCCAGGCCGCCGCCCGGGCCGCGGCCGAGGAACTGGGCATGCCCGCCACCGCGGTCGCCGACGCCATCGCCTCCGCGATCGCGCAACCCGACACCGTCGACATCAACGAGATCATCATGCGGTCCACCACCCAGGGCTGACCGTTCACGACAAGGGGAACGACCATGGGCGAAGCGCTCGAGATGACGACGTTCCGGCTCGTCGCCGGTCTCACCGGCGCCGACTTCGTCGACGCCAACGAGGACATCAACACCTACCTACGGCGCCAGCCCGGCTTCCGCTGGCGCCGCATCACCGAGGACGACGACGGGGTGATCACCGACATCGTTGCGTGGGACTCCGCCAGCGACGGCCGCCGCAGCGCCGCGGGGATCATGACCGAGATGGCCGACTCCCCAGTGCACGCGACCATCGACCAGGCCACCGTCGACTTCCGGATCGTCCCGGTGGTGCAACACGTCACCTGACCGCGCGGCTCGCGCCGGTCCGTCGCGGCAGGCCCGGCGGCACCTCCGGTTCGTACACCCCGGCGCTCGTGACCGCGCGGCCCCCGGACCCAGCCCTCGGACCCGGCCAGGGAGGCGTCGCCGGGCGGGGCGATGATGGGGCGATGAACGCTGTCGCCGAGGGCCGGGAAATGGCCGAGCTGGCCGCCCTGCTGGCCGACGGCACCCGAGCCGGCATCTGCCTCGCGCTGCTCGACGGCCGCGCCTGGACCGCCGGCGAGCTGGCCCGGAGGGCCGGGGTCGCGCCGTCGACCGCCAGCGATCACCTCACCCGCCTCGTCCGGGGTGGGCTGCTGGTCGAGGAGCGGCAGGGCCGGCACCGCTACCTGCGGCTGGCCGGGCCGTCGGTGGCCCAGCTGATCGAGGGCCTCGCCGCGCACGCCCCGGCCCCACCCGCGCCAACCGGGTCGCTGCGGTCGACCACCGCCGGCGCCGCTCTGGCGTACGCCCGGACCTGCTACGACCACCTCGCCGGGCGGCTCGGCGTGCTGATGTACGACGCGCTGCTGGCCGACGGGAGGCTGGACCGGGCCAGCGGGCTGACGCTGACCCCGGACGGGTGGGCCTGGGCGGCCGGGTTGGGCGTACCGGTGGACGTGCTGCGCACCGCGCGCCGCCCGGTGGTCCGCGACTGCCTGGACTGGACCGAGCGCCGCCCGCACCTGGCCGGAGGGCTCGGCGCGGCGCTCTGCCGCCGCTTCGCCGACCTGGGCTGGACCACGCGGGGCACGGGTCGTGCGGTCCGCCTCACCCCGACCGGCCGGGCCGCCCTGGCCGCGACCCTGAACAT
>NZ_QGKR01000091.1 GCF_003172955.1 Micromonospora acroterricola | reverse complement strand
AGTACCGCCCGGCCCGATGCCGGCACCGCCGTTCCCGCCGCCGCCCGCGACCCCCGGCGCGCCGCCGGGGGTACGCGCCACCGCGTCGGTCTCCGCGCCGCCGGCCGGCTGGCCGTCCCCGGCCGTAGGGGCGCCGACCAGCCCGAACGGCGGTGGGTGGGCCACAGCACCCGTGTCCGCCCCGCCGGTGGTGCCCGCGCCAGCGCTGCCCAGCTGGCCGCCGTCCACCACCGGCACTCCCCCGTCACCCGGAAACGACAGCGGACGCTCCCGGCCGGCCGCGCAACCGGCCAGCCCCGCGGCCGGGTCGGCCAGCGCCCGCAGCGGGCGGTACGACGGCGGCCCCGACCTGGCCGGCACCGTCTACGGCAGCGGGGAGGGGCCGGGCTTCGCCACGATCGCGCTGCCCGCGAACGCGGTGGAGAATTCTGGTTCGCTCACCGGGCACATCCTGGCCCAGGGCTGGTCGGACACTCCGGCCGAGCGGTCCAGCACCAGGCGGGTGGTGATCGTGCTGGCCGCCGCGCTGGGGCTGCTGGTGACGATCAGCGTGCTCGTCGTCCTCCTCGCCAACGACGCTCTGGACGGTCTGGTGGGCAACGTCCTGAACGGTTGACCCGACGACCGGGGCATGGTGAGTCCGCCCACTACGGTCGGGCAACCGGCTGGCGGCTTCGCCGTACCGCCGTACACTGGTGGAGATCACTGACCCGGCGCGCGTGATGCGCGCCCATGGGCGATCTTGCGGGCGATCCGGCGGCACAGCCGCGGCAGGCCATCGCGAAGATGCGCCCCGCTCGAAAGGCATTTGTTGACCACCTCTGCTGACCACAGCATCGTTCCGTCCGTTTTCGACCCCGCCGCGGTGGCGATCGACACCGCCCCGGAGACCCACGACGCCGTCCCGGCGGCCACCGACGAGTCGATCGACTTCGCCGCGCTCGGCCTCCCCGAGCCGCTGGTCCGCGCGCTCGCGCGGCAGGGCATCACCACCCCGTTCGAGATCCAGCGGGCCACCGTCCCGGACGCGCTCGCCGGCCGCGACGTGCTCGGCCGCGGGCAGACCGGGTCGGGCAAGACGCTCGCCTTCGGCCTGCCGCTGCTGGCCCGGGTCGCCGCCGGCCAGCCGGCCCGGCCGATGCGGCCGCGCGCCCTGGTCCTGGTCCCGACCCGGGAGTTGGCCATGCAGGTCAACGACGCCCTGCTGCCGCTGGGCAAATCGCTCAACGTGTTTCTGAAGACCGCCGTCGGCGGCGTGCCGTACGACCGTCAGATCGACGCGCTGCGGCGCGGCGTGGAGATCATCGTGGCGACGCCGGGCCGGCTCGGCGACCTGATCGAGCGGGGGATCTGCCAGCTCGACGACGTCGAGGTGACGGTGCTCGACGAGGCCGACCAGATGGCCGACATGGGCTTCCTGCCCGAGGTCACCGAACTGCTGGCGAAGACGCCCGCCGGCGGTCAGCGGCTGCTCTTCTCGGCCACCCTGGACGGCGACGTCGACGCGCTGGTCAGGCGGTTCATGAACGACCCGGTGACCCACTCCACCGCGCCGTCCACCGCGTCCGTGTCCACCATGGACCACCACATGTTGCTGATCCCGCCGCACGAGAAGTTCCCCGTGACGGCCTCGATCGCCGCCCGCGACGGCCGGACCATGGTCTTCGCCCGCACCCAGCTGGGCGTCGACCGGCTGGTCGAGCAGCTCGCCGCGGTCGGCGTACGGGCCGGTGGGCTGCACGGCGGCAAGACCCAGCGGATGCGCACCAAGACGCTGGCCGAGTTCCGCGAGGGCCGGATGAACGTCCTGGTCGCCACCGACGTGGCGGCTCGGGGCATCCACGTCGACGGGGTCACCCTGGTGCTGCACGTCGACCCGCCGAAGGACCCCAAGGACTACCTGCACCGCGCCGGGCGCACCGCCCGGGCCGGCGAGTCGGGGGCCGTCGCCACGCTGGTGCTGCCCAAGCAGCGCCGTACGACCCTGGCGATGCTGGAGAAGGCCGGCGTGGCGCCGGCCGAGAGCCGGGTCCGCGTCGGTGACCCGATGCTGGCCGAGCTGATCGGCGCCCGTGAGCCCAGCGGCGTCCCGGTTCGCGTGGAGGCGGAGCCCCGTGGCTACGGGGACCGCTCCGGCCCGCGCCGGTTCGGCGACCGACCGGGCGGTGACCGCCGCTACGGCGACCGCCCGCAGGGTGAGCGCCGCTACGGCGACCGACCGACCGGCGAGCGTCGCTTCGGCGACCGGCCGCAGGGTGACCGGCAGTACGGCGACCGACCGACCGGTGAGCGTCGCTACGGCGACCGCCCGCAGGGCGATCGACGCTTCGGCGACCGTCAGCACAGCGACCGGCCGCAGGGCGAACGGCGCTTCGGCGACCGGCCGCAGGCTGACCGGCAGTACGGCGACCGGCCGACCGGTGAGCGCCGGTACGCGGATCGGGACGCCCGGGGTTACGGCGACCGGCCGCAGGGCGAGCGCCGTTTCGGCGACCGGCCGCAGTTCGGCGACCGGGACGGCCGGGGCGACCGCCCCACGGGCGAGCGGCGGTTCGGGGACCGTCCGACCGGCGAGCGGCGGTTCGGCGACCGTCCGACCGGCGAGCGGCGGTTCGGCGACCGGGACGAGCGGGGCTCCGGCGAGCGGCGCTTCGCGGACCGGCAGCAGGGCGATCGGCCCGCCGCCGACGAGCGGCGCTTCGGCGACCGGCCGGCCGGGGAGCGGCGCTTCGCGGACCGGGACGGTCGGGGTGGCTTCCGCTCCGAGGGCCGTGGTCAGGGCGACCGGCCGCGCGACGACCGGCCGCGTGACGACCGGCGTGGCTTCGGCGGGCGACCGCCGGCCCGTACCCACTGATCCACCGATTTACCGAACGCCGTCGCGGAGCCCGGGCTTCGCGGCGGCGTTCGCGCATGTCCTGCCGACGTCGGCCGGGTCGCGTAACGTCCGGCTCATGCCGACCATGCCGAAGTCGATCTTCTGGTCCCGGACGGACACCGCCGGCAGTGAGCATGTCCTGCTCGACGACGGCCACGGTTTGACGGCCCGGGGCACCCTGCTCGCCGTGGACCCGATCCCCTGGACCGCCCGCTACCAGGTGACCACCGCGCCGGACTGGCGCACCGCCCGCGTCGAGGTCGAGGCCGAGGGGCCGGGCTGGCTGCGCAAGGTCACGCTGGAGCGGGCCACGGACCGGTGGCGGGTGACCACCGCCGAGCAGGGCAACCTGGACGCGGCGCTGATGGCGGCCGGTCATCCCCGGGCCGGCCTGCCGGGCACCGACGACCCGGACCGGTTGGCCGACGCGCTCGACGTGGACCTGAGCGGGTCACCGCTGTTCAACACGCTCCCGGTCCACCGGCTCGGGCTCGCCGCCGAGGCGGCCGACCTTCCGCGCCGGATCACCGTGGCCTGGGTGCTGCTGCCGGGCCTTGAGGTGGTGCCCGCCGAGCAGATCTACACCGGGATCGGGCCGGGGCGGGTGCGGTTCGCCAGCGGCACCTTTACCGCCGACATCGACCTGGACGCCGACGGCTACGTGGTGCGTTACCCGGGGCTGGCCGAACGGATCGACCCGCGCTGACCCAACCTCGCCAGGCTCAGGCGGGCCAGGCGCCGCCGCTCAGGAAGCGGTCGATGGTGGCCGCGTGCGGTGCCAGGTCGAAGCCCTGGGCGGCCACCCACTCGTCGGCGTAGTACGTGTCCGCGTAGCGGTCGCCGGCGTCGCAGATCAGGGTGACCACCGAGCCGGTCCGGCCCTCGGCGAGCATCTCGGCGATCAGGCCGAAAGCACCCCACAGGTTGGTGCCGGTGGAGCCGCCCACGCGGCGACCGAGCACCGCCGAGCCGGCCCGCATGGCGGCCAGCGACGCCGCGTCCGGCACCTGGACCATCCGGTCCACGACCGCGGGCAGGAAGGACGCCTCCACGGTGGGACGGCCGATCCCCTCGATCCGGGATCCCTTCCCGGTGCTCACCGACCAGTCGGCGGCGAGCCAGGCCGGGTAGAACGCCGAGTTCTCCGGATCCACCACGCAGAGCTTGGTGAACAGGCGGCGGTACCGGGCGTACCGGCCGATGGTCGCGCTGGTGCCCCCGGTGCCGGCGCCCACCACGACCCAGGCCGGGATGGGGTGCCGCTCCAGCTCGAGCTGCGCGTAGATCGACTCGGCGATGTTGTTGTTGCCCCGCCAGTCGGTGGCCCGCTCGGCGTAGGTGAACTGGTCCATAAAGTGCCCGCCGGAGTCCTCGGCCAGCCAGCGGGCCTCGACCACCACACTGGCCGGGTCGTCCACCAGGTGACACCGGCCGCCCTGGAACTCGATCTGCGCGATCTTCTCCGGCGACGTGGAGGCGGGCATGACGGCGATGAACGGCAGCCCGAGCATCCGGGCGAAGTACGCCTCGGAGACCGCCGTCGAGCCGGAGGACGCCTCGACGATCGTGGTACGCGGACCGATCCAGCCGTTGCAGAGC
Organism: Micromonospora acroterricola; assembly: GCF_003172955.1. Lineage (GTDB taxonomy): Bacteria > Actinomycetota > Actinomycetes > Mycobacteriales > Micromonosporaceae > Micromonospora > Micromonospora acroterricola. Next base: position 16,949 of record NZ_QGKR01000091.1, on the reverse strand, counting down.
CCGTACAGGAAGAGTGAGCGGGCCAGCCGGTGCTTCAGCGAGCCGGTCGGGTGCACCGACTCGTCCTTGAGATAGAGGTCGATCCCCCACTGCCGGGGCAGCGGGAACGGCAGCAGGTGGGTGTCGGCGGAGCGGTTCGCGTCCGCCTCGACGGCGGCGATCGCCTCGGTCACCCAGGTCCGGCTGGCCTCGTCGCAGCGGTCGAGATGAGTCACGCCGGCAAGGTAGCAAGCCGGTCTGGGCCGGTCAGCCCCGGTCTGTGGACGCGGCCCGGCGGAGCTGGCGGCGTTGTCCGGCCCGACCGACGGCCCGGACGAGCGGGGTCAACCCGATGGCCAGCCGGGGCAGGGTGTCCAGCAGCCGGACCTGGGCGCCCCGCCAACGCGGCAGGCTGACCACCGGACGTGGCCGGCGGGCCAGCCGGGCCGCCCGCGCCGCCACCCGCTCCGGGGTCAGCATCGACCCGGTGAACGACGCCAGCGCCCCGGGGTCGTCCAGCCGGTCGTGCAGCATGGGTGTCCAGATGCCGTCCGGGCAGAGGCAGGAGACGTGCACCTCCCGGTATCCGGCCATCCGCAGGTCGGACAGCGTGCCGAGGCTGAACGCCAGCAGGGCGTGCTTGCTGGCGGCGTACACCGTCTCGCCGGGCGCGGCGGCGAGCCCGGCCAGCGAGACGACGTTCAGCACGTGGCCGTGCCCCTGGGCGCGCATGACGGCCAGGGCGGCGAGGGTGCCGTTCATCGCGCCGAGCGCGTTCACGTCGAGCACCCGGCGGCGGGTCGGCCCGTCGTGGTCCCAGGAGGGCCCGGTGACCAGGACGCCTGCGTTGTTGACCCAGAGCCCCAGGCCACCCCGGCTCGCCGCGCTCCCGGCGGTCCGGGCACAGGCGTCCTCGTCGCGGACGTCCAGCGCGGCGGACCAGCCGCCGAACGGCGCGGCGGCGGCGGCCACCTCGTCCGCGTCGAGGTCGGTGAGCAGCACCGGCCAGCCGTCGGCGTGCAGCGCGGCGGCGATGGCACGGCCCAGGCCGCCGGCGGCCCCGGTCACCACGGCCGCTCCACGTACCGGCGAGGTCATCGGCGCACCGTACCGCCGGCCGGGCGGGCGACACCAGGGCCGACCGGCGGCCGCGGGGCCCGGGGTACGCCGGGAGCGGCGTCAGGCCGGCTGTGGGCCGACGGACTGGGGGCGGTTCTCCCACTTGGTGGAGAGCGCGATGGCGGTGCGGGTGGAGGCGACGCCGGGTGTCCGGTTCAGCCGCACGATCAGCTGCTCCAGCTCGGCGATCGTGCCGACCCGCGCCTTCAGGAGGAAGGACTCCACGCCAGCCATGAAGTAGCAGGACTCGATCTCGGGCAGCACCCGCAACGACTCGAGCATGTCGTCGCTGTCCGCGCCGGAGTCCTCGACGATGCCGATCAGTGCGGTGACACCCAGCCCGATCGCCTCCGGAGCGACGTCCGCGCGGTAGCCGAGGACAACACCGCTGCTCTCCAGCTTGCCGACCCGCTCGTGCACGGCCGGAGCGGAGAGGCCGACCTGCCGGGCCAACTCGGCGTACGAGAGGCGGGCGTTTCCGCGCAGGAGGTCGACGAGGCTCAGGTCGATGGCGTCCACGGAGAGTGACCTTATCCGGTTGGGCGTAACGAGACGCCTTCGGCATCCGTTGCACATGGCAGTGAGTAACTGTTCACAAACTGACGGTCAAGGTAGGGGTTGCACCAGTACCATTTACTAACTTCCCACTCAGTGCATTTTTCGCGTTTGGCGGACAGGCCAGGTCCCTGGTGCTGTAATTGCCATACGTCCCTCATGACGGCTCTGGGCTCGCACCAGCCGGGGGCAGTGTGTTCAGCCAGGGGCTTCGTCGACGCGAGGAGGGGGCTGTGGACACTGGAGATCGCCTGCTGACACCGGGTGAGGTCGCCGCGCTGTTTCGGGTGGACCCGAAGACTGTGACGAGATGGGCGGCGGCCGGCCGGATAGGAAGCATCCGGACTCCAGGCGGGCATCGCCGGTTTCGGGAATCCGAGGTGCGAGCCCTGCTTGAGGGGGAGGGCATGCTGGACGAGGTGGACGAGGTCGGAAAACCACGCAACGTGGGACCGGCCGCCTCCACCGGGCCGGGTCCGGCCAACGCCGGCATGTACTGAACTGGTGCGGACAACGATGTGCGGACCGGGCGCCAGTCCGGTCCGCGTCCCGCTGACGGTCACCCGCCATTACCCGGCATGACCAGGCGGGCCGAGCGGACAGCTCAGCTCCGGGCCGCGCCGAGCCGGCCGGACCACCGTCGGAACAGGGTGTGCTGGACGCCGAGCGCGTCCAGCACCTTGCCGGCCACGAAGTCCACCAACTGCTGGGCACTGGCCGCCGCGCCCGCGCCGTAGAAGCCGGGGCTGGCCGGGAGCACCACCGCGCCGGCGTCGTGCAGCGCGATCAGATGCTCCAGATGGCTGCGGGTCACCGGCGTCTCCCGGGGCACCACCACCAGGGGACGGCGTTCCTTGAGGTTGACCTCGGCCGCGCGCTGCAACAGGTCCTTGGAGAGCCCGATGGCGATGCCCGCGCACGCCGCCGTGCTGGCCGGGACCACCGCCATTCCGCGTACCCGGTAGGAGCCACTGCTCGGCCCGGCTGCCAGGTCGCCCGCCGGCCAGTGCCGCACGTCCGCGCCGGTCAGGTCCCGGCCGAGCCAGGCGGCGAGGTCCTCGGCCCAGTGCGCGTCGCGAAACGGCCGGCCGGTCTCGTCGAGCACGGTCAGCCGCGCCGCCCGGGACACGATCAGGTCCACAGGTTCGCCCGCGTCGAGCAGCCCGCCGACGACGGCCGCCGCGTACGGCGTACCGGAGGCCCCGGAGACCCCGACCACCCATGGTTCCCGCATGCCCCCAGCCTGCCTGGTGGGGCTCGTCCGCCGGTGGGCACCCCCGGGATCCCGCTCCGGGCCGCCGTCCGAGATGTCCCGGCCGGGTAGTGCGCGTCCCGTCGACCTGAGATGCTGCCGATGGCCAATCGCACCGGGAGCGGATCGCACAGGAGGCATCGGTGACGACCGGCGAGATCCTCTGGACGCTGCGCGCCGACTGTCCGATCCCGGCCCGGCTCTCGCCGCACGCCGACCGGGTGCACGAGTGGCTGCTCGGCCTGTTGCCCGAGCTGGGCCTGCCGCTCGACGACGCCGCGCTGCACCGGCTGAGCCGGGGAGCGTTCGCCCGGTACGCCGGCCGGCTCTACCCGGACGCCACCGAGGCCGACCTGCGGGTGCTGACCGCCCTGTTCACCTGGTTCTTCCTGGTCGATGACGCCTGCGACGGGCCGGGCCGGCTCGCTCCGGAGCAGATCCGGGCGCTGCGCGACGGCACGCTGGCGCTGCTGCACGACGGCCCGCGGGCGCGGCACGCCGGGTTGACCGGTCCGCTGCGGCGGATGCTGGTGCTGGCCTGGCGGGAGCCGCGCCGCCGGATGCCGGCCCGGTGGCGGCTGCGCTTCGCCGACGCGGTCGCCCGGCACCTCGACGGCACCTGGCGGGAGGCGGTCAACAAGGAGGCGGGGCACCGACCCGGCGTCGCCGAGTACGTCGAGCTGCGCCGGGCCACGTCGGCGGCGGACGTGTCGTACCCGCTGGTGGAGTTCGTCACCGGCCGACCGCTGCCCGACCCGGTCTACCACCACCCGCTGCTGCGCCGGGTCGCCCGTACCAGCAACGACCTGCTCTCCTGGTACAACGATCTCGCCTCGCTGGACCGGGACCGGGCCACGGCCGGCGGGCACAACCTGGTGCTCGCCATGCAGGCCGAGTGGGGTCTGTCGTCGGCGGAGGCGGTCGACCGGGTGGCCGAGCGCTGGCGGGAGTCGATGCGGCTGTTCGTCGCGCTGCGGGCCGCGGTGCCGTCGTTCGGTCCGGCGCTGGACGAGGCGGTCGTTTACCATCTCGACGGGGTCGCCGACGCCGTGCGCGGCACCATCGAGTGGACGCTGGAGAGCGGGCGCTACCCCACCGGGCGTCCCGAGCCGGCCGGCACGTCCCGACCCTGAGCGTGCTGGGCCGGGACGGGGCTGCGGGCAGCCCGGTCCCGCACGGCCGTCAGGGCCGCAGGCCCAGCCGGATCACCAGGTCGAGCAGGGCGAAGACGAACAGCGCGATGCCGACGAAGCCGTTGGCGGTGAAGAACGCGCGGTTGACCTTGCTCAGGTCGGTCGGGGTGACCACCAGGTGCTGGTAGCCGAACGCGACCGCCGTCAACGCCAGGCCGACCCACCAGAGCCAGCCGAACCCGATCAGCGCGCCGAACCAGACGAAGAGCCCGAAGGTCACCACGTGCGCCACGGTGGAGGCGTGCAGCGCGACGCGCCGGCCGTACCGGGCGGGCACGCTGTGCACGCCGATCTCCTGATCGATCTCGGAGTCCTGGCAGGCGTAGATCAGGTCGAAGCCGCCGATCCACAGCCCGACCGCCGCGCCGAGCAGCCACGCCGGCCAGGAGCCGTCCAGGCTGCCGGTGACCGCCAGCCAGGCGCCGACCGGGCCGACGGCCTGGGCCACCGCGAGGATGGCGTGCGGCCAGTTGGTGAACCGCTTGCCGTACGGGTAGACCACCAGCGGCACCACGGCGAGCGGCGCCAGCACCAGGCAGAGCGGGTTGAGCAGGGCGGCGGCGACGAGGAAGACCACCAACGCGACGGCCGCGCCGGTCCAGGCCGTCCGCACGCTCACCGCGCCGGTGACCAGTTCCCGGCCGGCGGTACGCGGGTTCCGCGCGTCGATCCGCCGGTCGAGGATCCGGTTGGCGGCCATCGCGAACGTCCGCGCGCCGACCATCGCCACGGTGATCAGCAACAGGTCCCACCAGCGCACCCGGCCGCCGTTGACCTGCATCGCGGTCAGCGCCGACAGGTACGCGAACGGCAGCGCGAACACCGAGTGCTCGATGGTGACGAGCTTGAGGAACGACTTGATCCGGCCCGGTCGTTCGGCCGGCGCGTCGAGGACCGCCATCAGATGCCGTACTCCTTCCAGCGCTTGTCGACCAGGGAGGTGACCTCCGACGACATGCTCATCTCCTCCGGCCAGCCGCGGGTGTATCCCTCGGTGGGGAGCTTGCGGGTCGCGTCGACGCCCACCTTGCCGCCCCAGAACTGCTGGTACGACGCGTGGTCGAGGTGGTCGACCGGGCCCTCGGTGAGCAGCAGGTCGCGCGCGTAGTCGACGTTGCCGAAGGCGCGGAACGCCACCTCGTTGTAGTCGTGCACGTCGCAGTCCTCGTCGACGATCACGATCAGCTTGGTCAGCGACATCAGGTGCGCTCCCCAGATCGCGTTCATGACCTTCTGCGCGTGCTTCGGGTAGCGCTTGCGGATCGACACGATCGCGCAGTTGTGGAAGACACCGGCGGCCGGCAGGTCGTAGTCGACGATGTCCGGGATCAGCATCTTGAGCAGCGGCTGGAAGATCCGCTCGGTGGCCTTGCCGAGGCCGTGGTCCTCCTGCGGCGGCTTGGAGGTGACGATCGAGTGGTAGACCGGCTTGCGCTGCATGGTCATCGCCTCGATGTGCAGCACCGGGAACGGCTCGACCGGCGTGTAGAAGCCGGTGTGGTCGCCGAACGGCCCCTCGGGCAGCCGCTCGCCGGGTTCCAGGTAGCCCTCCAGCACGATCTGCGCGTGCGCCGGCACCTGCAACGGCACGGTGAGGCAGTCGACCATCTCCACACGCTCGCCGCGCAGGAACCCCGCGAACAGGTACTCGTCGATGTCGCCGGGCAGCGGCGCGCTGGCCGCGTACGAGACGACCGGGTCGCAGCCGATCGCGACCGCGACCGGCAGACGCTGCCCGAGCCGCTCGGCGACCGCGTGGTGGGCGGTCGAGTCCTTGTGGATCTGCCAGTGCATGCCCAGGGTGTTGCGGCCGTGCTGCTGGAGCCGGTACAGGCCCAGGTTGCGCTTGCCGGTCTCCGGGTGCTTGGTGTGGGTCAGGCCGAAGTTGTGGAAGATCCCGCCGTCGCCGGGCCAGACCTGGAGCCCCGGCAGCCGGTTGAGGTCGACGTCCTCGCCCCGGTAGACCACCTCCTGGCAGGGCGCGGTGTTCACCTTGCGCGGCGGCAGCGACTTGAGCTGCATGACCTTGCCGAGGCCCTCCCGGATGCCGGACCACCCGACCGGCAGCTCCGGCTTGATCAGCGCGCCGATTCGGGCGCCGATCTCGTCCAGCGAGTCGACGCCGAGCGCCATCGCCATCCGCTTCTCGGTGCCGAACAGGTTGATCGCCACGGGCATCTCGCCCCGGGTCGGGCGCTCGAAGAGCAGCGCCGGCCCGTCGGCCCGCACGGTGCGGGTGACCACCTCGCTGATCTCCAGGGTGGGGTCGACCGGGACGTCGACCCGGCGCAGCTCCCCCGCGCGCTCCAGCGCCGCGAGGAAGTCCTTGAGATCGTTGTACGGGAAGCCACGAGCCGCCATGCCGCCAGTCTCCCGCACCGGGTGCCGTGCCTCCCAAGGCGGGTGGTGTGACGCCCGCGATGGCCCGGGGGCCAGCGGCGGGCCGCCGGTGATCGCCTCGGGTAGAGCAGGGCCCACATCCCCGGGCATGGCGGGCGGTTGAGCGGGTAGCCGGGCAGCCGGCGGACGGAGGCGGCGATGGGTGGCGAGCGGGTTCCGGCGGGGTTCACCGAGCAGCGGGCGCGGGTCGACCAGATCACCATGAACTACGTCCGTGGCGGCAGCGGTCCGCCACTGGTACTGCTGCATGGATATCCGCAGTGCTGGTACATGTGGCGGCACCTGCTGCCCGAACTGGGGCGCTCCTTCGACGTGGTCGCGCCCGACCTGCGCGGCTTCGGGGACAGCGACGCCCCGGCCGGTGGGTACGACAAGAAGTCGGTCGCCGCCGACCTGCACGGACTACTGGACCACCTCGGCCTGGCCAGTGACCTCCGACTGGTCGGGCACGACCTGGGGACCATGGTGGCGTACGCGTACGCCGCCGCCCATCCGCAGCGGGTGAGTCGGCTGGTGCTCAGCGAGGCCCCGATCCCCGACGAGAGCATCTACACGTTCCCCGCGCTGACCCCGGCCGGGCCAGGGGTGTGGAACTTCGGCTACTTCTCAATCGGCAACGGGCTTCCGGAGGAGTTGGTCAGCGGGCGGGAGTCGCTCTGGGTGGACCGGTTCACCGACGCCCTGATGGTGTGCAAGGGCAGCATCGCCGCGCCTGACATCGAAGAGTTCGCCAGCCACCTGCGCGACCCGGCGCATCTGCGGGCCAGCTTCGCCTACTTCCGGGCTTTCGATCAGGACATCGCCGACAACGCGGCGTACCGAGCCACGAAGCTGAAGATGCCGGTGCTGGCCGTCGGCGCAGCGGCCAGCCTCGGTGGGCAGGTCGCCGAGCAGGTTCGCCGGTACGCCGACACGGTCCGCGGCGAGGTGATCGAGGAGTGCGGGCACTGGCTGTACGAGGAGCGCCCGGACGAGATGCTCGCCCTGCTGCGTGACTTCCTCGGGGCGGTCTGAACAGCGGCTCGTCGCGCCCGCACGCGTTGCCGATCAGGCCGCGGGCGTCCAGGTGTGGACGGCAAGTGGCGGGTCGAGCGGCGCGCGGGTGAGCCGGTTGGCAAAGGTGGAGATGGTGTACGTGCCGACGCCGAGCACCACGTCCAGCGCGTGCCGGGGCTGGTAGCCGGCGGCCAGGAACTCGCCCAGCTGGTCGTCGGGCACCGCGCCCCGGTGGTCGAGCACGGCCAGCGTGAACCGGCGCAGCGCCTCCAACCTCGGCTCGGGCAGCGGCGCGCCGGCACGCAGCGCGGTGATCAGCTCGGTGGCCGCGCCGAGCCGGGTGAGCGTGCCGGTGTGCAGGGCGACGCAGACGTGGCACTCGTTCGTGGTGGCGACGGCGAGGACGACCACCTCCCGCTCCAGAGGTTCGAGGGCGGTCTGTTCGAAGCCCGCGTTGGCGGTGAGGAAGCCGGCGAGCAACTGCGGCGACTCGGCCATCAGTGCCACCGGGGCGGGCAGGAAGCCGAACCGGCGGCGTACCCCCTCGATGGTCGGACGGGCGGCGGCGGGTGCGGTCTCGGCGGTGTGGGCGGTGAAGACGGGCACGGGTACCTGCTCTCGAAACGTCGGTAGGGATGGGGTCGCGTAAGGTAGTCAACGTGGTTGACGAAATAGTAAACGTGGTTGTCGAACATGGCAAGCGCTGATTCCGCGCGGCCCGGCTTCCAGTTGCCGCTGTTGCTGCTGGCCGGCTTCCGGACGCTCATCGACGACCTGCACGCCGAGCTGGCCCGGCAGGGCCATCCCGAGCTGCGCCCGCTGCACGGTTTCGTGCTCCAGGCCGTCGGGGTGGACGGCACCACCGCCACCGAGCTGGGCCAGCGGCTGGGCATCTCCAAGCAGGCAGCCGGCAAGACGGTCGACCGGCTGGTCGCCGTCGGCTACCTCGACCGGGTCGACGATCCCCGGGACGCCCGCCGCAAGCTGATCACGATGACCCCGCACGGCGTCGACGGGCTGCGCCGCTCCGCCGAGATCTTCGACCGGCTGCGCGAACGGTGGGTCGAAGCCCTCGGCCCGGAACGGGTCGACGCCCTGGAGGACGACCTCCGCGCGGTGGCCGCCCCCAACTGGTTCCGGCTCGACGTACCGGGCTGGTTCGGCGGCTGACCCCGAGCGCGACGCATCGAGAAACGTCACAGGTGATCTCTAGAATCAGGGGTGCCGGTCGGGGCCGGGGGTGCGTGCCCCGGTCTCTTCCGACCGGCTCATCCCCCACCAAGGAGATCGATGAGATCTGTGCACGTAACGCGTGGCAGGCTCCTGCGCGGCCTGACCGCGCTGGTCGTGGCCACCGCCGGGATCGGTGCGGCGGCCGGCCCGGCCGCCGCAGAGGACGACCCCGGCTGGGTCGACGGCTGGCTCGATGACGTCACGGTCGGCGCTTCCGGCGCGCCCGCCCGGACCGCCTCGCTGACCCTGACGAGCAGCGGGGCGGCCCAGCCCCGGGTCACCCTCGACCTGACCGGCCTGGCCGGCGTGGCGACCGCGACCTTCCCGGCCTCGTGCGTCACCGAGGGCACCTCGGTCACCTGCCCGATGCCGTCGTCGGCCACCGACGAGTTCGGCACACTCACCGGCACCGTGCCGGTGGTGTTGCGCGCTGCCCCCGGTGCCGCAGACGGAGCGACCGGCACGATCGGCTACACGCCGCTCGGCGAGCAGACGGAGGCGTACGCCCGGCAGGCCGTCGTCACCGTGCGGTCCGGGCCAGACCTGCTCGACCTGGTCGACGAGTACGTCTCCGGCGCCCAGGTCGGTGAGAGCAGGTCGGTGCCGGTGGCCGTGGTCAACGCCGGCGACCAGCCGGCGGTGGATCTCCGGGTCACCCTCCGCTTCCCGGTCGGCCTCGTTCCCGCCAGCTACCGCAACTGCCGCTACGGCACCGACCAGGTGCTCGCCACGGTGATGGTCTGCACCGTGCGGGGCACGTTCGCGCCCGGCCAGCGGCACGAGCTGCGGCACGGGCTGGCCACCACGCTCGGCCCCGCCACCCTCGGCGACAAGCGGATCACCCAGGTGGTGGAGCCGCTGGCCAACGCCGGGCCGCTGCCGAACGGCGTGCAGCTCAAGCGCCGCGACGCCGACCAGGCACTGCGGCTGCGGCCGGTCGGCGCACCGCTCGACGTGATCCCGGCCGAGGTGACCGGTCCCGGCGGCCAGACCTACCTGCGCAAGGTCCAAGGCGCCTTCGACATCGTCGCCCAGGGCGCCACCGCGACCGGGGCCCTCGGCGACACCGTTCGGGTCACGGTGGGCCTCCGCAACGAGGGTCCGGGCGTACCGGACGGCACCGTCTCCGGCGAGGCGGTCGGAGCGTTCCTCTTCACCCCGCCGGCTGGCACCACCGTGCTCGCCAACCCGTCGGGCTGCGAGCCGAGAGGCGGCGAGGAGGGCGTCGCAGACACCCCGGCAACCTGGTACTGCGCAGGACCGGGAGTGGTCTTCCCTGCCGGCGCCAGCCGCACGGTCCCGTTCGACCTGCGGATCGACAGCCTCACCGGGGTCGACGGCGAGGTTCAGCCGTACCAGCGCTACCCGCGGGTGGACGACAACCCGGGCAACGACGCCGCCCCGGTCACCGTGGGCTGACCGAGCCCGACCAGCCACAGAAACGGCGCGGGGGCGGCCACGGACGATTCCGTGACCGGCCCGCGCGCCGCTGTCCGGATCAGTCCAGCCCGCCGTACGAGTGCAGGCCGGTGAAGAAGATGTTCACGCCGAACAGGTTCATCAGCATCGTGAGGAAGCCGAGCACCGCGAGCCAGGTCGCCACGTTGCGCTTGACGCTGGGCGTGGCCCGCGCGTGTAGGTAGCCGGCGTACACCACCCAGGAGATGAACGCCCAGGTCTCCTTCGGGTCCCAGCCCCACGGCCGGCCCCACGCCGCTTCGGCCCAGATCGCCCCGGCGATCACCGCGAAGGTGAAGATCGGGAAGGCGAACGCGTGCAGCGCGAACGTCAGCCGCTCCAGGCCCACCGCGCCGGGCAGCCGCTTGGCCAGCGTGTACGGGAAGCTCCGCTTGCCCTGCTCGTACCCGGCGCGCATCAGGTAGCCGACCGCCGGCACCGCGCCGAGCAGGAAGATGCCGGACGCGAAGACGATCGTCGATACGTGGATGACGAACCAGTACGAGTTGAGCGCCGGCACCAGCGGCACGATCGGCACGTACAGCACCAGCTCGGCGGTGGCCACCAGCAGCACCATGACCAGGGTGAGGAACAGCCCGAGCTTGCGCAGCGTGGGCCGCTTCCAGAGCACCACCAGCCAGGCCGCGACCCCGATGAACGTCACCGTGAGCACGAACTCGTACATGTTGCCCCAGGGCATCCGGTCGGCGGCGAGGCCGCGCGTGACCAGGGCCGCGAGGTGCAGCACGGCGGCGAGCGCGGTGGCGCCCACCGCGACCAGGCCGGCGATCCGGGCACGCCGTGCCGAGCGGTCGGCCGCCGCCGACGGCGGGACCTCCGCGGGCGACGTCGGCACGCTGCCGCCGCCTCCGCCGACACCGGCGCCCACCAACTCGCGGGCGGGAGCGGCGGCGACCCGGGTACGGGCGTTGCCCAGCGCGTACTCCACGGCGTGACTGATCATCGCGACCAGGTACACCAGGATCGCGAAGGTCACCAGATTGTCGGAGAGTGCGGACATCACTCGGTCCCTTCTCGCGCGCCGGCCCGGTCACTGGAGTCAGCGCCCGCGTCCACCCGATCACCGCGGACGGCGGCGACGAGCTGGGCGAACTCGTCGGCGAACCCTGGATAGTCGGTGCGCGGCAACCCACCGGCCTCCACCAAGCTACTACCGCTCGTCGGAGATCCTTCCGCCGGGTCGGCCGGCATCACCCGGAAGAACACCCGACGGCGCCGCCCGAACAGCGACCCCATCAGCCCGACCAGCAGGAAACCGCAGCTGACCAGCAGGATCGTCGAGCCAGGATCGTGTCGGACGGAGAGGGTGACGTACCGCTCGGTGCCCAGGAACTCCACCTTGGTGCCATCGTCCAGGGTCCAGCTCTCGCCCTTGCGGAGCAGCTTGCTGCCGATCTCCTTGACCTTGCCGGTGCGCACCTGCCGCTGGTCGAGCTGGTAGACCGAGCCGGGGATGCCGGCGTCCAGACCGAGATTGCCCCGGTAGGCGACGAGGTTCAGCGCCGGGTTGCGCTCGGTCGGGTACTCCGAGCTGACGAACGGGGCCTGCTGCGGCGCCGTCGGCAGGTAGATGCCGCTGAAGGCCACCTGCAGGCCGGCGTTGCGCTGCCCGGTGCGCGGGTCGACGTTCGCGTCCGGGAAGGCCGCCAGGCCCTCGCTGGTCAGGCCGCTGTCCCCGGTCGTCAGGAACGGCTCGTCGCTGACCTGGCTGCGGCCGAACCGGTCGGTGTAGCGGATGACCGGGGCGTACCCGTGGCCGAGCAGGTAGACGCTCGCGCCGCCCAGCCGCAGGGGTGAGTTCACCGAGAAGTCCGCGCTGCGGGTCGGCTCGTCGGGGCCGTCGACGGTCACCCGGGCGTTGAAGAACTCCGGCTGACCCGAGGCCAGGAAGCGGGCCTCGAAGTCGTCCAGCCGCAGGCAGAAGCGGGGCAGGTCCTCGCTGTCCACCCGGGGGCCGAGCTTCGCCTCGGCGTACTGCTGCCGGGTGTTGCAGAACGCGTTGTCCGCGCCGGCCACCAGCAGCCGGTTGCCGCTCCAGCCGTACCACGAACCGAGCGCGACGCCGATCAGCACCGCGATCAGCGAGGTGTGGAACAGCAGGTTGCCGGTCTCCTTGAGATAGCCCTTCTCGGCGGAGACCTCGTCGCCGCGCACCTCCACCCGCCACCGCCGCTTGCGCAGCACCTCGGCGATCGCCGCCGCGCCGCCGGCCGGCGCGGGCAGCACCGCGTGCTGCGGCAGGCGCTCCATCCGCTTCGGCGCGGCCGGTGGCCGGGACCGCAGCGCCCGGACGTGGTCGCGCAGCCGGGGCGTGATGCAGCCGATCAGCGAGGTGAACAGCAGCAGGTAGATCGCGGAGAACCAGACCGAGCCGAACACCTCGAAGGCGCCGATCCGGTCCAGCCGAGGGGCCAGGTCCGGGTGGTCGGTGAAGTACTCGTTGACCTTCTCCGGGCTGATCCCGCGCTGCGGCAGCACCGAGCCGGGAATGGCGGCGACCGCGAGCAGGAAGAGCAGGATCAATGCGGTACGCATGCTGGTCAGCTGCCGCCACGAGTTGCGCAGCAGGGCCAGCAGCCGGTTGGGGCGGCGCCGGGGCGCCGGGGCCGCGGTCTCCGGCCGGTCGTCCAGGACCGTCATCAGATGCTCACCTCGCCCACCCCGACGGTGGTCTGCAGCCAGATCACGAAGCTCTGCCACCCGCCGGTGACCAGCGCCAGGCCGATCAGGATGAGCAGGGCGCCGCCGACCCGGGTGACCCAGCGGCTGTTGCGCCGGACGGCGCGGAAGACCCCGAGCAGGCGCTGGAAGCCCAGCCCGAAGACGACGAACGGTATCCCCAGCCCGAGGCAGTACGCCACAGCGAGCACCACAGCCCGGTCGCTCTGACCGGTGGTGACCGCCATCCCCATCACCGCACCGAGCGTGGGACCGGTGCAAGGCACCCAGCTGAGCGCGAAGACGGCGCCGAAGACCGGGGCGCCGAGGAGCCCGGCGGAGGGCAGCCGGGTGATCCGGAACTCCCGTTGCAGGGCCGGGATCATCCCGAGGTAGCCCAGGCCGAGCACGATGATCAGGACACCGACGACGATCTCCAGCTGCCGCTCGTAGTCGAAGAAGACCCGACCGATGCCGGCGAACAGGATCGCGGTGGCGACGAAGACGACGGTGAAGCCGGCGATGAAGAGCAGTGTCCCGGCGAGCACCCGGCCCTTGACCGCGCCGGCCCGCGAGACCCGCTCCCGTACCGCGACGCCGCCGGTCCCCTCGACCGGCGCCGGATCGGCCGCCGGCCGGCGGCCCTCGAGGTCGGCGCCGGCGAGGCCGGTGACGTACGACAGGTAGCCGGGGACGAGCGGCAGCACGCACGGGGAGAGGAAGCTGACCAGGCCGGCGAGTGCCGCCGCGCCGATGGCGAGCAGCAGCGGCCCGCTCAGGGCCAGCTCCTTGAAGGTCTCGCCCATCAGCCGGACGCCGGCTGCTCGGCGGCGATCCGCTCGACGATCGGTTGCAGGCCCTCCTGCTTGACCGCGGCGCGGATCACCGAGGCGATCCGGCCCTCCCGGTCGAGCACCACGGTCGCCGGGACGGTGTTCGGCGGGATGTCCAGGGCGAGCGCCAGCTTGCTCGGCGGGTCGAACAGGCTCGGATAGGTGACCCGGCCCTCCTCGAACGCCTTGGCCTTGTCCCGCTGGTCCTGGACGTTGATGCCGAGGAAGGTCACCCCGGAGCCCTTGGTGGCCTGGTAGGTGGCTTCCAGGTCGTCCGCCTCGGCCCGGCACGGCGCGCACCAGGAACCCCAGAAGTTGACCACCACCACCTGGCCGCGGGCCTGGCTGACGTCGTAGGTGCCGCCGGTGAGCAGCTCACCGGCGAGCGTCGGGGGCGCCGAGCGCTGGTCCGGAGCGCACTCGATGATCCCGTCGGAGGTGGTCGTGCAGGTCTTCTCCCGGCCCTGCGACGTGCAACCGGCCAGCGCCACCGCGGCGACGGTGGCGAGCAGGCCGGCGGTCCACCTCCGGGCGATCATCAGGCCCCCTTGGCCGTCCGGGCGGTCGCGGAGAGAGCGATCAGGTGCGCCGCCGGCTCGCTGTAACCGATGCCGACGACCTTCGCCCCGTCGAAGTGGAACGAGGTGAGGCTGGCCAGCCCGCACTGCCGCTTGCGGGGGTCGTGCCAGAGGCGCTTGCGCTCGACGTACCGGCGGAGCGTCCAGATCGGGAGCTGGTGCGAGACCAGCACGGCCTCGCGCCCCTCGGCGGCGACCCGGGCGGCGTGCACGGCCGCGAACATCCGCTCCGCGATGGCCCGGTACGCCTCGCCCCACGACGGGGTCACCGGGTCGCGCAGCACCCACCAGTTGCGCGGGTCGCGGAACGACCCGTCGCCCGGCGACACCTTCTTGCCCTCGAACCAGTTGGCGCTCTCGATCAACCGCTCGTCCACCCCGACCGGCAGCCCGAACTGCGCGGCGATCGGCTCGGCGGTCTGCTGGGCACGCTCCAGCGGGCTGGCCACCACGTGGACGACCTCCCGCTCGGCCAGCCCCTGCGCGGCGGCCTTGGCCATCTGCACACCCAGCTCGGAGAGGCGGAACCCGGGCAGCCGGCCGTAGAGGATCTGGTCGGGGTTGTACACCTCGCCGTGCCGGAGCACGTGGACCACCGTCTTGCTCACCGCTGCGCCCCCTTCGTTCGCGACTGCGGGGCTCGCAAAACCGGCTCACTCCTCGCGCTCACCGGGCCCCCTTCGTTCGCGACTGCGGGGCTCGCAAAACCGGCTCACTCCTCGCGCTCACCACTACCCCCCGTGACCAGCCGCTGCCGCCGCGTTCGCCGCCGTCGGCAGCGCGGCGGCGATCTGCTCCAGAGCGGCGTCGTCGATCGCCGCCGACACGAACCACGACTCGAACGCGCTCGGCGGCAGGTAGACGCCGGCGGCGAGCATCGCGTGGAAGAACGCCTTGAACGCCGGCACCTGCTGGGTGCGGGCACTGTCGTAGTCGACCACGTCGGCGTCGGTGAAGAAGATGGAGAACATGCTGCCCGCGTACGACAGTCGGTGCGGCACCCCGGCGGCGCCCAGCGCGTCGGAGGCGAGCTTGCCCACGACGGCGGCCGTGTCGTCGAGGCGGCGGTACAGCGCGTCGTCGGCCAGCCGCAGCGTCGCCAGGCCGGCGGCGCAGGCCAGCGGGTTACCGGAGAGCGTGCCGGCCTGGTAGACCGGGCCCGCCGGGGCGAGCCGGGACATGATCTCGGCGCGCCCGCCGAACGCGGCGGCGGGCAGCCCACCACCCATGACCTTGCCGTACGTCCACAGGTCGGCGTCGGACGCGTCGAGGCCGTGCCAGCCGGCGCGGGACACCCGGAACCCGGTCATCACCTCGTCCACCACGAGCAGCGCGCCGTGCGCGTGCGCGATCCGGGCGAGCTGCTGGTTGAAGCCGTCGCGGGGGGCGACCACGCCCATGTTGCCGGCGGCCGCCTCGGTGATCACCGCGGCGATGTGCGGGCCCTCGGCGGCGAAGGCCTCCTCGACGGCCCTGATGTCGTTGTACGGCAGCACGATCGTCTCGCTGGCCGCCGCGCCGGTGACGCCGGGCGAGTCGGGCAGGCCCAGGGTGGCCACGCCGGAGCCGGCGGACGCGAGCAGCGCGTCGACGTGCCCGTGGTAACAGCCGGCGAACTTGACGATCTTGGAGCGGCCGGTGAAGCCGCGGGCCAGCCGGACCGCCGACATGGTCGCCTCGGTGCCTGAGTTGACCAGGCGAACCTGCTCCATCGGGGTGCGGTCGACCAGCTCGGCGGCCAGCTCCACCTCACCCGGGGTGGGGGTGCCGAAGCTGGTGCCCCGGGCGGCGGCCGCCTGCACGGCGTCCACCACCTCCGGGTGGGCGTGCCCCAGGATCAGCGGCCCCCAGGAGCACACCAGGTCGACGTAGCGGCGGCCGTCGGCGTCGTGCAGCCACGGACCCTCGCCACGGACCATGAAGCGGGGGGTGCCGCCGACCGCCTGGAAGGCGCGCACGGGGGAGTTCACCCCGCCCGGCACGATGGCGCGGGCGCGGCTGAACAGGGCCTCGGAGGCCGGAGCTTCGGCCGGGTAACGGCCGGATCCGGCGGAGAAGGTGTCGGTCACGATGCCGCCATTGTGTCAGCGCCGGACGGTCAACCGGCAGCCACCCCGGGCCGGGGTTACCGGGCTCACCCGTCTCTGGCACCCGCCGACGGCGGCGACACGCGGGTCGGGGCGGCGGCTGCCGGCCTCGACAGGCCGGGTCGTCGGGATCGCGCTAGGCTGACCGGGTGGATCGTGCCGAACTGTCGATCACGCTACATCGGACGGGCGACGAAGCAGTGCTGCGCCTGGCCGGTGAGATCGACATGCTCACGGCCGCTCAGCTCTCCACCGTGGTCAACGAGGTGCTGGCCGACCCGCCCCCGCGCATCGTGCTCGATCTGGGCGGTGTCACCTTCTGCGACTCGCAGGGCCTCGGCACCCTGGTCGTCCTCAGCCGCAAGGCCAGTCACGCCCAGAGTCTCCTGATGCTGACCCACGTGGGCGATTTCCTGATCCGCGTCCTGGACATCACGGGCCTCCGCAGCGCCCTGATGATCCGAAACGACCAACCCACCGGCTGACCCCGGCCCACCCCCAGCCCCGGGTCCGTCCGGGCGCCCCCGGGGTTGATCATGAAGTTATTGCCGAGTTCTGTCCCATTTGTCGGCAATAACTTCATGATC
>NZ_QGKR01000093.1 GCF_003172955.1 Micromonospora acroterricola | reverse complement strand
GACCGCCGTCGCGCCCAAGGCAAAACCGACCGCGAGATCAAACGCTGCCTCAAACGCTACGTCGCCCGCGAAATCTACCGACGCCTGGAAACCCCACCCCAACCACTTGACGCGGCATAGGAGCGTCCCCACCCCACCCGTCCCACCGAGGTGGGGGAACCCCGGGGGAAATGATCGTGCTCGTTCATGGAAGTAGTGGCCTCGCCCGTCGGGCGAGGCCACTACTTCGTGGATCGAGCGTGCTGCTGCGGGAGCGCGTCAGCTGGCTTCGACGATCATGCCGGCGCCTACCGTGCGGTTGGTGGCCTCGTCGATGATGACGAAACCGCCCGTGGTCCGGTTACGCCGGTACTCGTCGGCCAGCAGCGGCACCGTGGTGCGCAGCCGCACCCGGCCGATCTCGTTCAGCCGCAGCGCATCGGCCGACTCGTCGCGGTGCAGCGAGTTGACGTCCAGCCGGTAGTGCAGCCCGCGCACGATCGCCCGCGCCGAGCGGGTGGTGTGCTTGATCGCGTACCGGCCGCCGACCTGCAACGGGCGGGTCTCGTCCATCCAGCAGACCATCGCCTCGATGTCCTGGGCCACCGCCGGCGCGTTGTTCGGCCGGCAGATCATGTCGCCCCGGGAGATGTCGATCTCGTCGGCCAGCCGTACCGTGACCGACATCGGTGGGAACGCCTCCGCGACCGGCCCGTCGGCGGTCTCCACGGCGGCGATCCGGCTGGTGAAGCCGGACGGCAGCACCATCACCTCGTCGCCCGGCTTGAGCACGCCGGAGGCTACCTGACCGGCGTAGCCGCGGTAGTCGGTGACCGTGGTGGACTGCGGCCGGATCACGTACTGCACCGGGAACCGGACGTCGACCAGGTTGCGGTCGCTGGCGATGTGCACCCGCTCCAGGTGGTGCAGCAGCGAGGGCCCCTCGAACCACGGCATGTTCTCCGACCGGGTGACGATGTTGTCGCCGCGCAGCGCGGAGATCGGCACCACGGTCAGGTCCGGCACGTCGAGTTTCGCGGCGAACGCGGTGAACTCGTCGGCGATGCGCTCGTAGACCTCCTGCGACCAGTCCACCAGGTCCATCTTGTTGACGCAGAGGACCAGGTGCGGCACCCGCAGCAGCGAGCAGAGGAACGCGTGCCGGCGGGACTGCTCGACGAGGCCCTTGCGCGCGTCCACGAGGATCAGTGCCAGGTCGGCGGTCGACGCCCCGGTGACCATGTTGCGGGTGTACTGGATGTGCCCGGGGGTGTCGGCGATGATGAACTTGCGCCGCGGCGTGGCGAAGTAGCGGTACGCCACGTCGATGGTGATGCCCTGCTCCCGCTCGGCGCGCAGACCGTCGGTGAGCAGCGCCAGGTTGGTGTACTCGTCGCCCCGGGCCGCGCTGACCGCCTCCACCGCGGCCAACTGGTCGGTGAAGAGCGACTTGGTGTCGTACAGGAGCCGGCCGATCAGGGTCGACTTGCCGTCGTCCACGCTGCCCGCGGTGGCGAACCGCAGCAGGTCCATCGGCCGGGCCTCGGGCCCGGTGGCGGCGGCCGGGGCCACGATCTCGGTGGTCATCAGAAGTAGCCCTCCCGCTTGCGGTCCTCCATGGCGGCCTCGCTGACCCGGTCGTCACCGCGGGTCGCGCCGCGCTCGGTGATCCGGGTGGCCGCCACCTCCTCGATGACCTTCTCCACGGTGTCCGCGTCGGAGCGGACCGCGGCGGTGCAGGAGGCGTCGCCGACGGTGCGGTAGCGGACCTGCGCCTTAAACCGCTCCTCGCCCGCGCGGGGACGGAAGAACTCGTTGACCGCGTAGAACATCCCGTCCCGCTCGATCACCTCACGCTCGTGCGCGTAGTAGATCGACGGCAGCGGGATGCGTTCCCGGGCGATGTAGTGCCAGACGTCCAGCTCGGTCCAGTTGGACAGCGGGAAGACCCGGATCGACTCGCCCGGATGGTGTCGGCCGTTGTACAGCGACCACAGCTCCGGCCGCTGGTTCTTCGGGTCCCACTGGCCGAACTCGTCACGGAAGCTGAACACCCGCTCCTTGGCCCGGGCCTTCTCCTCGTCCCGGCGGGCGCCACCGAACAGCGCGTCGAAGCGGTGCTTCTCCACCGCGTCGAGCAGCACCGGCGTCTGGATACGGTTGCGCATGCCGTCGCCGGACTCCCGGACCAGCCCGTTGGCCAGGGCCTCCGGCACGCTCGCCACCACGAGCTGCAGCCCCAGCTCGGCGACCCGCTGGTCGCGGTACTCCAGCACCTCGGGGAAGTTGTGCCCGGTGTCGACGTGCATGACGGGGAAGGGGATGTTGGCCGGTGCGAACGCCTTCTGCGCCAGCCGCAGCATGACGATCGAGTCCTTGCCGCCGGAGAAGAGCAGCACCGGGCGTTCCATCTCGGCGACCACCTCGCGCATCACGAAGATGCTCTCCGCCTCCAGGGCGTCCAGGTGGGAGACCCGGTAGGCCGCGGGGGTGGTCATGACGCCGGCTCGATTCGCTCGCTCATGCGATTTCCAGACCTTCCCGGTCGGACATGTCAAGAAGTGCGCTCAGGCTACCCGGAATGCCTCTGCAGCGCTGCAAGCAACCGGGTGGCGAGATCCCTGCGACAGACCAGCAGGTCAGGCAGGCGCGGATCCGCCTCGTTGTATCTCAGCGCAGAACCGTCGATCCGGGAAGCGTGTAGTCCGGTGGCCGTCGCCACAGCCACCGGCGCCGCCGAGTCCCACTCGTACTGCCCACCGGCGTGGATGTACGCGTCCACCTCACCGGTGACCACGGCGGCGATCTTCGCGCCGGCCGAACCCATCGGCACCAGCTTCGCCCCCACGTCCTCGGCCAGGTCGGTGAGGAAGACCGGTGGCCGGCTGCGGCTCGCCGCCAACCGGATCATCCGCGTGCCGGCCGTCGCCGCCTCCACCGTCATCGGCGGGTACGCCGGCGGGTAGTCCGTGCCCAGCACCCGGTGCTGGGCCGGCAACCCCACGGCCCCGGCCACCAGCCCGTGCGGGCTCGGCGCGTTGCGCGCCCAGAGCGCCACGTGCACCGCCCAGTCCGAGCGGCCCTCCTCGGCGAACTCCCGGGTGCCGTCCAACGGGTCGATGATCCACACCCGGTCCGCGGCCAACCGGGACACCGCCTCGGCGTTCACCTCCGCCGCCCAGGCCAGCCGCGACCCCTCGTCCTCCTCGGAGAGCACCGCGTCACCCGGCCGCCACTTCGCCAACTCGGTGCGGATCAGGTCGTGCGACACCTTGTCCCCGGCCGACTTCAGCGCGCCACCGTCCGCGAAACCCAGCTCCGTGCGCAGGTCGAGCAACGCCTGACCGGCCCGGGACGCCAACCACCGGGCGAACGCGCCGTCGATCATCGGAGGACTGCTCATGTGCCCGCTCCCGTCGCCTCGCCGCGACCCGTGCCCGCACGGATCGAACGCCCGACCCGCGTCGACGGTCGCGGCACGCCGAAAGGCGCAGACTACCGGCCCACCAACCCCGATCCGGTACGCCCCGCCCGGCTCAAACCCCGTGGTAGAGGTTCTGGGTCGGCTCCACGCCCTTGGCGATCACCGACTCCACCACATCGGCCGCCCGGTCCACCAGGAAATCCAGCTCCTTGCGCTCCGCTGCGCCGAAATCCGACAGCACGTAGTCCGCCGGGTCCTGCCGGCCCGGCGGCCGGCCCACGCCGAACCGCACCCGGACGTACTCCTTGGTGCCCAGCGACTTCGACATCGAACGCAGGCCGTTGTGCCCGCCCTCGCCACCGCCGCACTTGACCCGCACCTGGCCGTACCCGATGTCCAGCTCGTCGTGCACCGCGATCACCTGCGCCGGCGGCACCTTGTAGAACTGCGCCAGCGCCGCAACCGGCCCGCCGGAGAGATTCATGTACGTCAGCGGCTTCGCCAGTACCAGCTTCGGCCCACCGAAGCCCAGTCGACCCTCGGCCACCTCGGCCACCGCCCGCTTGTGCCGGCCGAACCGCGCGCCGACCCGCCCGGCCAGCAGGTCGGCCACCATGAATCCGACGTTGTGCCGGTTCCCGGCGTACTCCCGGCCCGGGTTGCCCAGGCCGACCACCAGCCACGGCCCCGCCTCGTCCGTCACGACCCGCCCCTCCCGACGTCCGTCACACCGACTCCCGATACGCCGACAGGCGCCCCCGAACGCTCGGGGACGCCTGCCGCACAGTACGAACCGATCAGGCCTCGGCGCGCGCCTCGGTGTTCTCCGCGCCCTCGGGGGCCGGGGCGGCGTCCGCGCCCTCGGAGCCCTCGGTGACCTCGCCGACCCCGGCCTCGGCCTCCTCGGTGGCCTCCTCGACCTCGGGCAGCGTCGACTCGAGCTGCTCGGCGGTCGGCGCCGCGGTCACCGCGGCGACCGTGAGCGTCGGGTCGACGGCCAGCTCGACGCCGGCCGGCAGCCGCACGTCGCCGGCGGTCACCTGGGAGCCCGCCTCCAGGCCCTCGATCGACGCCTCGAGGTGGTCCGGCACCTTGGTGGCGTCGGCGGTCACCGAGAGGGTGTCGTGGTCGTGCACGATCAGGGTGTCGCGGGCGGCCTCGCCGGTCAGCTGGATCGGGACCTCGACGGTGACCTGCTCGCCCCGACGGACCAGGATGAGGTCCACGTGCTCGAAGGTGTCCTTGATCGGGTCACGCTGGATCGCCTTCGGCAGCGCCAGCACCTGCGTGCCGTCGGTGATGTCGATCGCGAAGAGCTGGTTGGCGCCACCCTTGCGGATCGCCGCGGCGAACTCCCGGGACGGCAGCGCGATGTGCTTGGGCTTCTCGCCGTGGCCGTACAGCACGGCGGGCACCTTGCCGGCCCGGCGGGTACGGCGGGCACCACCCTTGCCGAACTCGGTGCGGGGCTCGGCGCTGATCTTTACCTCGGACACGGGGAAACTCCTGATGCTTTCGCTACGGCGGCTTGTCGTCTTGCGGTGCTGGGGCGAGGGGCTCGCTGGGGCTCATGCGTCATGAACGACTGCCCGGAGCACCGCGTCGATGACGGTGCCTCCGTGCGGCGCTTTTTCAGCGGCCCGCCGGGCACCCTCGCCGTGGCAACCGCACCAGTCTACCCGAGCTGATTCCCGGCTTTCCGGCAG
The DNA here is from genome assembly GCF_003172955.1 of Micromonospora acroterricola. Lineage (GTDB taxonomy): Bacteria > Actinomycetota > Actinomycetes > Mycobacteriales > Micromonosporaceae > Micromonospora > Micromonospora acroterricola. Next base: position 16,363 of record NZ_QGKR01000093.1, on the reverse strand, counting down.
TCCCCGTCCACCGCTCGCGCGCGCGTCGGGAAGGGACCCTTCACCCCCGTAGGGCGTCGACAAGGGTCCCTTCCCCGCCCTCAGCGCAGCGCGACGCTCAGCTCAGGCCACCGAAGAGGGTCGTCACCGAGCCGTCGTCGAAGACCTCCCGGATCGCCCGGGCCAGCAGCGGCGCGATCGACAGCACGGTCAGCTTGTCCAGCTGCTTCTCGGGGGTCAACGGCAGCGTGTTGGTCACCACGATCTCGCTGATCGGGCTGTTCTTCAGCCGCTCGGTCGCCGGGTCCGACAGCAGGGCGTGGGTGGACGCGACCAGGATCTCCGCCGCGCCCGACTCCTTGAGGATGTCCGCCGCACCGGTGATCGTGCCACCCGTGTCGATCATGTCGTCGACGATCAGGCAGACCCGACCCTCGACCTCGCCGACCACCCGGTTCGCCACGACCTGGTTGGGCTTCATCGGGTCGCGGGTCTTGTGGATGAACGCCAGCGGGCAGCCGCCCAGTCGGTCGGTCCACCGCTCGGCGACCCGCACCCGGCCCGAGTCCGGTGCCACCACGGTCATCGGGCGGCCGGCGTACTTGTGTTCCACGTACTCGGCCAGGATGTCCATGGCGAAGAGGTGGTCCACCGGGCCGTCGAAGAAGCCCTGGATCTGCGCGGTGTGCAGGTCGACGGTGAGGATGCGGTTGGCACCGGCCGTCTTCAGCAGGTCCGCCACCAGCCGGGCCGAGATCGGCTCCCGACCCCGGTGCTTCTTGTCCTGCCGGGCGTACGGGTAGAACGGCAGCACCACGGTGATCCGCTTGGCCGACCCCCGCTTCAGCGCGTCCACCATGATCAGGGTCTCCATGACCCAGGTGTTCACCCCGTGCGTCACGGACTGCACCACGAAGGCGTCCGAACCACGCACGGAGTCCTTGAACCGTACGAAGATCTCGCCGTTGGCGAACTCGTACGCGTCGGCCGGCGTCGGCGCCACGCCGAGCACCTCACCGATCTCCTTGGCCAGCTCCGGAAAGCCACGTCCGGAAAAGAGCATCAGGCTTTTGCGGTTTTCGGCGACGATGCTGCCCATGGGCCCGTCTGCTCCCGTTTGTCGGTGGTACCCGGCCCGGTGGTGGTGGGTCGGGGACTATTCGGTTGCAGTATCTCCCGTGCCGGAGGCGCCGCCCACCGTCTCTGCCTGCCCGTGCATTGCCTCACTGTCGCTTGCGGAGCCGGCCCCGCCCGACGCACCCTCGGCGTCGCGGGCCCGCTGCGCGGCCTCCGCCGCGGCCGTCCCGGCCCGCCGCTTGACCACCCAGCCCTCGATGTTGCGCTGTCGTGCCCGGGCGACACCCATCGCGCCCGCCGGCACGTCGTCCACGATCACCGAGCCGGCCGCCGTGTACGCGCCGTCGCCCACCTCGACCGGCGCCACGAACATGTTGTCCGCCCCGGTCCGGGCGTGGCTGCCGATGACCGTGCGGTGCTTGTTGACACCGTCGTAGTTCACGAAGACCGAAGCGGCACCGATGTTGCTCTGCTCGCCGATCGTCGCGTCGCCCACGTACGTCAGGTGCGGCACCTTGGAGCCGGCTCCGATCTCCGAGTTCTTCACCTCGACGAACGTGCCGACCTTCGCCTTCTCGGCCAGCCGCGCCGCCGGCCGCAGGTACGCGTACGGCCCGACGCTGGCGCCCGCGCCCACCTCGGCGCCCACCGCGTGGCTGCGCACCACCGATGCGCCGGGGCCGACGATCGTGTCGACCAGCGTGACGTCCGGGCCGACCAGCGCGCCCGTGCCGACCACCGTGCCGCCGAGCAGCTGGGTGTTCTGGTCGACCACCGCGTCGCGGTCCAGCGCCACCGTCACGTCGATCCAGGTGGTCGCCGGGTCCAGCAGGCTCACGCCGGTGCGCATCCACGCCTCGTTGACCCGGTCGCGCAGCAGTCGGCGCAGCGTCGCCAGCTCCACCCGGTCGTTGCAGCCCAACGTCTCCACGTGGTCGACGGCCACGTGCACCGCGACCGGCTCGCCGGCCGAGCGGAGCAGGGCGAAGACGTCGGTCAGGTACTCCTCGCCCTGGTCGTTGTCGGTGGAGAGCTTGCCGAGCGCGTCGCGCAGCCGGGTGGCGTCGAACGCGTAGATGCCGGCGTTGATCTCCCGGATCGCGCGCTGCGTCGCGTCGGCGTCGCGCTCCTCGACGATCTGCTCCAGCCGGCCGTCGGCGTCCCGGACGATCCGCCCGAGGCCGGTCGGGTCGGGCACCTCGGCGGCCAGCACGGTGGCCGCCGCGGCGGCCTCCTCGTGCGCGGTCACCAGCGCGCCCACCGTCTCCGGCCGCAGCAGCGGCACGTCCCCGTTGATCACCACGACCGTGCCGGCGCCGTCCGGAACGGCCTCCAGCGCGATGCGGACGGCGTGCCCGGTGCCGAGCTGCTCGGCCTGGAGCACGGGCGTGGCGTCCGGGGCGACCTCGGTCAGGTGCGCCCGGACCTGGTCGGCCCCGTGTCCCACCACCACGACGGTGCGATCCGCGCCCAGCGGCGCGGCCGCGCTCAGCACGTGGCCGAGCAGGGTCCGGCCGAGCAGCGGGTGCAGCACCTTGGGAAGTGTCGACTTCATCCGCTTGCCCTCACCGGCGGCGAGCACGACGACGGTACGAAGGTGGGGCTGGGGCACGACGTGGCTCCCGTCGGGACGGCGGACACTCTCGCGGCCATGCTAGCCGCGGCGCCCGGCACGTTCCCGCCTTACCCCCGCTGGAACCCAAAACGGACTTAGGGGGGCAGCTCGGCCGCCAGGGTTCGAACCTGAAACACGGGTACCAAAGACCCGGGTGTTGCCAATTACACCACGGCCGATCAGCGACGCGCGCGCGTCACATCGGGGATCGAAATCCCGCGGCTACACCTTAGCGTCCCGACCGCCGTGTTCCACCGCTCATACCGCCGCGCCCGGACGGCCCGCGTCCGCCCGGGCGGGCCGTCCGCACTCCATCCGGGCGACGGGGCAGGGTCGGCTACAGGTTGTACCCGCCGGCGACCTCGATGTTCTGGGCGGTGATCCATCGGCCCTCCTCGCTGAGCAGCGTGGCGATCACCATGCCGATGTCGTCGGGCTCACCCACCCGGCCGAGAGCGGTCTTCGCGGCGAGGAGCGGGATCACCTCGGGGAACCGCTCGAAGGCGTTGTCGGCGAGCCGCGTCCGGGTGGAGCCCGGGGCGACGGAGTTGACCCTGATGCCGCGCCCGCTGAACTCCTTGGCCATGTACCGGGTCAGCACCATGAGGCCGCCCTTCATGGTGGCGTACGCGGAGTAGCCGGGCTCGAGCCCGGAGGCCAGCGCCGAGTTGCTGCTGGTGTTGACGATCGCGCCGCCGTCTGCCAGCAGCGGCAGCAGCGCCTGGGTGAGGAAGAACGGACCCTTGAGCAGCACCCGCACGAACCGGTCGAACAGCTCCTCGGAGGTGTCCTCGAACATCGCCATCTGCGCGAACCCGGCGTTGTTCACCAGGGAGTCGAACGTGTCCTGGTGCCAGGTGTCGCGCAGCGCGGCGACGACCGACGCACGGAAGGCCGGGAAGGTCTCGCTCCGGCCGACGTCCAGCGGCAGTGCGACGGCCCGGCCGCCCTCCTTCTCGATGCTCTCCACGGTCTCCAGCGCTCCGGCGTGGTTGTTGCCGTAGGTCAGGATCACCCCGGACCCGCGCTTGGCGAGCTGGATGGCTGCGCTCTGCCCGATGCCCGAGCTGGCGCCGGTGACGATTGCGACCCGCATGGTTCGCCCACCTGTTCATTCGTGGAGCAGGAACCTGCTCCCGGGGATCTGTACTGATCCCAGAAAACCAGCTTTAGCAGCGGGAACGATAGATCGATGCTCCCTGCCTCTTGCCTGATCCTCTCTTTGTTGGGACTCCGCTCTGGTGTTGAATGGGGGAATGCAGCTCGACGAACTGCGGGCGTTGCTCACCCGCCATGCCCGACCGGACGGCACCACCGCCATCGACGGCGTGCTGATCTCGCAGGCCGAGCGGCCCAACGTGCCGTCGGCGTCGATGTCCGGCACGGTGCTGGCGCTCATCGCGCAGGGCGCGAAGAGGCTCGCGTTGGGCGACCGCGTGTTCGAGTACCGCGCCGGGCAGTACCTCGTCGCCTCGGTCGACCTGCCGGTCACCGGCCATTTCACCGAGGCGAGCCGCGACCGGCCGGCGCTCGGGTTCGGGCTCACACTGCAGCCGGCCGCCATCGCCGAGCTGCTGCTGCAGGCCGGAGCGGACATGCGCCGGAGCGGCGGCGGGCTGCCCGGCATCGCCGTCAGCGACGCCTCGGACGAGCTGCTCGACGCCGTGATCCGGCTGGTACGCCTCCTCGACCAGCCGCGCGACCTCCCGGTGCTCGCACCCCTCACCATCCGGGAGATCCTCTGGCGACTGATCACCGGCGAGCAGGGCGCCATCGTCCGCCAGCTCGGTCTCGCTGACAGCAGCCTCTCCCACATCGCCCATGCGGTCCGCTGGATCCGCGGCCACTACCGGCAGTCCTTCCGCGTGGAGGACGTGGCCCGGCTGTCCGGAATGAGCGTGTCCGCCTTCTACCGCCACTTCCAGGCCGTCACGGCGATGAGCCCGATCCAGTTCCAGAAGCAGATCCGGCTCCAGGAAGCCCGACTGCTGCTCGCCACCAACCCCACCGACGTCACCGGCGTCGGTCAACGGGTCGGCTACGACAGCCCGTCACAGTTCAGCCGGGAGTACCGCCGCCAGTTCGGCACACCGCCGAGCCTCGATGCCGCCCGCCTGAACGCCGCCCCTTCCCTGCCGTGAGGCATCGACCCGCGCACCGCCGACCAGTGCCCTGACCTGCGTGTCAGCAGGCCGTACGAGGGCCTTCGGAAACTTCGCCGTGCGATCTACGGTGCCGTAAGTTACGGTGACGTAGGCGTAGCTTCGTACGCGTTTCCGTCCCCTCTGCGAGGTGCCATGTCCACCGGTCTTCTCGAATCCACCACCGCCACTCCCGGCCCGAAACCCCTCACCGACGGCAGCCAGTCCCCCGGGATCCTGGCCGCCCTCTGGGCCTTCGTCGTGATCCCCTTCGTCGCCCTGCTGGTCGCCGTGCCGATGGCCTGGGGCGGCTGGCTGGGCTGGACCGACGTGGCCATCGGCCTGGTCTGGTACGTGGTCTCCGGGCTCGGCATCACGGTCGGCTTCCACCGCTACTTCACGCACGGCTCGTTCAAGGCCAAGCGGTGGCTGCGCGTGACGCTGGCGGTCGCCGGTTCGCTGGCGGTGCAGGGCGAGATCATCCAGTGGGTGGCCGACCACCGGCGGCATCACGCGTTCTCCGACCTGGAGGGTGACCCGCACTCGCCGTGGCGGTTCGGCACCAGCCTCTGGGCGCTGACCCGGGGCCTGTTCCACGCGCACGTGGGGTGGCTGTTCCGCCGCGAGCTGTCCAACCGTGACCGCTTCGCCCCGGACCTGATCGCCGACCGCGACATCAACCGCGTGGACCGGCTCTTCCCGATGCTGGTGGCCATCTCGCTGCTCGGCCCGGCGCTGATCGGCGGCCTGGTGACCTGGTCCTGGCAGGGCGCGCTGACCGCGTTCTTCTGGGCCGGGCTGGTCCGGATCGGCCTGCTGCACCACGTCACCTGGGCGATCAACTCGGTCTGCCACGTCTATGGTGAGCGCCCGTTCGCGATGCGCCAGGGCGACCGCGCGTCGAACTTCTGGCCGCTGGCGATCCTGTCGTTCGGCGAGAGCTGGCACAACCTGCACCACGCCGACCCGACCAGCGCCCGGCACGGCGTGCTGCGCGGCCAGGTGGACATCTCCGCCCGGGTGATCTGGCTGTTCGAGAAGTTCGGCGCGGCGTCACAGGTGCGGTGGCCGAAGCCCGAGCGCCTCGCGGCAAAGCTGGTGAAGCCTGTCGCACCCCGGTAAACCGGGCGGTGCTCCGGGAGGCCGCCTGGCAGGATGGCCGGATGACCGAGCGACGCGGGGGGACCGGACGGCTCGGCCGACGGGGAGCCGGGCCCGATCCGGGTACGGTCGGACGGCGCGGGTGGGCGATCGGACCGCCCGCCAGTGAGGCGACGACGTGAACGGGCACAGCGGAGGCACCATCCCACGGCAGGGCGTCACCGAGCGCCAGCGAGGCGGCGACATGCCCGAGGCAAGCGAGGGTGCCGGCGCGCGGCGTACGGCGCCGGCTCCGCCGCCCAAACCCACCTCCCGGGTCCGCATGTCCGCGGCCCAGCGGCGGGAGCAGTTGATCGCGATCGGGCGGCAACTCTTCGCCGAGCGCGGTTTCGACGCCACCTCGATCGAGGAGGTGGCACTCCGCGCCAAGGTCTCCAAGCCGGTGGTGTACGAGCACTTCGGCGGCAAGGAGGGGCTCTACGCGGTGGTGGTGGACCGGGAGGTCCGGGCACTGCTGGACCGGATCACCACGGCGCTGACCGCCGGGCATCCGCGGGAGTTGCTGGAGCAGGCGGCGATGGCCCTGCTGGGCTACATCGAGGAGGAGACCAGCGGCTTCCGTGTGCTGGTCCGCGAGTCACCGGTGATGTCCGCGACGGCCAACTTCAGCAGCGTGATGAACGACGTGGCACACCAGGTCGAGCACATCCTGGGCGCCGAGTTCAAGAACCGCGGGTACGACCCGAAGCTGGCCGAGCTGTACTCGCAGGCGCTGGTGGGCATGGTGGCGCTGACCGGCCGCTGGTGGCTGGAGGTGCGCAAGCCCCGTAAGGAAGTCGTGGCGGCGCACCTGGTCAACCTGGCGTGGAACGGGTTGTCGCACCTGGAGGCGAAGCCGACGCTGATCACCGCCCGCCGCCGCTGACGGTCAGCGGCGGAGGTGCTCCTCGGCCACCGGGTGGCTGCGGTTTCGCCGTTCCGCCTCGGCGTGCTCCTCGGGGCCGACCTTGTCGTACAGGCCGGTGCCGAGCAGGACCAGGCCGAACAGCATCGACACGACCACGGTCGACATCGAGAAGTTCAGAAAGTTGGCCTCGGTCTGCAGCACGGCCATCATCAGGATGCTCGTCGCCAGGAACACCACCCCGGCGGTGAGGTTCATGTAGTGGCCGAGGTTGCTGCGCCGGGACGCCCCGATGATCAGGACGATTCCGAAGACCACCGAGGCGAGCGAGAAGGCCAGGTTGGTGCGCAGCCCGAGCACCCAGTGGCTGCCCCGGCCGAAGAGTGGGTCGCCGATCGTCTGGGCGACGCCCCACACGCCGAAGACCAGGATGTACACGCCGATCAGGCCGGACAGGACCCGGTAGAGGGACCGTGCCGGATGGTTCACCGGAAAGTGCGGCATGCCCTGATCCCCCATCCGAGTGTCGCCTTCGCGGTGATTGTCACTCGAATCGGCCGGACGCGCTCGGCAAACCGGCAAAGGCCGCCACGGTGGCCGCAGGCCGAACCACCACAGGTTGTCGCCGGAGCCCGAGCCGCGCAGCGGTCGAGCCTGACCGACCGCGGCAGCTCGGGCTCCGGCGAGAACCCACCAGCGAAACCCCGCGAAGAGGTCAGAGCACGAGTCGGGCCTTCTTCCAGGCCTCCGACTCATCCTCGGTGCCGACCTTGCCGTACATGCCGACCATGAGCAGCACCAGCGCGGCCAGCATCACCACGATCACCGTGGTGATGCTGAAGTTGAAGATGTTGGCATCGGTCTGGATGAACGCCAGGCCGGCGAGGCTGATCACCATCAGGGCGTACGCCAGCCACTGGTTGATCGCCACGTCGATGTTGCGACCGAGCGCGGTGCCAGCCAGGACGAGGAGCCCGAGCAGCACGCACAGCAGCGAGAAGCCGAGGTTGGTGCCCTGGCCGAGGACCCGGGTGTCGTCCTGCGCGAGGACCTCGTTGCCGGCGCTCTCGATGATGCCGAGCACACCGAAGACCACCAGGTACAGACCGGTCAGCCCGCCGATCGCCCGGTAGATCGGCCGCGCGGGGTGGTTGACGGGGGTGTGGGCCATGTCTGAGTCTCCAACGCGTGGGGTGAGGTGTCGCGGACGATTGTCCCGCATGTGGTGGTGTGACGCCGCACACGGTCCCCGCGCCGGCGCGCCCGGCCCGGTCAGCTCTCGGGCAGGTCCTCCGCGAGCGTCATCCAGGTCTCCTCGATCCGCTCCCGCTCGGCGCGCAGATCCTTGAGCTGCGTGTCCAACTCGGCGACCCGGGCGTAGTCGGTGGCGTCGGCGGCGAGCTGATCGAGCAGCGTCGCCTCGCGCTGGTCGAGCTTGCCGAGCTGGCGTTCCAGCCGGGTCAGCTCCTTGCGTGCCTGGCGGACCTCCGCGGCGGACATGCCGCTCGCGGTGGCGCCGCTCGGCGTGGTGGCGGTGGCGGTGCCGCCAGCCCGGGAGGGGCCCGCCCGCTCTGCGGTCCGGGCGAGGTACTCGTCGACGCCGCCGGGCAGGTGCACCAGCCGGCCGTCACCGAACATCCCGTACGCGGTGTCGGTGACCCGCTCGATCAGGTAGCGGTCGTGGCTCGCCACGATGATCGTGCCGGGCCAGGAGTCGAGCAGGTCCTCCAGCGCGGCCAGGGTGTCGGTGTCCAGGTCGTTCGTGGGCTCGTCGAAGAGCAGCACGTTGGGCTCGCCGGCGAGCAGCCGCAGCATCTGCAGCCGGCGGCGCTCCCCGCCGGAGAGGTCGCTGACCGGCGTCCACAGCCGGCGGTCGTCGAAGCCGAAGACCTCGGCGAGCTGGGAGGCGGAGACCTCGCGGTCGCCGAGCTGGACCCGGCGGGCGACCTCCTCGACGGCTTCGAGCACCCGCAGGTGCCCGGGCAGCTCGGCCAGCTCCTGCGAGAGGAACGCCGGCCGCACGGTGGAGCCGGTGCCGAGGCGGCCACCGTCGGGGCGGGTGATGCCGGCGAGCATCCGCAGCAGCGTGGTCTTGCCGGCGCCGTTGGCACCGAGGATGGCGATCCGGTCGCCGGGCCCGACCTGCCAGGTGACGCCGCGCAGGATCTCCTTGGGGCCGGCGTGTAGCTCCACGTGCTCCAGGTCGTACACCTGCTTGCCGAGCCGGGAGGTGGCCATCCGTTGCAGCGACATGGTGTCGCGCGCCGGCGGCACGTCGGCGATCAAGGCGTTGGCGGCGTCGATGCGGAACTGGGGCTTCGAGGTGCGGGCCGGCGGGCCGCGGCGCAGCCAGGCGATCTCCTTGCGGAGCAGGTTCTGCCGTCGGGCCTCGGTGGCGGCGGCGACGCGCTCGCGCTCCGCACGGGCCAGGGTCCACGCGGCGAAGCCGCCCTCGTAGGCGCGGACGGTCTGGTCGGCGACCTCCCAGGTGGTGGTGCAGACCGCGTCCAGGAACCACCGGTCGTGCGTGACCACGACGAGGGCGCCCTTGCGGCCGACCAGGTGCCGGGCCAGCCAGTCGACGCCGCCGACGTCGAGGTGGTTCGTCGGCTCGTCGAGGATGAGCAGGTCGGAGTCGCGGACGAGCAGCGCGGCGAGCGCCACCCGGCGCCGTTCGCCACCGGACATCGGGCCGACCGGCTGGTCGAGGCCGAGGTGCGGCATGCCGAGGCCGTCGAGGATCGCGCGCACCCCGGCGTCGCCGGCCCACTCGTGCTCGGCGCCCATGCTCTGGCCGAGCCAGGCGGTGCCGAGCACGACGTCCCGGACGGTGGCCTCGGGGGTGAGGGTGAGCTGCTGCGGCAGCCAGAGCACGCGCAGGTCCCGACGGTGGGTGGCCCGGCCGTCGTCGGGCTCCTCCTGCTTGGTGAGCAGCCGCAGCAGGGTGGACTTGCCGGCGCCGTTGAGGCCGACCACGCCGATCCGGTCGGCGTCGTCCAAGCCGAGCGAGACGTCCGTGAGCAGCTGCCCGGCGGCCCCGTACCCCTTGGACACCCGGTCCAGGTTGACGATGTTGGCCACGCTCCCACCCTTCATGATCAAGGCGTCCCGGTGCCGGAGGGCACCTGGACGCCTGACCCAAGGGTACGCGGACCCGCCGGCCGTCCGCGCCGCGCGCCCGCCGCTAAGCGGAGTCAGCCGACGCGGGCACCGGCGACCGGGCCGTGCGCGACCCGGACCTCCCGGCACACGCCCGCGGAGGTCAGCCCGGCGGCGACCCGCTCGGCGTCGGCCGCGTCGGCGGCGAGGAACACGCAGGTCGGGCCGGAGCCGGAGACGATGCCCGCCAGCGCGCCGGCCGCCTCGCCGGCCTTCAGGGTGTCGGCCAGCGCCGGGCGCATGGCCAGCGCGGCGTCCTGGAGATCGTTGCCGAGCGTACGGGCGAGCACCCGAGGGTCACGCTGACGCAGCGCGCCCAGCAGCGCGTCGGTGCTGCCCAGCGGGGCACCGGCGGTGCCGGCCTTGCGGAGCCGGTCCAACTCGCGGTAGGCGGCCGGGGTGGACAGGCCAACGTCGGCGATGGCCACGACCCAGTGCCAGGAGGTGGGGCGGACGAGCACGGGGCTGACCGCCTCGCCCCGGCCGGTGCCCAGCGCGGTGCCGCCGTAGATCAGGAACGGAACGTCGGAGCCCAGGTCGGCGGCGATGCCGGCCAGCTCGTCGCGGGACAGCCCGGTGCCCCAGAGCGCGTCGCAGGCGACCAGCGCGGCGGCGGCGTCGGCGCTGCCGCCGGCCAGGCCACCGGCGAGCGGGATCTGCTTGCGCAGGTGCAGGCGCGCGTGTGGCAGCACCCCGGCGTACCCGGCGAGGGCGTGCGCGGCCCGGATCACCAGGTTGGTGTCGTCGAGCGCCAGCTCACCGGTGCCCTCGCCCTCCATCGTCAGGGCGAGCGTGTCGCCCCGGCGGGCGGTCAGCTCGTCGTAGATCGAGATGGCGTGGTAGACGGTGTTCAGCTCGTGGTAGCCGTCACGGCGCAGCGGACCCACCCCGAGGTGCAGGTTGACCTTCGCGGGCACCCGGACCTTCACCGGCCCGCTGGCACCGCGCCGCTCGTCCTCGCCGTCCGGTCGCCAGGCCTCGGTCACCGGACGCTGTCCCGCACGCGCAGACGGATGTCGAACGGCTTGGTCACGATCAGCTCCTCGGCGTGGTCGGCACTCGCCCGTACAGCCTCCTCGGCGGGCACCGCGCCAGCCTACTGGGCGGCCGGCGCGGTGCGCAGGGTCTTCCGGCGCTGCGCGAACGCCGCGTCCACCACGGCGAAGACCCGTTCCCGGGGTACGTCACCACGGGGCGGTTCGCGGCGGGTGAAGGCGACCAGGCCGGAGTCGACGTTGGGCACCGGCCAGAACACGTTCGGCGGCACCCGACCGGCGCCCCGGGCCGCGGCGTACCAGGCGAGCTTGACCGACGGGATGCCGTACACCTTGGAGCCGGGACCGGCGACCAGCCGGTCGGCGACCTCCTTCTGCACCATCACCAGGCCCTTGCGCAGGCTGGGCAGCTCGGCGAGCAGGTGCAGCACGACGGGCACCGCCACGTTGTAGGGCAGGTTCGCCACCAGGGCGGTCGGTGGTGGGTCGGCCAGCTCGGCGGCGCCGACGCGCAGCGCGTCGGCGCGGTGCACGGTGAGCCGCCCGGCGTCCGCGCCGGCGTGCCGGGCGGCGGTCTCCGGCAGCGCCCCGGCGAGCACCGGGTCGATCTCCACGGCGTGCACGTGCCCCGCGACGGGCAGCAGCCCCAGGGTGAGCGAGCCGAGCCCGGGGCCGACCTCCAGGGCCACGTCGTCGGGGGTCAGCCCGGCGGCGGTGACGATCCGGCGCACGGTGTTCGGGTCGTGCACGAAGTTCTGGCCCAGCTTCTTGGTGGGCGCGACGCCCAGCCGGGCGGCGAGCTCCCGGATCTCCGCCGGGCCGAGGAGACCGGTCATGCCTGGCAGCGTAGCGGCGGCGTCGGGGCCGACCGTCGGGCCGGGCTCACCACGGGCCGAAGACCCGGTCGCCGGTGGCGGAAATGGCCGCGCACAGCTCGTCCAGGTCGGTGCCGGTGGTCGCGGCCAGCGAGCGGACGGTGAGCGGAATCAGGTACGAGGCGTTCGGCCGGCCGCGGTGCGGCGTCGGGGTGAGGTAGGGGGCGTCGGTCTCCACCAGGATCTGGTCCACCGGGGTGAGCGCGGCGGCCTCGCGCAGCGCGGTGGCGCTGCCGAAGGTGACGGTGCCGGCGAAGCTGAGCAGGTAGCCGCGGCGGACGCACTCGCGCGCGAAGTCGGCGTCGCCGGAGAAGCAGTGCAGCACCACGGTGTCCGGGGCGCCCTCGTCGTCGAGGATCCGCAGCACGTCGGCGTGCGCGTCCCGGTCGTGGATCACCAGCGCGCGGCCGTACCGCTTAGCGATGGCGATGTGCGCCCGGAAGCTCTCCTCCTGCGCGGCGCGCCCCTCCTCGCCGGTACGGAAGAAGTCCATTCCGGTCTCGCCGATCCCCCGGACCCGGTCACGGGCGGCGAGCGACTCGATCTCCCGCAGCGCCTCGTCGAGGTCGGCCAGCCGGGGCGCCTCGTTGGGGTGCAGCGCCACCGTGGCCAGCACGGCCGGATGCCGGTCGGCCGTGTCCGCGCCCCACCGTGAGGAGGTGACGTCCACACCGACCTGGACGAGCCGGTCCACGCCGACCTTGGCGGCCAGGTCGATCACCACGGCGACCGGATCGTCGGCCGGCCCGCCGCCGGGTACGCCGGCCTCGCTCACGGTGATGTCCAGGTGGGTGTGGCTGTCCAGCACCGGCCGGGGCAGCGGCTCGGGGGCGGGTGGGAACTCTCCGGCCCGCCGCGCGGCACGCTCCCGGCGGGATTCAGTGGGCTCGCTCATCAGCGACAGCATCACACACCGGGGCTGTCCACCCGCCCGCCACCCGGCGTTCACCTTGACTACGCCGCGCGACTCTACCGTCGCTGCGTGAGCGAGCGCAGCGAGCGAACCGTGGGGCACAGCAGCGTGGCGCCTCGCGCCGCTGCCGAGCGGAGCGAGGCGGCGGCGTGAGTGTCACCCCCCACGCCAGCGGCGCCGCCAGCGAACGTACCGGGCTCCGTGTGGCGTTCGGCGGGGGCGTCTACCCGGCCGAGGAGATCGCCCGGGGCGCGGCGTACGAGCTGTTCAGCAGCGACGAGGTGGCCGGTTTCGAGTGGGCTCCCCGGCCGGGCAGCGCCCTGCCGTGGCGCCGGTTCGCGCACGTCACCGAGGTGACCGCGGTGCACGGCGCGGCGGAGCCGGCCGAGGAGCCGGAGACGCCGCTGATGATGCCGGCGCACCGGGAGCGGGGTTGGGCCCATCTGCACCAGCTCAGCCAGCAGCCGGCCGCAGCGGGTGACCGGATGCTGGCGGCCGCGCGCGCGTCGGCGGTGGTCCGGCGGGGCACCCGGATGGTGAAGGTGCTCTCCCCCCGGCAGCTCGCCGGATACGTGCGGGGGTGGCTGCCGCACGGCTTCTGCTACCGGGAGCACGACGTGGCGCACCTGCGTACGCCGGCGGCGACCACGGTGCTGCGCAGCGACGGCGAGGTCGGCCGGGACGGCCTGGACGTGGCGTACGCCCTGCGCTGGGGGGCTGCCGACCCGGGCGACTACGACGTGCCGGTGGGCGAGGCGCACCGGGGCCTGACCGCGCTGGCGCCCCGGGACCGGCTGGGCCCCCCGGTGCTGGGCACGGGTTTCGTGCCGAGCAACGGCCAGCTCATCCCGGAGTTCATCACCCGGGACTTCGCCGACCTGCCGATGCCGGCGAACGCCGCCCTGCTCGCCTACCCGGCGGAGGGGGTGGAGGTGGTGCTCTACACCTACCAGGCCGAGCAGCGCGGCTGGCTGCGGATGGTGGGCCCGCAGTGGCGGCATTTGCTGTCGGCGGTGCCGGGTCTCTCCCCCGACCAGGAGTACCTGCCGACCGGGGACTCGCCGCGCTCCACCCAGCTGGTCGGCGTGCACGGCGACGGCGAGTACGAGGCGGTGGCGGACCTGCCCGGCGGGTTCCGGGTGCTGGCGATGACCCGGGCGGCCCGCTACCCGGTGGAGGCGGTGGCCCGGCGGGTCCGGTTCGCGCAGTGGCGGGGCGTGCCGTGCCTGGTGCTGCGGGAGGAGGCCGGTTGGCTGCGGTTGCGGCTGCGCCACCCGGACCCGGACGCGGTGGTGGCCACCGGGGCGCAGTGCCACGATCGCGGCGTCTACGAGACCTGGGCGCCGGGCGCAGAGGTCACCGGCGACCAGGTGATGGACGCCCGGTACGCGATGTGACGCCGCGCGGCGGTGGACCCCCCCGCCGCGCGGCCTCGTACGCTCAGCCGGCCAGTCGGGCCAGCTCCTCGTCGACGATCGACGGGTCGAGCTTGCGGAACACCGGCTTCGGCGCGGCCAGCGGGCGGCCCGCCTCCAGCGGCACCGACTCCCAGCGCGCGCCGACCGTGTAGTCCCCGGTCAGCACCGGGTACGCCGGCCCGCCGTCCAGGTCGTCGACCTGCTCGATGACCGGCATCGGCGCGTGCACGCCGGTGCCGCCGAGCAGCTCGTGCACCTGCTGCGCGGAGTGTGGCAGGAACGGGGTGAGCAGCGTGTTGGCGTCGCTGATCACCTGAAGGGCGACGTGCAGGACGGTGCCCATCCGGGGCTTGTCCGCCTCGCCCTTGAGCTTCCACGGCGCCTGCTCGGAGAGGTACTTGTTGGCCTCGGCGACCACCTTCATGGCCTCGCCGATCGCCTGCTTCTGCCGGTGCCGGCCGATCAGGTCGCCGACCGTGGCGAAGCCGGCCCGGGCCACCGCGAGCAGCGCCTCGTCAGCCTCGGTGAGCCCGGCGGGGTCGACGGGCGGGATCGCGCCGAAGTTCTTCGCCGCCATCGAGATCGACCGGTTGACCAGGTTGCCCCAGCCGGCGACCAGCTCGTCGTTGTTGCGGCGGAGGAACTCGGCCCAGGTGAAGTCCGTGTCGTTGCTCTCCGGGCCGGCGGCGGCGATGAAGTAGCGCAGCGCGTCGGCGTCGTAGCGCTCCAGGAAGTCGCGGACGTAGATGACCACCTTGCGGGACGACGAGAACTTGCGCCCCTCCATGGTCAGGTACTCGCTGGAGACGACCTCGGTGGGCAGGTTGAGCCGGCCCAGCTCGCCCGGCTCTCCGTCGCGGGAGCCCTCACCGGAGTATCCGGAGAGCAGCGCCGGCCAGATGACCGAGTGGAAGACGATGTTGTCCTTGCCCATGAAGTAGTAGGCGCGGGCGTCCTTGCCCTCCCCGTCGGTGGACCACCACCGGCGCCACGCCTCTGGGTCACCGGAGCGGCGGGCCCACTCGATCGAGGCGGACAGGTAGCCGATCACGGCGTCGAACCAGACGTAGATGCGCTTGTCCGGCCGGTCCCGCCAGCCGTCCAGCGGGATCGGCACGCCCCACTCCAGGTCGCGGGTGATCGCCCGGGGCTGGAGGTCGTCGAGCAGGTTGCGGGAGAACCGCAGCACGTTGGGCCGCCACCCCTCCCGGGTGTCCAGCCACTGCCGCAGCACGTCGGCCAGGGCGGGCAGGTCCAGGAAGAAGTGCTCGGTCTCGACGAACTTCGGGGTCTCCCCGTTGATCCGCGACTTCGGGTCGATCAGGTCGATCGGGTCGAGCTGGTTGCCGCAGTTGTCGCACTGGTCACCACGGGCGCTGTCGTAACCGCAGATCGGGCAGGTGCCCTCGATGTACCGGTCGGGCAGCGTGCGCCCGGTGGACGGGGAGATCGCGCCCATCGTGGTCTTCGGCACGATGTAGCCGTTGCGGTACATCCCCTCGAACAGCTCCTGCACCACGGCGTAGTGGTTGCGGGTGGTGGTGCGGGTGAACAGGTCGTAGGAGAGCCCGAGGCCGTGCAGGTCCTCGACGATCACCCTGTTGTACCGGTCGGCCAGCTCGCGGGGGGTGACCCCGTCGGCGTCGGCCTGCACCTGGATGGGGGTGCCGTGCTCGTCGGTGCCCGAGACCATGAGCACGTCGTGGCCGGCCATCCGCATGTACCGGGCGAAGACGTCGGAGGGAACGCCGAAACCGGAGACGTGGCCGATGTGGCGGGGGCCGTTGGCGTACGGCCAGGCCACTGCCGCGAGAACGTGACTCATGAGCAGCAAGCCTAGTGACCCGTCCGGGCCGGCCGCGAACCAATAGGGGGTGCCGGGCCGGCGGACCGGGCCAACCACCCCAGCCAATGGTCCGATTTGTCGCCGACACACCCCCCGAGCTGCCCTGTCCGCCTCGGGGACCGGTGTGCAATGAACGTCGTGACTGGCAGACGAGCGGCCCGGGACCACGACGAGCGTCCCTCCGGGCCCCCGGTTGGCGACGACCCCGCCCCCGGGTCCGGTGGGCCCCGGGGTGGATCGGTCGCGCCCCAGCCCCGGCTGGTGCCCGGCGCCGACCCGAGCCGCGCCCCGGACGACGCCACGCCCCGACCGACCGTCGCCCCGCGAACCGGCCTCCGCC
>NZ_QGKR01000199.1 GCF_003172955.1 Micromonospora acroterricola | reverse complement strand
GGCCAGGAGTGTGTATCTGACGAGTGTGGGGTCGGGCGGGGGCAAGTCCACCATCGCGCTCGGGCTGGCCGAGTTGCTGTCCCGCCAGGTCGGGCGGATCGGCGTGTTCCGGCCGCTGGTCGCCGACAACGGCCCGGACCCGATCCTCGCCCTGCTCAGCGAGCGCTACCGGGTGGAGCTGCCGCTGGCCGAGCTGGCCGGTGCGACCTATGCCGACGCCGCCGCGATGGTCGCGGACGGCCGACGCGAAGAGTTGATCTCCGCCGTCGTCGAGCGGTACCGGGCGGTGGAACGGCAGTGCCCCGCGGTGGTCGTGGTGGGCAGCGACTTCGACGACCCGGGCGATCCGGCCCACCCCCGGGAGCTGGCCTTCAACGCCCGGCTGGCCACCGAGTTCGGCAGCGTGGTGGTGCCGGTGGTGGACGGCTTCGGGCAGGAGCCGGCGGCTGTCGCGGCGGCGGTGCGCGGGGCGTACCACGATCTGGCCGATCTGGGCGCGACCGTGCTCGCGGTGATCGCCAACCGGGTGCCCGGGCCGATGGCCCTGCCGGAGCTGCCGGTGCCCGCGTACGCCATCCCGGAGGTGCCGACCGTGTCGGCGCCGACGGTGGCCGAGGTGGCGGCGGCGCTCGGCGCCACCCTGCTGTCCGGGGACGACGCCGCGCTCGGCCGGGACGTGCTCGACTTCGTCGTCGGCGCCGCGCACGTGCCGACCCTGCTGGGCCGCCTCACCGAGGGCGCCCTGGTGATCACCCCCGGGGACCGTGCCGACCTGATCGTCGCGGCCAGTGCCGCGCACGTGGCCGGGCAGGTGTCGGTGGCCGGGCTGGTGCTGACCCTCGGCGAGCAGCCCGACCCCCGGGCGATGCGGCTCGTGGAGGGGCTGAACACCGGGTTGGCGGTGCTCTCCGTGCGCAGCGACAGCTACGACACGGTGGCCGCGTCCAGCCGGATCGAGGGGCGGCCCAGCGCGGCCAACCCCCGCAAGGTGGAGGCGGCGCTCGGCGCGTTCGAGCGTTGCGTGGACACCGACGACCTGGCCCGCCGGTTGCGGGTCAGCCGGTCGGCCCGGGTCACTCCCCTGATGTTCGAGAACGAGCTGATCGACCGTGCCCGGTCGCAGCGCCGGCACCTGGTGCTGCCGGAGGGCGCCGACGAGCGCATCCTGCGTGCGGCGGAGATCCTGCTCCGCCGGGGCGTGGTCGAACTGACCCTGCTGAGCCGGCCGGACGACATCGCCCGCCGGAGCCGCGAGCTGGGCATCGACCTCGGCGACGCGCACGTGGTGGACCCGGTCACCAGCGAGTGGCGGGACGACTTCGCGGTCGAGTACGCCCGGCTCCGCGCCCACCGGGGCGTCACCGCCGAGCTGGCGCACGACATCGTCGCGCAGCCCAACTACTTCGGCACCCTGATGGTGGCCACCGGTCGGGCCGACGGCATGGTCTCGGGGGCCACGCACACCACGGCCGCCACCATCCGGCCCGCGTTCGAGATCATCCGCACCGTGCCGGAGGTCTCGGTGGCCTCCAGCGTCTTCTTCATGCTGCTCGCCGACCGTGTGCTGGTGTACGGCGACTGCGCCGTCAACCGCGACCCGGACGCCGCCCAGCTCGCCGACATCGCGATCTCGTCCGCCGGCACCGCCGCCCGGTTCGGCATCGAGCCCCGGGTGGCCATGCTGTCGTACTCCACCGGCAGCTCCGGCGCCGGCGAGGACGTGGAGAAGGTCGCCGCGGCCACCGCGCTGGTGCGCGAGCGCCGGCCCGACCTGCTGGTCGAGGGGCCGATCCAGTACGACGCGGCCATCGACCCGGCCGTGGCGGCGACCAAACTGCCGGGCAGCTCCGTCGCCGGGCGGGCCACGGTCTTCATCTTCCCGGACCTGAACACGGGCAACAACACGTACAAGGCGGTGCAGCGCTCCGCCGGGGCGGTCGCCGTCGGCCCGGTGATGCAGGGCCTGCGCCGGCCGGTGAACGACCTGTCCCGGGGCGCCACGGTGCCGGACATCGTCAACACGGTGGCGATCACCGCCATCCAGGCGGCCACCGAGGAGGCCTCGTGAGTCGGGTGCTGGTGCTCAACTGCGGGTCGTCATCGGTGAAGTGGCGCCGCTACGACGGTGACCGGGTACTCGACCAGGGCACCGTCGAGCGGGTCGGTGAGCCGGGTGGCGGTCCGGCGGACCACGCCGGCGCCGTCCGGCAGATCCTGTCCGGGCTGGACCTGGGTGGGCTGACAGCGGTCGGGCACCGGGTGGTGCACGGCGGCCGGAGGTTCAGCACGCCGGTCCTGATCGACGACGCGGTGCTCGCCGCGATCCGGGACCTCGTCCCGCTCGCCCCGCTGCACAACCCCGCCAACCTGGCCGGCATGGAGGTGGCCCGCGCGGCGCTGCCGGACGTCCCGCAGGTCGCCGTCTTCGACACCGCGTTCCACCACACCCTGCCGGAGGCCGCCGCGACCTACGCGATCGACCGGGACACCGCCGAGCGGTACGCCGTCCGCCGGTACGGCTTCCACGGCACCTCGCACGCGTACGTCTCCCGGCGCACCGCCGAGCTGCTGGGCCGCCCGTACGAGCAGCTCAACACCATCACCCTGCACCTGGGCAACGGGGCCAGCGCCTGCGCGGTGGAGAACGGCCGCAGCGTCGCCACCTCGATGGGCATGTCCCCGCTGGAGGGGCTGGTGATGGGCACCCGCAGCGGTGACCTGGACCCGACGGTGATCTTCCACCTGCGCCGGGAGGGCGGGCTGTCGGTGGACGAGATCGACGACCTGCTCAACCACCGCAGCGGGCTGCTCGGGCTGACCGGCGCCAACGACATGCGCGAGGTGCTCCAGCGGCGGGCGGCCGGGGACCAGGCCGCCGAGCTGGCCTTCGACGTGTACTGCCGGCGGATCACCGGCTACGTGGGGGCGTACTACGCCCTCCTCGGTCGGGTCGACGCGATCACCTTCACCGCTGGCGTGGGTGAGCACGCCGCGCCGGTGCGGGCCGCCGCGCTGGCCGGGCTGGACCGGCTCGGCATCACCGTGGACCCGGCCCGCAACGCCGCCGACGGCGACCGGATGATCTCGCCCGAGGGCGCCGAGGTGACCGTGTGCGTCGTTCGCACCGACGAGGAACGGGAGATCGCCCGGCAGGCCCTGGACGTGGTCGAGGCCGGCTGAGGAGGTCGGGCCGCCGTCAGCCCAGCGCCAACCAGCCGACCAGGGCCACCAGCAGCACGACGACCAGCGCCGCGCCGATGATCAGCGGCGTGCGGGACGGCGCGTTGGCAGGCCCGGCGGCCTCCGGCGTCTGGGTGAAGGCGCGGAACGCCTCGGTGTTGCCGCTGGGGTCGGTGTAGTTCTCAGGCATGCCGGTGACCCTAGCGAAGCCGGTCACGACGCACCGCCCCCGCCCACGCCGCCCGGCCGGGTCGACCCGGCCGGCGGAGCTGACCCGACCCGGGTGGCGGGAACAGCCGGGCCGGACGGCGGGGTGGCAGCGCACACCCGGGCACCTACCGTGGAACGATGGGGGCGGGGCGGCTGATCGCCGTACTGGTGACAGCACTGCTGGCCGGTTGCGCGCCGGCCAGCGCCGTGGCGGACGGGTCCACCGCCGCCCCGGACGGGCCACCGTCGGCGCGCCGGGCGCCCGAGGGGTCGTACACCGTCGGCGTGCGTACGCTCACCCTCGATCCGCGCTCGGCGCGCCCCCTGCCGGTGACCATCTGGTACCCGGCGTCGGCCGCCGGGCGGTTTCCGGTGGTCATCTACAGCCACGGCCTCGACAGCCGCCCCGAGCTGCACGCCGGGCTGACCGCCCGCTGGGCGGCGGCCGGCTTCGTGGTGGCCGCGCCCGCGTTCCCGCACACCCGTCGCGGCGCCACCGGGTTCACCCGGGCCGACGTCCGCAACCAGCCGGCCGACTGCTGGCGGCTGGTCCGCCACCTGCGCCGCCTCGACGCCGATCCCGCCGACCCGCTCGCGGGCCACCTGGACCTGACCTCGATCGCCGCGGCCGGGCACTCGGCGGGCGGCTTCACCACCGCCGGCATGTTCACCGAGGGGCACCCGGCCCGGCTGCGCGCCGGGATCGTGATCGCCGGTGGCGGGCTGCCCGGCAGCTTCGCCGGCCCGGCCGCGCGCCTGCTCTTCGTGCACGGCACCGCCGACCCGGTGGTGCCGGTCGCGGTCGGCCGCGCCGCCTACCGGCGTACGCCCGGGCCGGCCGCGTTCCTCAGCCTCCTCGGCCAGGACCACGGCGCCTACCTCACCCCGGGCCACCCGGGGTTCGGCCCGGTCCTCACCACCACCACCGACTTCCTCCGCCGGGCCCTCTACGACGACCAGGCGGCCGGCGCCCGCCTCCCCGCCGACGCCGGCACCCCCACCCTGACCCGCTACGAGTCCCGCCCGGCCCGCTGACGCACGACGCTGGCACTCCCCTGGGTCATCGGGTGGGCACGCCACGTCGATCCCCGGCGGGCGGCCCCGCCGGACGAGGCACAATTGCATTCATGTTGCGTCGCGTCGCCCCCGCGCTGCTGGCCAGCGCCCTGCTCACGGGGAGCCTGGTCGGCTGCTCCACGGAAACCCGCCCGGCCCAGAGCAGGCAGGCACCGCCAGCCGAGCCGCCGCCCACCGCCACCGAGACGCCGCGGGTACCCGCCGGCACCGCGCCGCAGCGCGCCTTCCCGGTCGGCGTACGCCAGCTGAAGCTGACCCGGGACGGCCGAGCGCTGCCGGTGACGCTCTGGTATCCGGCGGCCGGGGAAGCCGGCGGTGCGGTCAAGCGGTCGGCGACGGCCGCGGAGGGCCGGTTTCCCGTGGTGATGTTCAGCCACGGCCTGGGTGGGCGGCCGGACGACTACGCCACCCTGCTGACCCGATGGGCGGCGGCGGGCTTCGTGGTGGCCGCGCCGACGTTCCCGCACACCTCCCGGGGTGCCGACGGCAACGTCCTCGACGTGCTCAACCAGCCGGCCGACGTGTCGTACGCGCTGACGCAGGTGCTGGCGCTGGACGGCAGGGCCGGCGACCCGCTGCGTGGCCGGCTGGACGCCGAGCGGGTGGCCGCCGCCGGGCACTCGGCCGGTGGGGTGACCACGATCGGCCTCTTCACCGCCGGCAGGGACGAGCGGCTGGACGCCGGCGTGGTGTTCGCCGGCACGGCGATCGGCGTGGGCACCGCGTTCGCCGGCGCGACCGCCCCGCAGCTGTTCGTGCACGGCGAGTTGGACGAGGTGGTCGAGTACGCGGCGGGCAAGGCCGCGTACGACAAGGTGCCCTGGCCGAAGGCGATGCTGAGCCTGCCCAAGGGCGACCACGGGCGGACGCTGCTCAGCGACGGCGCGGCGCTGCGGGTGGTCTCGGACACCTCCGTCGAGTTCCTCCGCTGGACGCTCTACGGCGACCCGGCGGCCAAGGGCCGCATCTCCACCGACGCCACGCGCGGGGACATCGCCACCTTCGACGACCACCTCTGACCGCCGCGCCGCTGCCCCCTCAAGATCTGCGCAACATCCGGGAAAGAGTGGCCTCAGCGCCGCCGGAGACCACTCGTTCCCTGAAGTTGTGCGGATCTTGCCGCAGGGCGCGCGGCGAAGCGCGGGGCAGGCCGAGTCAGGCGGTGTGGTCGATGACGACCTTGCCGAAGGCGTCGCCCGACTGGAGCCGGGCGAAGGCGTCCTCGACCCGGCTGAACGGGACCACGCTGTCCACCACCGGGCGCACGTTGCTGTCGGCGCAGAACGCCAGCAGCTCGTACAGCTCGCCGGGGGTGCCCATCGAGGTGCCGAGGATCTCCAGCTGCATGGCGAAGACCCGACGGAGGTTGATGGTCGGCTCGTGCCCGGCGGTGGCGCCGGAGACCACGATCCGGGCCATCGGCGCGGCCGACTTCAGCGAGTGGTCGAAGGTGGCCGCCCCGACCGTCTCGATCACCACGTCGACGCGTTCGGGCAGCCGGGCGCCGGGTTCGAGGGCAGTGGCGCCGAGCGCGCTGATCCGCTCCCGCTTGTTGGCGTCGCGGCTGGTCGCGTACACCCGCTTGCCCATCGCGACCGCGAGCGCGACGGCCGCGGTGGCCACGCCGCCGCCCGCGCCCTGCACCAGCACGCTGTCCGCGTCCGCGACGCGGCCCTTGGTGGTCAACATCCGCCAGGCGGTCAGCCAGGCCGTGGGCAGGCAGGCAGCGTCGGTCGCCGCCATCCCGTCGGGCACCGGGACAAGGTTCGACCGGGGTACGGCGACCCGCTCGGCGAGGGTGCCGGGGAAGTACTCCGAGAGGATGGAGACGCCGCGCGGGTCACCCGGGGTGACGACCACCGGGTAGACGACCACCTCGTTGCCCTGCGGGTCCACCCCGACCGCGTCACAGCCGAGGATCATCGGCAGCTGGGCCTCGGTGAGCCCCACCCCCCGTAGTGACCAGAGGTCGTGGTGGTTGAGCGAGGTGGCCCGCAGCTGCACGGTCACCCAGCCGTCGGCCGGGTGGGTCGGCTCGGGCCGCTCACCGACGGAGAGCGCGGCGAGCGGATCGGCGTCGTCGAAGCGGGAGGCGAAGGCGGCACGCATGATCGGCACGGTAACAAGCTGAGCGCCCGTTAAGAAGGGGACCGGCCCATGCACCGGGCGGCCGTTCCTCTCGGCAGGCGTCAGGCTGCCTTTCTCAGCGGCGGGCGACGCCGTCGCGGCGGGCCGCCTCGGCGACCGCCTCGGCCACGGCCGGGGCGACCCGGGGGTCCAGTGGCGACGGGACGATCGCGTCGGCGGTCAGCGACTCGGCCACGACCCCGGCGATGGCGTCCGCGGCGGCGATCTTCATCCCCTCGGTGATCCGGGTGGCCCGGGCGTCCAGCGCACCGCGGAACACGCCGGGGAAGGCCAGCACGTTGTTGATCTGGTTGGGGTAGTCGCTACGCCCGGTGGCGACCACCGCGACGTGCCGGGCCGCGACCTCGGGGTGCACCTCCGGGGTCGGGTTGGCCAGCGCGAACACGATCCCGCCGGGCGCCATGCCGGCGACCGCGGCCTCCGGGATCTGCCCACCGGAGACGCCGATCAGCACGTCGGCGCCGCGCAGCGCCTCGGTGATGTCGCCGTGGCGACCGTCGGCGTTGGTGCTCGCGGCCAGCTCGGCCTTGGTGCCGGTCAGCTCGGTGCGGTGCCGGCCGATGATGCCCTTGGAGTCGCAGACCACCACCTGGTCGGGGTTGACGCCCCCGGCGATCAGCATCTTCGTCACGGCCACCCCGGCCGCGCCGGCGCCGCTCACCGCGACCCGCAGGTCACCGAGCTTGCGGTTGAGCAGGGTGGCCGCGTTGCGCAGGGCGGCGAGCACCACGATCGCCGTGCCGTGCTGGTCGTCGTGGAAGACCGGGATGTCCAGCGCCTCGTCGAGCCGACGCTCCACCTCGAAGCAGCGCGGCGCGCTGATGTCCTCCAGGTTGATCCCGCCGAACGAGGGGGCCAGCGCCCGCACCACCGCGACGATCTCGTCCACGTCCTGGGTGTCCAGACAGACGGGCACCGCGTCGACCCCGGCGAACTGCTTGAACAGCACCGCCTTGCCCTCCATCACCGGCAGCGCGGCGCGCGGGCCGATGTTGCCGAGCCCGAGCACCGCCGAGCCGTCGGTGACGACCGCGACGGTGTGCGACACCCAGGTGTAGTCGTCGGCCAGCGCGGGGTCGGCGGCGATCGCCTCACACACCCGGGCCACCCCCGGGGTGTACGCGAGGGAGAGGTCCTCCCGGCTGGTGAGCGGCACCGTCGAGGTGACGGCCATCTTGCCGCCGCGATGCAGCTGGAAGACGGGATCAGCGGGGTCCACGGTGGACGAAGGCATGGCGGTGACTCCAGGATCTGTCGAGCAGACGGGGCGGCCGGCCCGGCCGCGAGGTGGGCGGCGAGCGGTGGCACGCGGTGCGGGGGGTCACCCGGGCACTTTCCGAGCATAGTGTCGACACTGCCGCTCGGGTGTGAGCAGGGTCATAACGGTCGGCGTGGGACACGTCCGGGGCGCGGCCAGTAGCGGGCCAGCACCCTCCCCCGCACATCGGCCACCCCGTACGCCCGGGAGTCGTCGGTGACCAGGTCGTTGTCCCCGCGCAGCCACCAGCCGCCGTCCTGTGGACGGACCGCGCGCTTCACGACCAGCAGGTCGGGGCGGGTCCGGAACACCGCGACCACCACGTCACCGGGGCGGATCGGACGCCCGCCCCGGCGGACCAGCACCGCGTCGCCGTGCCGCAGCGTCGGCGCCATGGACGGACCGGTCACCAGGACAGCGGTCAGCGGCCCCCGCAGTGGGGGCGCCTCAGGCGGGTGATCGGCCGACACTGGTTTCACCTCCACCCGGTTCGGGGAGCACTCCCAGGAGTAATGTCGCCTTTGATCATCGCAAACTTCCCATGGAGGATCCCGATGCGACTTCCGCGCATCCTTGCGCCCCGCGTCACCGCGAGCGCTCACTGCGACCTGCCGTGCGGCGTCTACGACCCGGCCCAGGCCCGGATCGAGGCCGAGTCGGTCAAAATGATCTGCGAGAAGTACCAGGCGAACACCGACCCGGAGTTCCGTACCCGGGCGATCATCATCAAGGAGCAGCGCGCCGAGCTGGCCAAGCACCACCTCTGGGTGCTCTGGACCGACTACTTCAAGGCCACCCACTTTGAGAAGTACCCGCAGCTGCACCAGCTGTTCAACGAGGCGACCAAGCTGGCGGGTTCCGGCGGCGTCAAGGGCAGCCTGGACCCGGCCACCGCCGACAAGCTGCTGCAGAAGATCGACGACATCTCGAAGATCTTCTGGGAGACCAAGAAGGCGTGACCTCACCCGTCACTCCGACGATCCGGCCGGCACGTCCCGAGGATGTGCCGGCCGTCGTCGCCATGGTGCACGAGCTGGCGGAGTACGAACGCGCTCCCGACCAGTGCCACCTCACCACCGAGCAGCTGACCGCGGCGCTCTTCAGCCCCGCACCGGCGCTGTTCGGCCACGTCGCGGTGGACGAGCACGACGAGCCGAACGGCTTCGCGCTGTGGTTCCTCAACTTCTCCACCTGGGCCGGCGTGCACGGCGTCTACCTGGAGGATCTCTACGTCCGGCCGGCCTCCCGGGGCACCGGGGCGGGGCGGCTGCTGCTCGCCACGCTGGCCGACATCTGCGTCCGGCGCGGCTACCGACGGCTGGAGTGGTGGATGATCGACTGGAACCCGGCGGCAGGGTTCTACGCCTCGATCGGCGCCGAGCAGATGAGTGAGTGGGTCCCCTACCGGCTCAGCGGCGACGCGTTGCGCGACCTGGCCCGCCAGGCCACCGCCGCCGGTACGCGTCCGGGCGACTGACCGGGTAGAGTCCCCGACCGGGGGGATGAGGCGTGACTCAACTGACCGGCCAGCCAACGACCGACGACGACGTGGTGCACCTCACGGTGCCCGCCGACGGCGGTTACCTCGGCGTGCTCCGCACCGCCACCGCCGGTCTCGCGGCCCGGTTGCAGTTCGCGCTCGACGAGATCGAGGATCTGCGGATCGCGGTCGACGAGGCGTGCGCCATGCTGCTGGCCATCGCCACCCGTGACGCGGAGCTGGAGTGCCGGTTCTCGGTCACGGAGGACGCGCTGACCGTCGAGGTGACCGTGCCGACCGTGCGCGGCGCCACGCTGCCCGCCGAGTCGTCGTTCGCCTGGAAGGTGCTCACCGCGCTGACCACGTCGGCGTCCGCCTCGGCCGCCGACGGCCGGGCGACGATCTCGCTGCTCACCCGCCGCTCCGGCGGCTACTGACCGGCCCGCCTGGCGGTCAGCCGCGCGGCGTGGTCACTGGAAGCCGAGCGCCCTGGTCGTCGGAGGGCTGACCAGCAGCCAGGCGACGCCCAGGCCGAGGGCCATCAGCGGCACGCCGAGCCAGCCCAGACCACCCTGGATCATGAACCACCCGATCGGCAGCAGCATCAGCTGGAGCACGATCGCGGGGGCGCGCGCGCCCGCCTGACGGCGCAGCAGCGCGCGGCCCAGCGCCCAGAGCGCGACCGCCGCCCCGACGGCGAACGCGGTCACCAGCAACGCCGACGTGAGGTCGGTGGTGGCGGCGGTGAGATCGGCCCAGACCAGCCAGGCGGCGATCAGGCCGACAGCGGCCGCCTCCGCCCACAGCAGCCGGACCGCCCAGCGGAGCGTGACGGGAATCGGGGCCGAGTCGATGGTCACGCGCGCCACGATACCCGGGCTACCGGAAGGTACAGTGCCGCCCATGCGGGCCGTCCTGGTGGTCAATCCGAAGGCCACCACCACCAGCGAACGCAGCCGGGACGTGCTTGTCCGGGCGCTGCGCAGCGAAGTCGACCTCAGCGTGCGCTACACCCGCCGGCGCGGGCACGCCATGGCGCTGGCGCGGGAGGCCGCCGCGGAGGGGGTCGACCTGGTCGTCACCCTGGGTGGTGACGGCACGGTGAACGAGGTGGTGAACGGCCTCATGACGGCCGAGCCGCCCGCCGGCGCCGACGGCGCGACGTTGGCCGAGCGGCTGCCCGCGCTGGCGACCGTTCCGGGTGGCTCGACCAACGTGTTCGCCCGCGCGCTGGGTCTGCCGCGGGAGTGGCCGGAGGGGACCAGCATGATCCTCGAAGGGCTGCGCCTGGGCCGGCACCGGACGATCGGGCTGGGCCGCGCGGACGACCGCTACTTCACCTTCTGCGCCGGGTTCGGCCTGGACGCCGCGGTGATCCACCGGGTGGAGCAGGCACGCCGCCGGGGGCGTGTCTCCACTCCGGGGCTCTACCTGCGTTCGATCATGAACCAGTACTTCCTCGCCTCCGACCGTCGGCATCCGGCGATCACGCTGGAGCGCCCGGGTGAACCGGCGGAGGAAGGTCTGGCCACCGCCATCATCCAGAACACGGCGCCGTGGACGTACCTGGGCGATCGGGAGATCAACCCGAACCCGGAGGCGTCGTTCGACCTCGGGCTGGACGTCCTCGCGTTGCGTCAGCTACGGGTGGCGAGCACAACACGGACAGTGACGCAGTTCCTGTCCCGGCGGCCGGATCCGCGTGGCCGGCAGGTGTTACGACTCCATGACACGGCGGAGTTCACCCTGCTCTCCAGCCGTCCGCAGGCGTTCCAGCTGGACGGCGACTATCTTGGCGAGCGGGAGAAAGTCAGATTCACATCCATTCCCGCCGCACTCAGAGTAATCTGCTAGGTCTCGGGTACTGCCCTAGGTCGAGCGGCCGCCACAACCGGGTCGACGCGGTCGCCGCCACACCGAGGGGCAGGTGCCGGAAATGTCAGCAATGTCACTGGGACTGTACTATATTGATCCTCGACTGTGGCACGGCGGGTAACCAGGAAGGCACTGGAACCCGGACAAATGGGTTGTGGGCTTGCTCACCGCCCGGAGTTTTTCCGAGCGTCACCCTTGACATCGCGAGCGTTCGTGAAAGTATTCACAAGCGAACTTGAGTTACCGGGACATTGCCTGGATATGCTCGTCAGGTTGAGCTGTTCCAGCAGGTCCCCGGGACTAACAGCCTGCTCACGCACTGCCGAATGGACGGACGCGAACTGTCACCGTCGGCATTGCGGATGCATATAGGAAAAGCACTACAAGCAATAAACTGCCACCCATCCAGAATGAGGAGTGTTGCCGCCATGGACTGGCGTCACCATGCTGTCTGCCGCGACGAGGACCCGGAGCTGTTCTTCCCGATTGGGACGTCCGGACCGGCTCTCCTGCAGGTCGAGCAGGCCAAGGCCGTCTGCCGGCGCTGCTCCGTGACCGACCAGTGCCTGCAGTGGGCGCTCGAGTCGGGCCAGGACGCCGGCGTCTGGGGCGGAATGAGCGAGGAGGAGCGGCGCGCTGTCAAGCGTCGCGGTGGTCTCCGAGTGCTGCGCGCTCACTCCGCCTGATCCCACGACACATCTGTACGCCCCGGCGGGTCCGCCCGCCGGGGCGTTCCGCTTTCCAATTCCGGGGCACCGCACAACCCACGCCGTCTTTTCCACGCGCCACGGATACCCGTTGTTCCGCACTTTGCGCATTGGCGGTGGGCGACGTCGGTCACACCGCCGGCGCCAGGGCACATCGGCCGGACCGTTCATCAACCCGGCGCAGCACCAGCTCGGCCAGCTCCGGCGCGTCGGTCAGCGGGGCGGCCACCGCCACCGCGCCGGCCGCCCGAGCCGCCTCGGTCACCGCGTCGTGAAACAGGCCCGGCGCCAGGAAGTACGCGGAGACGGCCACCCGGCGGGCGCCCGCTGACCGCAGCCGAGTCACCGCGGCACCGGTCGTCGGCGGAGCCGCCGAGGCGTACGACACGCGGCAGGGCACCCCGAACTCCGCGCCGAGGGCGTCGGCCGCCCGACCCACCGAGCCGCGCGCCCGGGCGTCCCGGGTGCCCGCCGCAGCCAGCACCAGCGCGTCGAACCGACCCGGCTCCGACTCACCGAGCCGGCGACGCAGACCGGCCAGCAGCGCCGGATCCACCGTCCCGTCCGCCGGGCCGAGCACGTCGGTCACCCGTACGTCCAGCGGAGGCCCGGCCTGCGTCGCGGCGGCGACCGCCGCCGGGATGTCCACCCGATGGTGGTACGCGGCGGTCAGCAGCAGCGGCACCAGCACCGCGCGGCGGTGCCCCGCCACGGCCAGCTCGCGCAGCACCTCGGTCGGCCCGGGCTCGGTGTGGTCCAGCCAGCTCGCCCACACCGGGGTTCCGGGTCGCGCCGCCGACACCGCCCGGGCCAGTGCCCGGGTGGCCTCGGCCGCGCGTGGATCACGACTGCCGTGGGCGACCAGCACCACCGGATCCGCCCCGCCGGCCGCACCACGGCCGGTCGGGGTGATCGACGGCGAGGTCAGACGTGCAGCCCGCACTCGGTCTTCTCGAACATGGCCCACCGGCCGGCGCGCGCGTCCTCGCCCGCCTTGGTCCGACGGGTGCACGGCCAGCAGCCGATCGAGCCGTACCCCTGCTTGAACAGCTCGTTGACCGGCACGTTCCACCGGGCGATGTAGGCGTCCACGTCGCTCTGCGACCAGGCAGCGATCGGGTTGACCTTTACCTTGCCGCGCCGCGCGTCGAAGGTCACCACCGGCGTGTTGGCCCGGGTCGGCGACTCGTCCCGACGCAGGCCCGCGGCCCACGCGTCGTACCCGGTCAACGCCCGCTCCAGCGGCTCCACCTTGCGCAGCTGGCAGCAGTCGTCCGGCGACTTGTTGAACAGCCGGGGACCGTACTGGCCGTCCTGCTGGCCGACGGTGAGCCGGGGCCGGATCGACCGGACGTTCACCGGCAGTGTCCGCGCCACCTCGTCGCGCACCCGGAGCGTCTCCGGAAAGTGCAGGCCGGTGTCGAGGAAGACCACGTCGACCCCCGGAGCGACCCGGGACACCAGGTGGGCCAGCACGGCGTCGGCCATCGAGCTGGTGACGCAGAACCGGTCGCCGAAGGTCTGCGCCGCCCAGCGGGCGATCTCCAACGCCGGGGCGCCCTCCAGCTCCCGACCCGCCTGCTCGGCCAGCGCCCGCAGCTCGTCCGGGCTGCGCCGGGCCGGATCGGCCGGCGTCGGGCCGCCCGGACCGACCAGGCCCAGACCGGCGGCGGAGACGAGGCTCATCGGATCACCGCCCGGGACAGCAGCCCGGTGAACTTCACCGAGAAGACCCGGGCGCAGGCGTGGCACTCCCACGCGCCGTGCCCCGCCTCGTGCGGCCGCAGGTCCTCCTCGCCGCAGTACGGGCAGTACAGAGGTGCCGCTCGGTTCTCGCTGCTCATCGCAGTTCCTCCTCGTCGACTCTGATCACCCAGTTGGCGAACGTCTCGCCCTCGCTCCGGCCGGCCAGGTAGCGGCGGGCCAGTCGTTCCACGTACTCGGGAAGCTCGTCGGCGGTGGTCTTGAGGCCGCGCAGCTTGCGCCCGAAGCCGGCGGTCTGCCCCCGCGCCATGCCCAGGCCACCGCCCAGGTGCACCTGGAAGCCCTCGACGTGCCGGCCGTCCGGGCCGACCACGAGCTGGCCCTTGAGCCCGATGTCGGCCACCTGCGTGCGGGCGCAGGCGTTCGGGCAGCCGTTGATGTGGATCGAGATGTCCGCGTCGAAGTCGCGCAGCCGCTGCTCCAGCCGGGCCACCAGCTCCTCGCCGCGGGCCTTCGTCTCGACGATGGCCAGCTTGCAGTACTCGAGCCCGGTGCACGCCATGGTGCCGCGCCGCCAGGCCGACGGCCGGGCCTCCAGGCCGATCCCCCGCAGCGCGTCCACCAGCGATTCGGTCCGCTCCGACGGCACGTCGAGCACCAGCAGCTTCTGGTACGGGGTGAGCCGCACCCGGTCGCTGCCATGCGCCTCGACCACGTCGGCCAGTTGGGCGAGCTGCCCGCCGGACACCCGCCCGACCACCGGGGCGGCACCGACGTAGTGCCGCCCGTCGGCCTGCTCGTGCACGCCCACGTGATCGATCGGCTTCGCCGGCAGCTCCGGCGCCGGGCCGTCGAGCAGCGTCCGGCCCAGGTACTCCTTCTCCAGGACCTCGCGGAAGCGCTCCACGCCCCAGTCGGCCACCAGGAACTTCAGCCGGGCCCGGTTGCGCAGCCGCCGGTAGCCGTAGTCGCGGAAGATCCCGACCACGCCGGCCCACACGTCGGGCACCTCGGCCAGCGGCACCCAGGCGCCGAGTCGCTGGGCCAGCATCGGGTTGGTGGCGAGACCGCCACCGACCCAGACGTCGAAACCGGGGCCGTGCTCGGGGTGGTCGACGCCGAGGAAGGCGATGTCGTTCGATTCGTACGGGGTGTCCACCAGCCAGGAGATCGACGTCTTGAACTTGCGGGGCAGGTTGGAGAACCGCTTGTCCCCGACGTACCGGGCCACGATCTCGTCCAGCGCCGGCGTCGGGTCGAGCACCTCGTCGCGGGCCACCCCGGCGACCGGGCTGCCGAGCACGATCCGGGGGCAGTCGCCGCACGCCTCGGTGGTCTGGAGGCCGACCGACTCCAGCCGGCGCCAGATCTCCGGCATGTCCTCGACCCGGATCCAGTGGTACTGGATGTTCTGCCGGTCGGTGATGTCGGCAGTGTCCCGGGCGAACTCCCGCGAGATGTCCGCGATCACCCGCAGCTGAGCCAGGCTGAGCTGACCGCCGTCGATGCGGACCCGGAGCATGAAGAACTCGTCCTCCAGCTCGTGCGGCTCCAGCACGGCCGTGCGCCCGCCGTCGATGCCCGCCTTACGCTGCGTGTAGAGGCCCCACCAGCGGAACCGGCCCCGCAGGTCCTGCGGGTCGATGGAGGCGAAGCCGCCGTGCGCGTAGATGTTCTCGATCCGGGCCCGGACGTTGAGCGGGTCGTCGTCCTTCTTGATCCGCTCGTTGGGGTTGAGGGGCTCGCGGTGGCCGAGCGCCCACTGACCCTCACCCCGCGGCCGGCGCGGCGCCCGGGTGGGGCGGGCCGTCGGTTCCTCGGAACGGGCCGGGATGCTGCTGACCGCCATCGCGGCGTCCTCCGTTGTCTGGGGTGCCTCGGGGCGGGCGCGGGGCGCGGCGGCCGGCCCGCCGAGAGCGGGCGAGACAACGGTGTCGGAGACAGCCGGCGCGGAGCGCGCCCGAGACAGATGGGTCGGGCGTCGTCAGTTGGCCGGACAGATCGCGCTGCGCACGCGGCCGTAATCGACGTGGCGACGAGCCACGAAGCGGCGGACGACAGCGGCGGTCATGGGCTCATGCTGCCACACCGCAAGGGGCCCGGCCAATGTCCACGTGCGGCATCCCACATCACGGGCCGAGGGCTAGCCCACCAGCTGACCTGCAGCGCCCCAACGAGGTGATGCCCGCCTGGCGCTGACCACCTCCGACCGGCTCGGCCCGCGACCCGGGTCTGCCGTGGCAGGCTCACATCGTGGGCCCGTTGTCCGAATCGAGCGGGGCGGCGCGGACGCGGTGGCGCCGCGTCCCGGTCTGGCTTTCCCCGGCGCTGCTGACCCTGGTGGTCACCGGCGCCGGGCTGGGCTCGGCCCAGCTCTGGCGTGACGAACTGGCGACCTGGAGCGCCGCCACCCGCTCTCCCGGCGACCTGGCCCGGCTGGCCGGCACCATCGACGCCGCCACCGGGCCGTACTACCTGCTGATGCACGGCTGGCTCGCGGTCGCCGGTGACTCCACGGTGGCGCTGCGCGCGCCGGCCGCGCTGGCGATGACCGTCGCCGCCGGGCTGCTCGCCGTGCTCGGGGCTCAGCTCGTCGACCGGCGTACCGGTCTGTTCGCCGGGCTTCTCTTCGCGCTGCTGCCCGGCACCTCCCGCTACGGGCAGGAGGCCCGCCCGTACGCCCTCGCCACCATGCTCACGGTGCTCGCCACCCTGCTGCTGGTGACCGCGTTGCGCCGGCCGGGCTGGGCCCGCTGGACGGGTTACGCCGCCGCCGTGGCCGCGCTCGGGCTCACCCATCTGATCGCGCTCACTGTGCTCGCCGCGCACGCGCTGGTGGTGCTGGTCGCCTGGTGGCGGGGCCCCGCCGCAGCCGGGGTGGCCGGGTCGGCGGCCGGCGAGGCGGACCGGCCGGATCGGCGGGTGTGGCGGTGGGTGGTGGCGGTGGTGCCGGCCGCGCTGCTGGTGGCCCCACTGGTGCTGGAGGCCGGCACACAGCGTTCCCGACAGCTGGACTGGGTCGCGTCGGCCCGCCTGGACGACCTGAGCGCGCTGCCCGGTGGAGTGGCCCAGAGTTCCGTGGTCGGTGGGCTGCTGGTCGGGATCGCCGCGCTGGGCGCGGCCCGCCTCGGGCGACGGGCCCTGCTGCCGGGGAGCGCGGTGCTGCTGCCCGTACTGCTGCTCTTCACCGCCGGCACGGTCGTGCCGCTGTGGGTACCCCGGTACCTGGTCTTCGTGGTGCCCTTCGCCTGCCTGCTGGCCGGCGCGGCGCTGGCCGGGGTGGCCGCGCCGGCCGCGCTGGCCGTGGTGGTCCTCGCCGGGCTGCTCGGCCTGCCGGACCAGGCGGCGCTGCGGCGGACCCACGAGTGGCCGCGCACCGCCCCGGTGGACTACGCGGGCGCCGCCCGGGTGATCGCCGACGGGCACCGACCGGGGGACGCCGTGGTCTACTCGCCCCGGGAGAGCTGGCTCTTTCTCGATCTGGGCGTCCAGTACCACCTCGGCGACCCGCCACGGGACGTCCTGGTCACCGAGGACGAGGTCCGCCGGGGCGATCTGTGGGCCGCCGAGTGCCCGCGACCGGCCCGGTGCCTGGCCGGCATCCCACGGGTGTGGCTGGTCGTCGCCGGGCGGCACGCCGAGCCGCTGGCCACCGTGCCCGGCGCCAAGGGCGAAGCGCTGCGCGCGGACTTCACCGTCGCACGGGTCTGGCAGCGCTCCGGCCTGACCGTCGCCCTGCTCACCAGCCGCCCGGGCCGCTGACCCCCGCTGGGCGGGGACGCCGGCTGCCGGCGCGTCGGGTCACCCACCTTGGTGAGCCTGATACCGCAGAGGCATCAATATGACTCAGAGGTATCACGCTCGTCCGGGCACCTCGCGTCCGGAGCCGACCCGCCCGGGCGCGGAACACCCGACGCCAGCGGGAGCCGCAGGCAGGTCAGGGCTGCGAACGGCCGTCGGGCGCGCTGCGCGCCAGCGGGACGACCAGCACCGCCTCGGTGCCGCCGTTGGCACCGGCCCGCAGCTCGATGGTGCCGCGCAGCTCTCCGGTGACCAGGGCCCGGACGATCTGGAGGCCGAGCCTGCTGCCGCGTTCGGCGTCGAAGTCGGGCGGCAGCCCGCGTCCGTTGTCCGCCACCGAGACGTGCAGCATCTTGCGGAACCGGTGCGCCGAGACGACCACCTCGGGCCGAGCGGAGCCGTCAGCCCCGGGCACCACGTCGGCGGCGGGCACGGGCGGGGTTTCCGTCTCGTCCGTCTCGTCCGTTGGCGGGAAGCCGTGCTCGACGGCATTGAGCAGCAACTCGTTGAGGACCATCACCAGCGAGGTGGCGATCTCCGCCGGCAGCACCCCGAAGCTGCCCTGCCGGCGCATGCCGACGCTCACCTCGGTCGCCGCGACCTCGGTCGCCGCGCTCGCCACCCGGTCGACGATGCCGTCGAACTCGACCGCCTCGTCGCTGGACATGGAGAGCGTCTCGTGCACCAGGGCGATCGAGGCGACCCGGCGGACGGACTCCTCCAGGGCGACCCGGGCCTCCGGCATGGCCACCCGGCGGGCCTGCAACCGCAGCAGGGCGGCCACCGTCTGGAGGTTGTTCTTCACCCGGTGGTGGATCTCCCGGATGGTGGCGTCCTTGGTGATCAGTGCCCGGTCCCGGCGGCGGACCTCGGTGATGTCCCGGACCAGCACCAGCGCGCCGATCGGCACCCCGGCGGGCATCAGCGGCAGCGCCCGGGTGAGCATCGTGGCCCCACGCGCGTCGATCTCCCGCCGGGGCGGCGCCTCGCCGCGCAGCGCGGCCAGGATGCCGTTCGCCGCCTCGGTGCCGTCCAGCGGGTCGCCGGCCAGCCGGCGGTGCAGCGCGGCCAGATCCTCCCCCACCAGGTGGGAGGCGTAGCCCAACCGGCGGTACGCGGACTGCGCGTTCGGGCTGGCGTAGGTGACCTTGCCGCCGGCGTCCAGCCGGACCAGGCCGTCGCCGACCCGGGGCGCGGAGGTGGTCTCGCCCGGGTGCCGGGGCGGCGGGAAGGTGCCATCGGCGATCATCTGGGCCAGGTCGTCGGCGGTCGTCAGGTAGTTGAGCTCCAGCTGGCTGGGGGTACGCGCGGTGGAGAGGTTGGTGTCGCGGCCGACCACGGCGACCACCTCGCCGGCCTCCCCCTCGGCGGTACGCAGCCGGACCGGGATCGCCTCGTGCCGGGCCGGCACGTCGCCGTACCAGACCGGGTCGCCCTCCCGCCAGATCCGGCCCTGGGAGTACGCCACCCCCAGGTGGGCCACCTCCGGCCCGCCGACGATCCGCCCGACCTGGTCGTCCTGGTACGCGGTCGGCGCGGTCGTCGGGCGGACCTGGGCGACGCAGAGGAACGTGCCGTCCGCGTCGACCGGCACCCAGAGCAGCAGGTCGGCGAAGGACAGATCGGAGAGCAGTTGCCAGTCGCCGGCGATCCGGTGCAGGTGGTCGATGTCGGCTCGACGGAGATGGGTGTGCTCCTCGGCGAGGTCGCGCAGCGTGGACACGGTGACCAGGGTGCCACGCCGCGACTCACATCGTCGCGGTGACCTTCTTCAGCCCGCGCGGCGCGTCCGGATCCTCGCCGCGGGTCAGCGCCAACGCCAGCGCCAGCCGCTGCAACGGCAGGATGTCCAGCAGCGGCGCGTACCGCTCGTCGACCTCGGGAACGGCGAGCCGGGTGGCGCCCGGCACGTCGGCGGAGCCGACCACCACGACGTCGGCGCGGCGTTCGCCGAGGCGGGGCAGCACCTCCCCCATCGACCGGCCACCCGGGCCGGAGCCGACCACGGCGAGCACCGGCACCTCCGGGTCGGTCATCGCGAGCGGGCCGTGCAGCAGGTCGGCGCCGGAGAAGGCGAGCGCCGGCAGGTACGAGGTCTCCATCAGCTTCAGCGCGGCCTCCCGGGCGGTCGGGTAGGCGTACCCGCGGCCGGTGGTGACCAGTTGGCGGGCGAAGCGGTAGCGGGGGGCGAGCTGGGCCGGGGTGCCGTCGGCCAGTGTGCGGGCGGCCAGCTCGGGCAGCGCGGCGAGCGCCTCCCGCTCGGCCGTCGGGAGCACGCCGTCGCCGGCCCGGATCCCCTCGACCAGCATCAGCAGGGCGAGCAGCTCGGCGGTGTACGTCTTGGTGGCAGCCACCGCCCGCTCGTGCCCGGCCGCGATGTCGACGCTCAGCTCGGCCACCTCGACCAGCGGGGACTCCGGGGCGTTCGTCACCGCGAGGGTCAGCGCGCCGGAGGCCCGCGCGGCGCGCAGCACCTCGGCCAGGTCGGGCGAGCCGCCGCTCTGGCTGACCCCGACGACCAGCGCTTCGGACAGGTCGGGGCGGGCGCCGAACAGGGTGACCGCACTCGGAGAGGCGAGCCCGGCGGGCAGCCCGAGCCGGATCTCGGCCAGGTACGCCCCGTAGAGGGCCGCGTGGTCGGAGGTGCCCCGGGCGGTGAAGACCACGTGCCGTGGCCGGCGCTCGGCGACGGCCGCCGCCACCCGGGCGATCTCCCCGGCGTTGGCGGTGGAGAGCAGGCGGGCGTAGCCGTCCGGCTGCTCCTCGATGTCGGCGGCCATTCCGGCCCCTGCACGTGCCACGGACACTCCTCCCCTGCGCGATTGCCGCGCGTTTCCTGATCAGTCTTGCACCTTTGATCTGATCTGAGCAATCGAACGAGCAGCACTGCGCAGCCGATCACCGAAGCGTCCCAATATCAACTAGGCTTGCCCCGCTCCACCCGGTCCAGCTGCGACGAGAGGACGACGTGCCCGAGGGAAGGGACGACCCCGCGCTCTCCGCGACGGAGGAGCTGGCCCTCGCCCGGCTGGCACTGGACGAGGGCGACCTCCACCACGCCGCCGGCCACCTCGCCGGCGCGCTGGCCCGGGCACCGACCCTGCCCGAGGTGCACGAGACGCTGGCCCGGCTCGCCGCCGCCAGCGGCGGCGGCCTCGACCTCTTCCCGATCAACCACCACACCTTCGTCGGCGCGATCGTCGCCCGCGCCCACCTGCTGGCCGCCGCGGGCCGCCCCGCCGAAGGGTTGGAACTGCTGGTCGCGGCGACCGGCCACGCCCCCGGCACGGAATGGGCCGGCGTGCCGTGGGTCACCGCACCCGACCTGGCCGAGCGGCTCGACCCGGAACACGTCGCCCGGGTCCTCATGCAGGTCTGCGCCACGTTGCCCGACCCGGTGCCGCGCGTCGGCCGGGGCGCGCTGGCGCCGTACCTCACGCTGGCCCGCAACGCGGTCACCGTCCGCCCCCAGCACGGTCTGCTGCTGGGCGCGGCGTCCGCGCTGGCCAGGCGGCTCGGCGAGACCGCGCTGGCGATCCGCTGGGCCGCCCGCGGCGTACGGACCCAGCCGTCGAAGATGGGCGAGGTCTGGCTCGGGTACGCCTACCGCAGCGCCGGCCGCACCCGCGACGCCCTCGCGGCGCTCGGCCGGGCCGTCGCGCTGGACCCCGACGACCTGGCCATCTACGCCGACATCGCCGGCACGCTGGCCGAGACCGGCCGGCTGGACGAGGCGCTGGAGTGGACCGAGCGCGCGCTGGCCCGGGACCCGTCGTTCGACTGCGCGGTGCACACCGCCCACCGCCTGCGGCACCTGCGGGACGGGGACCTCACCCACCTGGTCGCGCTCGCCGACTTCGTCCGTGACCACCCGGACGACAGCCACGAACACGGCGACCTGGCCCAGTGCTGTCGGGGCCGGCCCTGGCTCGGCCAGCTGACCCCGGCCGGCGGCCCGCTGGTCGACGCGCTGCGCCAGGCCGTCGCCGACGACGACAACGGCGTCGGCAACGCCGTACGCCTGACGGCGGCGGCCCCGCCGAGCGCGGTACGGACGGTTACGTCGGTGGCGCCGGGCCTGCGGATCGAGGTGGCCGGCACGCCGGAGCCGGACCCGCGCCAGCCCCGGCGGGCGTCCACCCAACAGCTGTGGCACTACGCGGACAGCGTCCCGACGCCCGCGCTGCCGGCGCCCTCGACCACGGCGGTCGAGCGGATCGGGCAGGTCGCCCAGCCGGCGTGGCCGCACCCACCGGCGGCCTACGACGCGGCGGTGGGACTGGCCGGCCTGGACGTGGCCGACCTGCTCGGGCTGCTGGTGCATCCGCCGGCGGCGCCGGCCAACGCGCTGGGCCGGCTACTGGCCGCGCAGGACCCGTCGGTCTGGGTACGCGGCGTGCAGGTGTGGGCCTGCCTGGGGCTGCTGCACCACCGCACCGACGAGCCGTGGGAGGCCTCGACCCGCCGGCGGGTGCTGCTGGACCTGGTCTGGGGTGTGGAGGACTGGGTCACCGAGGCGGCGTTGTTCGCCCTGGTCACCGCCGCCTGGGTGGATCCGGCGGTGCGGTCGGACGTGGCCCGGGTGGTGGGCGAGCGGCTGGCCGACGCGGCGGCGGTGGCCCGGGCCCGGCCGGTCCCGATCGCCGTGTCCCTGGCCCACCTGGCACTGGCCGCCCCGGCGTTGGACCCGGCCACCGCCGCGCTCGCCGCCGAACTGCTCGGCGACCCGCCACCGCCC
>NZ_QGKR01000104.1 GCF_003172955.1 Micromonospora acroterricola | reverse complement strand
GGGCGTACCCCGAGCTGCCGGCGGGGGAGGGGCGGCTGGCGCTGCCGACGGCGGTGAGCCCGGCGGGCGCCGGGGTGCCGGCCCAGCGCGCCGCGGCGGTCGACCCGGCGGTGGAGCTGGAGCTGGCCCGGCGGATGGCCGACGAGGCGGACCGGCACGGGCAGCAGGCGGAGCTGCTGGCCCAGCGGCCGGCGTTGCTGCCCACCTGGTCACCGCTGGCCCGCGCGGTGGCCGTCTACGCCGGGTGCGGCGCCGCCGCCGGGGTGCTCATGCTGGCCCTGGTGCTCGCCTCCGGGGTCGGCCTGGTCGACGGGTTCACCCTCGGCGCGTGGATCTGTGCCGGGCTGCCCGCGCTGGCGTTCTTCGGTGGGTACCTGGTGCTGGGCCGGTGGGGGCGGCCCGCGATGGTCGCCGGCACGCCGCCGCGCTACCTGCCGCTGGGCTTCCTGATCTGTTTCCTGCTGGTTCCGGTCGCCTACTGCGGCTATCTGCTGCTGTTCCGCACCTTGCGCTGAGTCGTTCGCGGGGTGCGCGCGGTTGGCTGACCGGTCGGGCGGAGTGTGTGGCAGCGGGGAGGATCCCGTCGCGTTCCCCGGGCAGTGAGGCCCTCGTCGTGTCGTCAACATGGCGTCTCGGTCATCGTCGTTCACCAGGCCGTAGCCGGCTGAAGTTCGAGGGCTTGGTCGAGGGGTGCTGGTGGCGTCGGAGTGTTCGCCACCCAGCGTTGAGCATGCCCAGGACCCCGGCACCGCTCGAGATCTTGGACAGTTTCCGTCAGCGTGGAACGGAAAGTGTCCAAGATCTAGCGTGCCTCCCTCCGGAACACCTCCCGGGGGCCCATCCTGCTCGGCTCCGCCTCGGGCCTCGACGGCTTTGATCACTTGCTGCTGAGTAGTTGCAGAGAGCCGGCCCTGACTACTCAGCATCAAGTGATCTTCCCGCCGTCGAGGTCACGACTGAGCAATCGTGCGGTCGCGCTGGGTGCGTGAATCTCGTACGCTCCCATGTGGTCTTCGCCGGTGCGGTGGTGGAGGCGATGGTGGACCACGGGGAGGACGCGCGTGAGCGCTGCACAGATCATCGCGAGGTTGGCGGCGGCGTCGCAGAAGCTGGACGAGGCGAAGGCCAAGACCGCAGCGGCGGCACAGGACGCGGCCGAGGCGCGGGCGCTCGTCGCCGGCGCCCTGGAGGGTGTGGCCGCCGGCCCGCTGATCGGCATGATCGACGCTTATCGCCAGGCGTTGGCGCAGGCGTCGCAGGGCGGCGACCCGGCCAAGCAGCACGTCCAGGAGACGATCGCCAGGGTCCGTGCGCTGGGAAACTGACCACGGGTGGTAGCACAGCCCACCAGCCACCCGCGGCGGCGAGACCAGTTGTCAGGTCTGCGGTGCCCCGGCGGCGCTCTGCCGCAAACCGGGACCAGCATGCGCCCCCGGCACCACCCCGCGAGCGTCTCAGCAGTGAGTCGATTGGGTGGTGGACCTCGGCGACAGCGGCGGCCTATGCGAGCTTTCAGGAATTCCTGCCGACCACTGTCAAGGCCGTCGCAGGTACTGTCCTGGCTGCTGCTGCGGCAGCCGGATCTTTCAAGGCGTGGAGAGCAAAGCACCGAGATGGAGGACCGGGCCGTGAGGATCGATGATCAGGTAGAGGCTCTGGTCAGAGCCGTCCTCGATGCCGCTGTCCAGCGCGACGCAGAGAGATTCGATGACGCCCTGGGCGCCCTGAGTGGCAGCCGGGAGACGTTGACGAAGGCCATCGAGCTGACGCTCGCCGTCAACGCTGCTGTTCTGTTCGAGGTTCACGATGGTCCGCCATCGCCTCAGCAGGTCAACGAGCTTTCGCGCGATATCAGTCTCCAGGAACGGTGGGCCGGCGTCTCCGCAGAGGACGTGCAGGCTCTCCTGGTCGGGCTGATGGCGGGCAGCCCGCCACGATTCGCGACCAGCGCAGCAGTCGCAATCGCCGTATTCGTGGTCGCGGCCAACCTCCTCGCCACTGCCTCTCAGCCCGACGAGGGGGAGTGGTGGTTCAACTACCTGGACAAGGTGGAGGCGGCGATCGAGGCAGCGGGTGACGGCTGACCCTGTCGACGCTGAGGTGCGGCAACCTGGCACTTCGGGCCGGGCAGGGTCGGCTGCATCTCGACGTGGCCGTCGCCCGGCCCAGGAAGAGGCCAGGCGCGTCAGCCTTCGACACCCGTGGGCCGCCCCATCACCGCACCACCGCCGCGGCTTCGCCCGTGGTGAGGGCGCAGGGGAACGTCAGCCCCGCGAGCGCGGCAGGCAGCACTTCTTGTACTTGGCACCCGAGCCGCACCAGCAGGCGTCGTTGCGGCCGGGCGGCCAGGCCACCTCGTCGAGGCTGTCCGCGTACTCGTCGAGGGTTTCCTCGTCGGTGGGGTCGCTGCCCGCCTGCTCGGCGAAGGAGGCCAGCCCCGCGACGGAGCCGGCGACCACGCCGAGGTCGGCGGCGCCGAGCCCGGCGGCGTCGGCCAGCGCGCGTTCGGTCTGGGCGCGGTGCTCGTCCCAGGTGGCGGGGTAGCTGTCGGCCAGCGCGGGCCAGCGTGCCAGCAGCGCCTCGAACTCCGCCTGCGGCCAGAAGAGCAGCGTCGCCGGACCGTCGTCCAGCGCGTCGAGGGCGTGGTTGCTCGCGGCGCGCAGCCGGTCGGCGAGGTTGTCGTAGTCGTCGTGCGGCAGGCCCATCTCCTCGCGGAGGTCGTGCCGCCGCTGGGTCAGCCCGTAAATCATGGCGGCGGCCTCGTCCTGCGCGTCCTCGGACTCGTGCTGCTGGGTCCGGGTCCGATCCATGATCGCGTCGAGTGCCGCGGTGAGCCACTCCAGCGCCGTCTCGGCGCGGCCGGCCTCCGCCAGGTCGTCGACCAGGTACGTGGCGTCGGGGTCGGTCTCCAACAGCGGGCGCAGGGCGGTCAGCTCGGCCAGGCCCTCGTCCTCGCGGCCGAGGCGCAGCAGCAGCCCGCCGCGCTTCGATCGGGAGTACGCGTCGTCGTCCGGCTGTTCGGCGATGGCGCGGGTGGTCAGCGCGAGCGCGTCGGCCAGGTCGCCCGCCTGCACCAGGATGTCCGCGGCGACCAGCAGCGCGTACCCGGTGTCGTCGGGGTCGGCGACCCGCCCCTCGTCGACGGCGCCCACCAGCTCGGCGACGAGCGCGGCCGGGTCCGGGCTCTCGGATCCCAGGGCGCCGATCTCTTCGATGCGGTCGGCGGTCAGCAGGTCGGACGTGGACATGTGCTCATCCTGGGGACGGGGAACGGGTGGGAAGCGGCCAGCGTACTCCCGGATTCGCCGCAGCCCGGGCGGCGAACCGCCCGGGCTGCGACACGGACCCTCAGCGGGTCGACGGCAAGGTGGCGAACTGGCCGGCTAGCTCCGACTCGACGATCGTCGCGGTGGACGGCCGGCGACCGGCCGACGCCCGCCGGGCGGACGGGACGGCCAGGGCCGCGAGCGCGGCCGCCAGGGCGATCGCGGTGAGGACCAGAAAGCCCATCGTGAAGCCGGCCTCCCGGGGCAGGCCGTTGGCCTGTGGGTGGGCGGTGATCACGCCGCTGACCACGGCGGCGCCGACCGCCCCGCCGATGGTGCGGATGTTGGCGTTCATGCCGGTGGCCACGCCGGTCTGGCTGGCGGGCACGCTGCCCACGATCAGGTTCGCCATCGAGGCGAACGCCAGGCCGATGCCGAGGCCCACCAGGCCGCCGGCGACGGCGACCTCCCAGCGGGTGTCGTGGGCGGCGGCCAGCATCGCGGAGGCGGCCACGTTGAACGTGGCACCGGTGGCGAGCTGCGCCTTGGCGCTGAACACGGCCTGAAGGCGTCCGGCGACCAGGCCGGCGACGAACATCGCGACGAGCATCGGGAGCATGAGCAGGCCCGCCTGGCTGATGCTGGCGCCGAAGCCGTAACCGGCGGCGGTGGGGGTCTGCACGAACTGCGGGAGGAACGCGTACACGGAGAACATCGACGCGCCGTAGAGCAGGGCGACCAGGTTGGTGGTCCAGACGCCGGGCAGGCGCATCATCCGCATGTCGATCAGCGGGTTGCTGGAGCGCACCTCGGCGACCAGCCAGCTGACCAGCAGCACCACGGCGAGCGCCAGCAGGCCGAGCACCCGGGCGGAGGTCCAACCCCAGGCCGCGCCCTGGCTGATCGGGAGCAGCAACGCGACCAGCCAGCCGGAGAGCAGCAGGGTGGCGCGCCAGTCGATCCGACCGGGGGTACGCACCGGCGACTCGGGCACGAACAGGTGGGCGGCGACGGCGGTCAGCCCGACCACGACCATCGGGATCCAGAACAGCCACCGGTAGTCCAGCGCGGTGACGATCGGGCCGGCGAGCACGATGCCCAGCCCGCCGCCCGCGGCGACGATCGCCGAGATGGCGGCGACGGCGCCGGAGACCCGCGCGGCGGGGAACTCGTCGCGGATGATGCCGAACGACAGCGGGAAGACCGCGCCGCCGATGCCCTGCACGACCCGGGCGATGATGAGGACGCCGATGTTCGGCGCGATGGCGGCCAGCAGACAGCCGAGGGCGAGCGCGGCGAGCGAGACGACCAGCATCCGCTCCTTGCCGATCATGTCCCCGACCCGGCCGAGGATCGGCGTGAAGATCGAGGCGGAGAGCAGGTAGGCGGTCAACACCCAGGTCACGGTGTTCTGCGAGGTGTGCAGGTCCTGCTGGATGGTCGGCAGCACCGGGGTGATCAGCGACTGGAGCATCGCGAAGAACCCGGCACCGGCCGCGAGCACGGTGAAGGTGAGCCGACGCGAGCTGCGTCGGGAGGTCACTGCCACGAGAGAAAACTCCCTGATTGCGGTACGGAAGGAGGTTTGTCACCCGTCGTCTGTGGCGGGCGGAGCTGTGGGGCCCGGGCGATCGGGTGGCCAGGCGGATCGGGCGGGTCCCGAGGTAAGCTAACCGGAGGCAGGCCTCCGGGATTCCGGAGGGGTGCCTCCACTAAGCTAGCGGAGGGTTGCCTCCGGATGCAACCGAGGGGAGGTGACGCACGTCATGACCAGCGCGGGGCAGACGCCCGAGGTCTTCGCGCGGCGGCCCAAGCGTGCCGACGCCCGGCGCAACTACGACGCCCTCATCGCCGCCGCCTGCGACGCGTTCGCCGAGAACGGCGCCGCCGCGTCCCTGGAGGACGTGGCCCGGCGGGCCGGGGTGGGCATCGGCACGCTCTACCGCAACTTCCCGAGCCGGCGGCACCTCTTCGAGGCCGTCTACGTCGAGGAGGTCCGGGCGCTGAGCCGGACCGCCGAGGACCTGGCCGAGCTGCCCCCGTGGGACGCCCTCGTCGCCTGGCTGCACCGCTTCGTCGGGTACGTGGCCACGAAGCGGGCGCTCGCCGAGGAGCTGCTGCACGACTCCGAAATCTTCCGGAGCTGCCGGACGGAGATCTACGCCGCCGGCGAGCCGCTGATGAGCCGCGCCCAGGCGGCCGGCGAGGTCCGCGACGACATCGGCTTCGACGACGTGGTACGCCTGATCAGCGGGCTCACGATGGCCCAGTTCCCGTCACCCGAGCAGCGCGACCGCGTCCTCGGCGTCGCCCTGGACGGGCTGCGCCCGCCGCGCTGACGCGGTATCGCCGGCCCTCCCCGCCGCGCTGAGACGGAGTCGCCCGC
Source organism: Micromonospora acroterricola (assembly GCF_003172955.1). Classification (GTDB taxonomy): domain Bacteria; phylum Actinomycetota; class Actinomycetes; order Mycobacteriales; family Micromonosporaceae; genus Micromonospora; species Micromonospora acroterricola. The sequence continues at coordinate 16,549 of NZ_QGKR01000104.1, read as the reverse complement.
CGGTCAGCGGCCGACCAGCAGCAGCCAGTCGTCGTCGAGTCGTCGGACGGTCGTGCCGGCCGGCCAGGCGTGCCCGCCGTCGGCCGCTGCCCCCGCCTGGTCGACCTGCGGTGGTTGGCTCAGCCACGCGCCGTCGAAGCTGGCCGCCCCGCCGAACCGGGCCCGCCCGAAGTTCGCCGCGCCCTCGAACCCGCCGCTGAGGAAACTCGCATCCCGGAAGGTGACCCCGTCGCCGAAGCGGGTCGCGTCGAAGCGGCCACCGCATGCCATTCGCCGACCCGCGTCGGGGCGCGCGTCACTCAAGGGAAGTCCGATGTGGAGGATCGGCGATATGCCGGATTGCGCCCCCGTCGGAACAACGGGTTACCGGCGCGTAACAAGTCATTGACGTTTCTGAATTGTTGCGCGCATCATCGTCGCACGGTCGACCGGACACCCCCACCCACCTGCCCGGTTCGCCGGGTGCCTCCCCCCGGAGGTGCAGCAATGCTGCTCCGAAAGACCGTCCTCGTCCTGTCCCTCGCCACCGCCGCCCTGCTCGCGTCCACCGCCACCGCGACCGCCGCCCCCGCCGCGCCTACTCCCTCCGCCGCGCCCACTGCCTCCGGGGCGCCCGTGGTCGCCCCGGCGGCCGCGGCGGCCAACCCCGTCATCGTGGTCGGCGGGCTCAGCGGCGTCGCCGTCGCGTACGAGCCGATCGCCGCCCGCCTGCGCGCCGACGGCTACCGGACCTTCATCTACCAGTTGCCGGGGCTCGGCCTCGGGGACATCCCCAGCTCGGCCCGCGCGTTCGCCGGCTACGTCACCCAGGTGCGTGCCGCCACCGGAGCGTCGACCGTGGACGTGGTCGCCCACTCCGAGGGCGGCCTGGTCGCCCGCTACTACCTCAAACGGCTCGGCGGCACCGCCACCGTCGGCCGGTACGTGAGCCTGGGCTCGCCGCAGTACGGCACCTACGTCGCGAACATCGTGGCGTTCCTCGGGCTCGGCAGTTGCGCCGGCATCGTGGCCTGCCAGCAGATGACCATCGGCTCCGCCTTCCTCGCCGACCTCAACGCCGGCGACGACACCCCGGGCGCGGTGCGCTACACCACCATCCGCACCCTGCAGGACGAGCTGGTCCGGCCGACCGGGAACGCCGTCGTCAACGACGGCGCGACCAACGTGCTGATCCAGGCGTACTGCCCGCTGCGCGTGGTCGGGCACCTCGGACTGGTGCTCGACGGCCTCGCGCTCTGACCCGGACCGCGCGGGTGGTCCGGGCCCGGACCACCCGCGCCCGCGTCGGGTTGCCGACTCTGCGCCCGCAAAGGTGTGGCAGACATCAGGTGTGCTCGATAGCCTGCTCCGGCCGTCCACTGCCGACAGTGGACGAAGCTTCCGCCGAAGGAGTAGCGCGCATGACCGAGCCGCCCGCCGCACCTCAGGGCACCGAGCCGCCGCAGGCCGCGACACCGCCCACCGTGCCGCAGCTCGACGTGCGGGCCGCCGAACCACCGACGGAGGCCGCGACACCGCCCACCGGCGGGTTCGCCGACCGGCCACCCGGCTACCCCAGCGCGCTGGTCTGGTTGCGCGCCGGGATCCTGCGGGACTGGCGGGGCGTGCTGGGCGCCTTCGTCGCCACGTGGTTCTACCTGCCGGTCGCGCTGCTGCTGGCGTTCTGGGGCGGTCTCAGCTTCGCCGCCGTCGGCCTCTTCGCCGGCGGGCTCGGCGCCGACGACCAGGTGCCGGCGGTGCTGCGCGACGCCCCGCTGATCGGCCCACTGATGGAGGCGTTCCTGAGCCGCTCCGGCGGGGTGCTCGGCGGCGTCGCCGGCTTCGTCGTCGGGTTCCTGGTCGGCTTCCTCTCGGTGCTGGTGCTGCCCTGGCTGGGCACGGCCGACGAGCCCCTGGCGCTGGCCACCGGGCTGGTCGGCACGGTCGTCGCGGCGGCGCTCATCGGGGTGCTCTACACGCTCTACCGGGTGCTGCTGGAACCACGCCTGCTGGTGGTCTCCGGCGCGCGCCAGCCCAGCCGCCGGGAGTACGCGCGGCTGCGGCCCGTGCTGGACGACTGCGCCCGCCGGCTCGGGCTGCCCACCGTGCCACGGCTGCTCATGGAGGACGACCCCGTCCTGAGCAACGCCCACACGTACGCGCGGCACGTGGTGGTCACCACCGCCGTGCTGACCGAGCCGGACGACGAGATCGCCGCGCTGCTCAGCCACGAGCTGGTGCACTGGCGTACGGGCGACGAGGTCACCAGCGCCTTCGTCCGTGGTGTCGGCCTGCCGCTGACCCTCGCACACGCCCTGCCGACGTGGCTGATGCGCACCTTCCCGCACCCGGCCACCAACCTCGTCGTCTTCCTGTTCTTCTGGCCGGTGCTGCTCACCATGCGGTACGTGGTGCTGCCGCTGCACGCCCGCGACGTGCGCGCGGCGGAGTACCGAGCCGACCTGGGCGCGGTGCTCACCGGGCACGTCGACGGGATGCGGCGCATCCTGGAGCGGCGGCTGTCCTTCGAGAGCGGCCGCAGCGGCTGGGACGAGGCGGTCTGCGCCACCCACCCGCCACACGAACTGCGGCTCGACCAGTTGGAACGGGCGTCGCTGGCCGGCGCGCCGCTCGGAGGGCGCGACACCGCGCCGGTCACCTCCGAGCGGCTGTTCGGCAGCGCCGGCCCCGTCGGCACCCGGAGTACCTGGCTGGTGGTCGGCGCCCTGGTGCTGGCGGCCTGCGTCGGCACCGGCGGGCTGGGCGTGGCGCAGTGGGCTTTCTTCCGTCCCCAGGCGGCCGTCGAGGGGTACTTCTCCGCGCTCGCCGACCGGGACAGCGAGGCCGCGCTCGACTTCCTTCCCGAGCAGGAGCGGGCCGCCGTGGCCGACCGCGATCTGCTCGCCAAACTGCTGCGCGGGGAGGGCTACCAACCGCCCACCGAGGTCGAGGTCAGCTCGGTCGAGCGGGACGGCGACAGCGCCACCGCCACGGTGGCGTACCGGTTGGCGGGCGAGCGGCACACGGTCGGCGTCGCGTTGCGCCGGGACGAGGCAGCCACCGCCGGTCTGTTCCACGGTTGGCAGCTCCTCGGCGGGCTGGTCCCGCTCACCGCCCCGGTCACCGGTTCGGGGACGCGGCTCAACGGGGTGGCGCTGCCGGGCGCCCCGGAGGGGCCCACGCTGGCGCTGCTGCCCGGCGGCTACACCGTCAGCACCCCGTCCAGCGCGCTCAGCGAGGTGCCGACCGAGGTCGTCCCGGTCGCCCCGGGTCAGAGCGAGGCCATCCTCAACCTGACGCCGGTTCTGAAGCCGGCGGCGGTCGAGGCGGTGGAGGCCCGGGTGCGGACGTGGCTCGACGAGTGCGCCCAGCAGACCGTCGCCGCGCCCGAGGGCTGCCCGTTCCGCTACTACAGCGGCAGCACCACGCAGAAGGTCGCCTGGAAGATCCTCGAGTACCCGCGGCTCGCCGTCGAGCTGACCGGCCCGGACACCGCCCAGGTCGGCACGCCGTCCGAGGCCAGGGGCAGGGTTCGGGTCAGCGGCAGCACCACCTACTTCGGCACCAGCTCGCCGTTCACCGACGAGCAGGAGTTCGCCGTCACCGGCGTCGCCATCGGCGAGGGTGACGCCGTCACCTTCCGCCCCGCCAACTGACCGGGAGAGACCGTGACCGACAGCGACACCGCCGCGCGTCAGCCCGTCCGGCTGACCATCAGCCCCCGGCACCGGCAGCCGCCGCCGGTCGCCCTGCTGGACTGGATCCACCGCGACCCGCGGTACCGTCCGGTCGTCCGCCCCGCGGGCGGGGGCGGCGGGGGCCGGCCGGGCTTCAGCGACGCGGTGATCATCGCGGTGCTGGCCCAGGGCCTGCTCCCGGGGCTGTTCAACCTGCTGCAGACCTGGGTCGACCAGCAGCGCACCGAGGCCAGCATCCGGATCCAGGCCGGCGACACCGAGGTGGAGATCCAGGTGAACGGGCGTACCGACTCCGCGACGCTGCTGACCCAGGCCACCGAGGCGCTGCGGGCTGCCCGGGAGCCCGAGCCGGGCGTCACCGGCTGAGCCGGCGACGCCCGTACCGCGGGTCAGGTCGCCTTGGCCAGCGCCTCGAACTCGTCGTCGGTGAGCCGCACCTCCGCGGCGGCCACGTTCTCCTCCAGGTGCGCCACCGAGGACGTGCCGGGGATCGGCAGCATCACCGGCGACCGGCGCAGCAGCCAGGCCAGCGCGAGCTGTGCGGGCGACGCGTCGTGCGTGGCGGCGATCGTGTCCAGCGGCCCGCCCGGGCGCGCCAGCTCACCGGTGGCGATCGGGAACCACGGGATGAACGCGAGGTCGTTGCGCTCGCAGTACTCCAGCACGTCCTCCGCGCCGCGGTTGGCGAGGTTGTACAGGTTCTGCACCGAGGCGATCGAGGTGATCGCGCGGGACTCCTCGATCTGCGAGACGGTGACCTCGGACAGGCCGATGTGCCGGATCTTGCCCTCCTGCCGCAGCAGCTCCAGTTCACCCAGCTGGTCGGCGAGCGGCACCTGCGGGTCGATCCGGTGCAGCTGGTAGAGCGGGATGCTGTCCAGGCCGAGGTGGCGCAGGCTCAGCTCACACTGCTGGCGCAGGTACTCCGGTCGGCCCACCACACGCCAGTCACCCGGCCCGGCCCGCGTGAACCCACCCTTGGTCGCGATGACGAGGTCGTCGGCGTACGGGTGCAGGGCCTCGCGGATCAGCAGCTCGGACACGAACGGCCCGTACGAGTCGGCGGTGTCGATGAACGTCACGCCCAGCTCGACCGCCCGACGCAGCACCCGGACGGCCTCGGCGGGGTCCTTCGGGTCGCCCCACACGCCCGGTCCGGTGAGCTGCATCGCCCCGTAGCCGAGCCGGTCGACGGTGAGGTCGCCGCCGATCCGGTACTGGCCGGAAGCCTTCGCGGGTTGGTTGCTGACGTCGGTCGCCATACGCGGATCCCCAATCGTGTCGTGGTGGTGGTGGGGGCGGGCGCCGGGCCGGTCACGCGAGGCCCGGCACGCCGAAGATCACCCCGCCACTCCGCTGATGATGCCCCAATCCGGGCGTCGTATCCCCGGCACGCCCGTGTGGGGGGCGACACGGTGGGCGCCGACAGCGCCGGAATCCGGGTCGTGTTGCCGGTAGCGCCCGGGCTGTCCGGTCTGCTACGCCTGATCCCAACCGGTGTGGCCGGTCGGGGGAGGCGCGATGTGGCGGCGGTTCAGGTCCGACCCGGTGCGTCGGCTGCGGGAGCGGTTGGACGGCTTCGCCGCCACCACGGACCCCCGGGCGGTGCTCGACTCGGGCGCGATCCGCGACGCCGAGGCGGTCGTCGGGTTCGTCACCGCCGCGCCCACCGACGGGCCCCTGCCGGAGCCGGTCGCCGAGGGCTTCTTCCTCCTCGCCTGCCTGCACTGGTACCGGTACCAGCTGCTGCCCGAGGGCGAGGACGCCGAGGACCTCGGTCAGGCGGTCGCGCTCACCGAGTTCCTGCTGCGCTTCGCCCCGGAACGGGTGCCGCCGCCGCTGCTGGCGCTCCTGCACGCGCACCGGCCGCCGTCGGCCGCCGGCCGGGTGCCCGGCCCACGGGCCGCCGGCGACCCGACGTCCGTGCCCGCCGGTTCCGGCCCCGGCCCCGGTCGCGGCCGGCGTACGGCCGGGGCGGCCGACGGCGAGGCCCGTGCCCTGTTCGTGGAGGCCGTCATGCTCATGGCCGCCGCCGAGAACAACCGCGACTACCGCGGCGCCGACCGGGCGGCGGCGCTGCTGCGACGGGCGGTGGACGGCACACCCGTCGGCGAGCCGGAGCGGCTGCACTACCTGTCCGCCCTCGGCAAGGTGCACCGCGACCAGTTCCAGCACCTCGGCCGGCGGCGCGCGCTGCCGCCCGCGATCGAGGTGCACCGGGAGAGCCTGGAGTCCACCTCGACCGGCGATCCGGAACGCCCGGTCCGGCTGTTCAACCTCGGCAACGTGCTCGGCGACCGGTACGAGGTCGACGGCGCCCCGGCGGACCTGGACGATTCGATCACGCTGCTGCGCGACGCCGCCCGGGCCCGCGGCGCCAGCGACGCCCTGCGTGCCATGGCGCGCGCCAACCTCGGGCAGCGGCTGCGCGACCGGTGGCGTCTGCGGAGGCGCCCGGCCGACCTCGACGAGGCGGTCGAGTCGTTCACGGCAGCCCGCGCCGGCGGCGATCCCCGGGTCGCCGCGCTGCACGGCACGGCGCTCGCCGAACGGTTCCTGCGCGACCAGGCGCCAGCCGACCGGGATGCCGCGATCGAGGCGTACCGGTCGGCGCTGACCGGGTTCGGCGGTCTCGAACCGGAGCTGGCCGCGACGGCGCAGGCCGGCCTCGCCACCCTGCTCGCCGAGCGGCACCGGGCCGACGCCGACCCGGCCGACCTCGACGCGGCGATCGAGGCGTACCGGGCGGCGGCCGGCTCGACCCACGACGGTCCGAGCAAGGACGAGATACGGCACGCGGTCAGCGGCCTGCTGGTGACCCGGTACGAGCTGCGACGGCGGACCGACGACGTCGCCGAGGCCGTGCGGATGCTGCGCGACGCCGCCGGCGCCGCCGAGGACCCGGCCCAGCGGGCCCGTTGGCTCGCCGAGCTGGGCTACGCGCTCGGCCGGGGACACGCCGACCTGGGCGGGGTGACCGACCTGCGGGCCGCCCGCGAGGCGCTGACCGAGGCGGAGTCCCTGCTTCCCCGCGCCGACCCGATGCGGCCGCACGTGCTCAACAACCTGGGCAACACCCTGCGCGAACTGTCCGATCTGGCGGGGGAGCCGGGGCTGCTGGAACCGGCCGCCGTGGCGCTGCGGGCCGCGGTCGCCGCCGCCGCGCCGGACGCCGCCTCGCTGCCCCGGTACCGCTCGAACCTGGGCCTGGTGTTGCAGGCCCTGTTCGCCTCGACCCAGGACCTGGCCACCCTGACCGAGGCGATCCAGGTGCTGGCGCAGGTGACCGAGACCGCGCCACCCGGGCACCCGGACCGGCTGCCGGCGCTGACCAACTACGGCTCCGCGTTGAACCGCCGGGTGGAACTCGCCCTGGACCGCGCACTCCCCGCCGGCGGGGAGCCCGCCGACCGGGTCGCGGCCGGCACCGCCCGCGACGCCGACGCCGCCGTGACCGCGCTGCGAGAGGCGGCGGACCTGGCCGAGCGGGAGGCCGATCCGACCGAGTACGTCCAGACGCTCGCCACCCTGGCCCTGGCCTATCTGCTGCGGCACCGCCTGCGCGACGACCCGGCGGGGCTGGACGAGGCGATCGAGCTGCTCCAGCGGCTGAGCGCGGGTCAACCGTCGGCCGCCGGGGACCGGCACCGGATCCTCACCAACCTCGGTAGCGCCCTGCTGCTGCGCTTCCGCGCCGGCCACGACGAGACGGACGCCGACGCCATGCTGGCGGCCTACCGGGCGGCGGCCGACGCGCTGCCCGGCGAGCATCCCGCCCGCACCATGTGCCTGAGCAACCTGGCCACCGCCCTGGAGGCGGTCGCCACCCCCGCCGGTGCTGGCGTTCCCCGTCCCGGCGCGTTGGCCGAGGCGACCGCCGTGCTGCGCGCCGCCGCCGCGGTGGAGTCCGCCCCGTCGCTGCTCCGGGCGGGGGCGGCGACCCGGTACGCGGGACACGCCGCCGCGGCCGGCGACCTGCCGGCGGCACTCGACGGGTACGCCACCGCGATCGAGCTGATCGACCTGGTGGCGTGGCACGGCATGGACCCGGACGACCAGGCCCGCCTGCTCGGCCTGTTCCCGGGGTTGGCCAGCGACGCGGCGGCGGTCGCGATCGACCTCGACCGCCCGGAACGCGCCGTCGAGCTGCTCGAGTACGGCCGCGGCGTCCTGCTGACCCGGGCACACGACGCGAGCGCCGACCTGGCCGCGCTGCGCGCGCGGTTCCCCCGGCTGGCGGCTCGGCTCGCCGACCTCCAGGCGGCCCTCGACGGCTTCGCCGCGCTGCCGCCCGACCGGTCGAGCGGCGGCGCGGCGCCGGGTCCGGGGCCGGTCGACGCGGCGTCCCCCGGCGGTGTGCTGTCACCGGGCGGGTGGGGGAGCGGCGCGCCCCTGGCCGGGGCGACCCCCGAGCAGCGGTACGACCTCGCCGTGCGCCGCCGCGACCTGCTCGCCGAGATCCGCGCCCGGCCCGGGTTCGCCGACTTCCTCCGCCCGCCACCGTTCGGCACCCTGACCCGGTCCGCGGCCGGTGGCCCGGTGGCACTGGTCAACGTGGCCGCCCGGCGCTGTGACGCGCTGGTGGTCGCCGACGGCCGGGTCACCGTGGTGCCACTGACCGGGCTGACCCTGGCCGACCTGCTCAACCGGACGGCGGGCTTCCTGACCGCGATCGCCGTGCTGACCGGGGCGGTGACCCCGGACGGCCCGGAGACGGCGGCACAGTGCCGCCGGGCGGCGGCGCGCAGCCAGGTCGGCGAGACGCTGGACTGGCTGTGGCGGGTCGTCGCCGCCCCCGTGCTCGACGCGGCCACACCCGTTCCGGCGCCGTCCGGCGCCACACCCGTCCCGGTGTCGTCCAGCGCCACGCCGGTCGCGGCGTCGTCCGGCGTCGCACCCGACGGCGGGGCGGACTGGCCACGGCTGTGGTGGTGCCCGACCGGGCTGCTGAGTCTGCTGCCCCTGCACGCCGCCGGCCCGCTCGACGGTGGCGACGGGGTGCTGGACCGCGTGGTGTCGTCGTACACCGCCTCTCTGCGGGCGCTGGCGTACGCCCGGCGTGGCGTCCCGGCCCGGCCCGAGCCGGTCGACTCGGCGCTGGTCGTCGGCATGCCGCAGACCCCCGGCCTGTCCGACCTGCCCGGCGTCACCCGGGAGGAGGAGATCGTCCGCCGGCACCTGCCACGGGTCCGGGCACTCCTCGGCCCGGCGGCCACCCCGGCGGCCGTGCTCGCCGCGCTGCCCGACCAGCCGGTCGCCCACCTCTCCTGCCACGGCACCCAGGACCTGCGCGCCCCGGCCTGGGGGCGTCTCGCACTGGCCGGCGGCCCGCTGCACGTGCGGGACCTGTGGCGGCCGGCCGGCAGCCCGGCCGCGTTGGCCGTCCTCTCCGCCTGCGAGACGGTGCGCGGCGGGGCGGCCCTGCCCGACGAGGCGCTCACCCTCGGCACCGCGTTCCAGCTCGCCGGGTTCCGGCACGTCATCGGCGCGCTCTGGTCCATCTCGGACGCGCTGACCGTACGGCTGTGCGACGACCTGTACGACGGCCTCGCGGTGCCCGGCGGGATCGCACCGGACCGGGCGGCGATCGCCCTGCACCGGGCCGTCCGCCGGCTCCGCGCCGTCCTGCCCGACCGGCCCGACACCTGGGCGGGCTACGCGCACCTCGGTCCCTGACCCGCGCGGCCACCGTAGCCGGTCGCCGCACAGGGCCGAGGGGACGAGTCGCACGGCCGCCGGCTCCGGCGGTGCCCGTCCACCACCACGCCGGTACCGCGGCCGGGACTGTCCGGGGCCCGACCGGGGCCAGTTGCGCGGAGCGACCGGTGCGGCCGCAACCGGCGTGCGACGCTGGGCGCGTGCCGGCGACGCCGACTCGGGCAGGGCCGGGCCGGTCCGTTCCGGCGCGACGGCGGAGGGAGCACCATGGCGGGAGTGCCGCAGGTCGACTTCGCGCTCGACACGTACGAGTGCATCGTGATCTATCCCGGCGCGGCCGGACGGGCCCTGCCCGCCGAGACCGTGCAGCGGTTGCAGGGCGAGCACACCGAGCACATGCAGGCGTTGCAACGGCGCGGAATCATCCTGGTCGCCGGGTCGATCGACGGGACGACCAGCAATCCGGAGCCGCCGATCGGCTTCGGGCTGGCCCGCACCGGCAGCGTCGACGACGTGCGCAGCGTGCTGGAGGCCGACCCGGCGGTGCAGGCCGGGCTCTACCGGGTGGACGTGCTGACCTTCCTCTGCCCGGCCGGGTCGTTGGAGTTTCCGCTGGTCAAGGCCGAGAGCTGACTCGTTCGTCGATCGGCGGCTGTCGTGATGGTGACGGCGATCGGCCACCGTCCGGTGCTACGGTCGCGCCCACCGAGGACCGCCAGCGAGGCGCACCCGGCGCCTTCGGTCGGCCACGGTCGAGGAGTCGCCGTGAGCTCCGCCGCCACCCCCGATGTCGCCTCAGCCACCGCCCTCCTGCGCGCCCTGCTCGGTGACCGGCTCCACGAGCCGGGCGATCCCGCCTTCGTCTCCGCCACCCGCCTCTGGAACGCGGCCGTGGACCGCGCGCCCACGCTGGTCGCCCGATGCCTGGACGCCGACGAGGTTGCCGCCGCGGTGCGCGTCGCCACCCGGTGCCACCTGCCGCTGTCGGTCCGCTCCGGCGGGCACGACTGGGCCGGCCGGGCGCTGCGCGACGGCGGCCTGGTGCTCGACCTGACGGGGATGCGCGCGGTCCGGGTCGACCCGGACGCGGCGACGGTGACCGTGGCCGGCGGCGCGACCGCCGCCGACCTGCTCACCGCCGCCCGCCCGTACGACCTGGTGGTGCCCACCGGCGTGGTCCGCGACGTGGGCATGGCCGGGCTCACCCTCGCCGGCGGGTACGGGCCGCTCTGCGGGCGGTTCGGCCTCGCCCTGGACAACCTGCTCGGCGCGGAGGTGGTCCTCGCCGACGGCCGTCGGGTCACCGCCGACCCCCGACACGACGCCGAGCTGTACTGGGCGCTGCGCGGTGGCGGCGGCAACCTCGGCGTCGTCACCGAGCTGCGCTACCGCGCACACCGGCTGCCCGCCGTGCTGGCCGGCATGATCATGTTCGCGCTCGCCGAGGCGCCGGCCGTGCTGCGAGGGTACGCCGCGTTGCTCGCCGAGGCCCCGGACGAGCTGACCGTGATGGCCGGTTTCCTGCCCGGCCCGGCCGGCGAGCCGGTGGTGTTCGTCTGCCCGTTCTACAGCGGCCCGGACCTGGACGCCGGGCTGCCGTGGGTGGACCGGCTGCGGGCGCTCGGCGTCGCGCTGGTCGACCAGGTCGGCCCGCTGCCGTACGCGGACGCGTTGCGGATGTTCGACGGCGGGATGGCCGACGGCAACCACTACCTGCTGCGGACCCGCTGGCTGCCCGCGCTCGGCGACGACGCGGTGGACGCGCTGGTCGACGCCGCCCGGCAGGTCAGCTCGCCGTTCTCCGCGCTGGCCCTGCACCACTTCCACGGCGCGGCCAGCCGGGTGCGCCTCGCCGACACGGCGTTCGGCCTGCGCGCCGACCACCTGCTGACCGAGGTGATCGCGGTGTGGGCGCCGGGCGGGGCGGCCGGGGCGCACGAGGCCTGGGCCGAGCGCACCTCGGAGGCGCTCGCCCCGCACTCCCTGCCCGGTGGCTACCCGAACCTGCTCGCTCCCGAGGAGACCGACCGCGTGCGGCTGGCGTACGGCCCGAACTGGGCCCGGCTGCGCCGCGCCAAGCAGCGCTACGACCCCCGGGACCTGCTCACGGCGGTGCCCACCCTGCCGCCGTCGGAGCACCCCGGGTGAGCCGCCGCCGGGAGCACCCCGAGGGCGGGCGCCAGCGGAGGCGTACGATTCCCGGCGCGCGGTCGCCGTTGCCCGTCGCCACAACGTTCCCGGTGCGGTTTCGCCCGCCGGCCCGACGCGCACCGCGCGTCGTTGGACAATTGTTCCGCTGCCTGCAAGGGGTCGGTCCCGAGTCCGACTTGAAGGAGAGACTAGCCTGATGGGCGTGACACGCCGCGTGAAGATCGTCTGCACTCTTGGTCCCGCCACCTCGTCCCCGGAACGCATTCGGGGTCTCGTCGAGGCCGGCATGAACGTGGCGAGGCTCAACTTCAGCCACGGCAGCCACGCCGACCACGAGGCGGTCTACCGACTGGTCCGGGAGGCGTCCGAGGCCGCCGGCAAGCCGGTGGCCATCCTCGCCGACCTCCAGGGGCCCAAGATCCGGCTCGGCAAGTTCGCCGACGGCCCGCACGACTGGCGCACCGGCGACTCGGTCGTGATCACCGGCGACGACATCATCGGCACCAAGGAGCGGGTCTCCTGCACCTACCGCAAGCTGCCGCAGGAGGTGAAGCCCGGTGACCGGCTGCTGATCGACGACGGCCGCGTCGCCGTCGAGGTCACCGACGTCACCGGCAACGACATCCGCTGCCTGGTCACCGAGGGCGGTCCGGTCTCCAACAACAAGGGTGTCTCGCTGCCCAACGTGGCCGTCAGCGTGCCCGCCATGTCGGACAAGGACGCCGAGGACCTGCGCTTCTCCCTGGGGCTCGGGGTCGACCTGGTCGCCCTCTCCTTCGTCCGCTCGGCGGAGGACATCAAGCTCGTCCACGGCATCATGGCCGAGGAGGGCGTGTTCCGGCCGGTGCTGGCCAAGGTGGAGAAGCCGGAGGCGGTGGACCACCTGGAGGCGATCGTGCTGGCCTTCGACGGCGTCATGGTCGCCCGCGGCGACCTCGGCGTCGAGATGCCGCTGGACGAGGTCCCGCTGGTGCAGAAGCGGGCCGTGCAGCTGTGCCGGGAGAACGCCAAGCCGGTCATCGTGGCCACCCAGATGCTCGACTCCATGATCGAGAATTCCCGGCCCACCCGCGCGGAGGCCTCCGACGTGGCCAACGCGGTGCTCGACGGCGCCGACGCGGTGATGCTGTCCGGCGAGACCAGCGTCGGCAAGTATCCGGTGCTGACCGTCAGCACCATGGCCAAGATCGTGACGACGACCGAGTCGGGTTCGATCGGGGTGCCGCGGTTGCAGCACGACCCGCGTACCCACGGCGGCGCGCTCACCGTGGCCGCCTCGTCGATCGCGCGGGCCATCAACGCCAAGGCCCTGGTCGCGTTCTCGCAGACCGGTGACACGGTCCGACGGCTGTCCCGGCTGCACTGCGACCTGCCGCTGCTGGCCTTCACCCCGGTCCCCGAGGTGCGCGACCAGCTCGCCCTGACCTGGGGCGTGGAGACCTTCCTGATGCCGTTCGTGCAGCACACCGACGACATGTTCCGCCAGGTCGACCAGGCGCTGCTCGGCCTCAACCGGGCCAACCCGGGCGACTACGTGGTGATCGTGGCGGGCAGCCCGCCTGGCACCCCCGGTTCGACCAACACGCTGCGCGTCCACCAGCTCGGGTCGCTGGTCGACGCGGCGTCGGCGCGGGCGCTGCAGTGAGCGATGGTCAGGTCGCGGTCGGCCAGGCCGCGGTGGACCAGCTGCTGGAGGTGCTGGACCTCGACCCGATCGGGGAGATGACGTTCCGGGGGATGAGCCCCCCGGTGGGTCCACAGCGGGTGTACGGCGGCCAGGTCGCCGGCCAGGCGCTGGTCGCCGCCGGTCGCACGGTCGACCCGGAGCGGTTCGTGCACTCCCTGCACGGCTACTTCGTCCGCCCCGGCGACCCGGTCGAGCCGATCGAGTACCAGGTGGAGAACATCCGCGACGGCCGGTCCTTCTCGGTCCGCCGCGCGGTCGCGCTCCAGCACGACAAGCCGATCTTCTTCATGTCGGCGTCCTTCCAGCGGGCCGAGGAGGGGCTGGACCACCAGGCGCCGGCCCCGCCGGACGTGCCCGCCCCGCAGGACGTGCCGACGATGACCGACCGGCTCTCCCGCTACCCGGAGCGGCTGGGCATCTGGGGGCAGATCCCGCGCCCGATCGACGTGCGCTACGTCGGCGAGCCCGGCTGGGTCCGTCCCGGCGACCGGCCCGCCGACCCGCACCAGCGGGTCTGGATGCGCATCGACGGCAAGCTGCCGGACGACCCGCTGCTGCACGCCTGCGCGCTCACCTACGCCTCGGACCTCACCCTGCTCGACTCGGTGCTCTCCGTGCACGGCGAGGTGTGGGGGCCGGGCGGTGTGGTCGGCGCCAGCCTCGATCACGCGCTCTGGTTCCACCGGCCGTTCCGCGCCGACGAGTGGTTCCTCTACGACTGCTGGAGCCCGTCGGCGTCCGGCGCACGAGGGCTGGCCACCGGCCGGATGTTCACCACCGACGGCCGGCAGATCGCCAGCGCCGTGCAGGAGGGTCTGCTGCGCCGCGTCGGCGCCTGAGACCGTCGGTCGGCCCCGCCAGGCCCTGGCGGGGCTGACCCGCCCGGCACCGGGGTGCGCGGAGCGGGTCAGGGCTGATGGATGCCCTCACCGGCGATCTCGATCTGCACGGTCTTTCCGACAAGCACCCCGCCGCTCTCCAGCACGACATTCCAGAGCAGGCCGTAGTCTTCGCGGTTGATCTCCGCCGTCGCGCTGAATCCAAAGATGTCCTGACCGTACGGATCGCGGCGAGCGCCACCGAAATTCACCTGGAGATCGACGGCCCGGGTGATTCCCTTCACCGTCAACTCGCCGGTGAGCACGAATCGTCCGGGCGCCGGCTCGGACTGTGGTGGGACATTGAGACGTCGGCCGCGTCCGCCGAGTCGATTGTTGCGCAGGCGGGCCCAGTAGAAGATCGGGTCGTCATTTCCCTGCCGGCTGATTCTGGTGCTTCGATATTCGAGGGTGGGATAGCGCTCCACGTCGAGGAAGTCGGCGCTCTTCAGGTGTGTGTCCCGGTCGACGCTGCCGGTGGTGATGCTCGCCGTCTGGATGGTGGCGGTCACCGAGGAGAACAGCGGGTCCTCCGCCACGAGGATCTGCGCGGTCGCCTCGGCGAACTCACCGCGCACCGGGCTCACCATCATGTGCCGCGACAGGAAACCGATCCGCTTGTGCGCCTGGTCGAGTCGATAGGTGCCAGCCGCCGGGATGGTCATGCCATCCCAGGTGCGTGTCGCGATATCGGTCATCGTTATGCCTTCCCCCCGAGCGGGGCCCGGGTGTTTATCAATGTGCTGACGGAGCTCGCGCAAACGGTCAGCGGGTCGTACTCCCCGCTCAGCATAGGGACGCTTCGGAGCGGCTTTCCGGCACCCACCGAACGGTGGATCATGACGCACTTCACGCCGTACCGGAACGCCTTTCTCGAGAGGTACGAGGAAATGGCGTTGTCGTCGATGCCTGGCCGATCGGCCGAGGGTCGCCCGTCCAGCCGGCCGACCCGAGGGCTAACCTTGCCGACATGCGCCTCTCCGCCCGGGTCGACTACGCCCTCCGCGCGGCCGCCGAGCTCGCCGCGACGGCCAGCGGCCCCGGGCGCGGCCGGCCGGTCACGGCCGACCAGATCGCCCGTGCCCAGGAGATCCCGCCGAAGTTCCTGGAGAGCATCCTGCTCCAGCTGCGCCGGGGCGGCATCGTGCACGCCCAGCGGGGCCCGGAGGGTGGCTACTGGCTGGCGCGCCCCGCCGAGGAGATCTCGCTGGCCGAGGTGATCCGTGTGATCGACGGGCCGCTCGCGCACGTCCGCGGGCAGCGCCCGGAGCAGCTCGGCTACCACGGCCCGGCCCGGTCGCTCCAGGAGGTCTGGATCGCGCTGCGGGCCAGCGAGCGGGAGATCCTGGAGCTGGTCAGCGTCGCCGACGTGGCAGCGGGCACGCTGCCCGCCCGGGTCACCGAGCTGGCCGCCGACCCGCGCGCCTGGATCTGACCGCCGGCGTCCCATCCACCGATCGGGCACTTGACCCGGGCCTCCCCGTGCCGCATTGTCGACCAAGTCGATAGGAGATGCCGAAAAGTCAGGGGGCGCTCGTGCGCAAGCTGCTGGTCCTCGCTCTCGTCGGGCTCGCCGCGCAGTTGGTCGACGGCTCGCTCGGCATGGCGTACGGGCTGACGTCGTCCACCCTGCTGCTGGTCGCCGGGGTCGCCCCGGCCGCCGCGTCGGCATCGGTGCACCTGGCCGAGATCGGCACCACGCTCGCTGCCGGGGTGGCGCACTGGCGGTTCGGCAACGTCGACTGGCGGGTGGTGACCCGCATCGCGCTTCCCGGCGCGGTCGGCGCGTTCGCCGGCGCCACCCTGCTCAGCTCGATCTCCACCGAGTCGGCCGCGCCGTGGATGGCCGGCATCCTCTTCACGCTCGGCGCGTACCTGCTGGTCCGCTTCGCCCGGCCGCTGCGCACCGACCGCGTCGGCGGGCGGCTGCGCGGCCGTTTCCTCGGTCCGCTCGGTCTGGTCGCCGGTTTCGTCGACGCCACCGGCGGCGGGGGCTGGGGCCCGGTGGCCACACCGGCGCTGCTGGTCTCCGGCCGCCTGGAGCCGCGCAAGGTGATCGGCTCGGTGGACACCGCCGAGTTCGTGGTGGCCGGCGCGGCCAGCGTCGGCTTCCTGATCGGGCTGGGCAGCGAGGGGTTCCTGCTGCCCACCGTCGCCGCGCTGCTCATCGGCGGGCTCATCGCCGCACCCCTGGCCGCATGGCTGGTGCGCATCGTGCCGGCCCAACTGCTCGGCGCGGCGGTCGGCGGCGTGATCGTGCTGACCAACGCCCGCACCCTGATCCGGTCCGCCGAGCTGGATGGCGCGGTCCGCCCCGTCCTCTACGCCGTCCTGGTCGCCGGCTGGCTGGCCGCGCTGGTGTTGGCCGTGCGCGCACTCCGGCGTACCCGTCGAGCCCGGGCCACCGCCGCCACCCCGCCGGTCGCCGTCGAGCCGTCGGCCGCCCCCGTCCCGACTGCCGCAGTGCCGCGCGCGGCCGGCGACCGGCGGGGTGGCGG
>NZ_QGKR01000296.1 GCF_003172955.1 Micromonospora acroterricola | reverse complement strand
GGTGAACGGCACGGGCCGATCCTCGGGACATCGGAGAACGTCATCGCGGCCGGGGTGGCCGAGCCCATCGTAGGGGGAGCGGGCGGCCGGGTGAAGCTCAGCCGAGGACCCGATGCCCGGCGCGCTCCAGGGCGGCGGTGCCCTCGGTGAGCCGGACCGCCGGCACCAGCAGGTAGTCGGTGTCGAAGGTGGAGAACGTGACCACGCTGACGCGGGCCTCGGCGAGCGGGTCGACGAGCGCGGCCAGGGTGCCGGTGCCGGGCACGTCCACCGGGCCGGCGACCCGCAGGCAGCGCCAGGCGGTCTCCACCACGGCCTGCGCCGGCGCCCGCTCGGTCGGGCAGATCACCGAGATCCCGTCGGCGGTCCAGCTCACGGTGACCACGTCGGCCTGGCCCAGCCCGCTCGACAGCTCGTGCGGCAGGGCGGAGCCGGCGGCCAACCGGCACACGGCGTACTCCCCCGGCAGCAGAGCGATATCGAGCATGAGGGCACCTTACGGCCTCGGTGCGGACCCGCCCCAGCATCGCCGCGTGCGGCGAACGACACACTCCGTCGCAGGTCAGACCTCGGACAGGAAGGTGAGCGAGCCCGCCACGGCGCCGTCGGCGAGCACCGGGGTGGAGATCGCGTCCACGGTCGCGTCGGAACTGTCGGCCGAGGCGGCCTGCACCCGGAGCAGCCCGCGGGCGAGGCGGCCCGACGAGAGCGCCAGCAGAGGCGGGATCTTGTCGATCTCGGCCTCGGTCAGCTCGCCCCGGTTGGCGGTGAAGTCCAGCAGGCGCAGCCCACCGTCGAGCAGCGGCCGGCCGATCAGGCCGTCCGGCTCGCCGAGGCAGAGCAGCTCGCAGCCGGCCGTGGAGATCGCCACCACCCGGGTCTGGGCGTCGATCAGCAGGCAGGGCTCGTCGGCGCGGTGGACCGTCGAGGACCACTGGCCGAAGTTGTCGGACTCCGGCTCTGTCGAGGCCCGCGCCGCCGGCACGAACACTTCCGAGAGCGAGAGTTCGACGTGGGCCACCGAGCCTCCTATGTACACCGACGGACTGTCCACGCTAGCGGGTCGCCGACGGAACCACCGAGCGCACCGGGCCACCGGGTCGCACCGCCGAAACGGGGCGGCCGGTGACGGCGCGGGAGCCGGTGGGGTGGACGGGGACCGGAGCCGCGTGGCGTCGCCGGTGACGTTACCGGTGGTGGGCCGGCTTGTCAGCGGCCGTTCGGCCCTCGTCGTACCACCGGTAGTCGGCGGTCGGACGGTACGTGCCGTTCAGCCAGGTGCTCGGGTGCTGTGCGACCCGGGACAGCTTCTCGGCCGTGGCGGGGCTGATCCGGCTGCCACCGGCCACGAGGAGCCGGTCCAGCTCCCGGTGGGTGGCCATCAGACAGTCCTTCGGCAGGCCGTAGACGCTGATCACGCCGGAGCCGACGAACGTCAGCACCGGCGTCACCGGGACGGGCAGCTTCACCGCGTCGGAGAGGGCCTTGCTGGCCCGCTTGGCGTCCCGGCGGGCCTCGGCCACGTACGGCGGGCGCTTGCCGTTGATCTGCACGACGTCCCCGGCGACGAGCACTCGGGCCCGGCCGTGGTCGGCGATGGTCACCGCGAACAGGCCGCTCGGCCCGATGGCGAGGAACCCGGCACGCTCGTCCTGGCTGCGGTCGAGCAGGACGTCCGTCACGTCGGTGCGGGGCCACTCGATCACGTGCCAGGCCGGCCCGAGGTGGTCCAGCTGGCCCAGCGCGCGTGCTCCGGCCGCCTCCAGTCGGCGGGCACCCCGCTCGGCCCGACGACGACGGGCCCATTCGAGCGGTGTCGGACGGACCGGCGCGAGAACCCCCGGCGACTCGACGCGGGGGTGGGGCACCGCGACGGGCGGCAGTGCCCGGGCGGACGGTACGGCTCGTCGTGCGGGAAAGACAGTCATCGCGACCTCCGGCAAAAGGTCCCTCGAAGTTATGTCCCCACTACCCTACGTTGACACTCCCCGGGTTCGGCAAGCCGGAGCGCCGGAGTGACTGTGGATGAATGCCATATTCATCCACAGTTCTTTTCTCGGATACCGCCAAACCCTGCCCTACGCTGCTGGGGTGACCCACTACGTCGACAGCGAAGTCGGCCGGCTCGGCACCGTACTGCTGCACCGGCCCGGCCCGGAACTGGCCCGGCTCACCCCCCGCAACAACGACTCGCTCCTGTTCGACGCGATCCCGTGGGTCGGCCGAGCGCAGGAGGAGCACGACGCGTTCGCCGCCGCGCTCCGCGAGCGCGGCGTGGAGGTGCTCTACCTCGCCACCCTGCTGGCCGAGACGCTGGCTGTCGCGGACGCCCGCGCCGAGCTCACCGAGCAGGTGCTGAGCTCCCACCGGCTCGGCGACAGCCTGCGCGCCCGGGTCGCCGACCACCTGTCCTACCTGGACCCGGCCGCGCTGGCCGACGTGCTGACCGCCGGGCTGGCCCACGAGGAGCTGCGGATCAGCTCGGAACGGCCGGGCGGCCTGGTCTACACGCTGATGGACCGGCACGACTTCGTCATCGACCCGCTGCCCAACCTGCTCTTCACCCGGGACTCGTCGATGTGGATCGGCGACCGGGTCGGAGTCACCAGCCTGGCCATGCCGGCCCGGCGCCGGGAGACCACGCTGACCGACGCCATCTACCGCCACCACCCGCGCTTCGCCGGCACCGAGTTCGTCTACCGCCCGCACCTCGAGCACCTGGAGGGCGGGGACGTGCTGCTGCTCGCCCCCGGGGTGCTGGCCGTCGGTGTGGGTGAGCGGACCACACCGGCCGGCGCGGAACGCCTCGGCCGGCAGGTCTTCGCCGCCGGGCTGGCCCACACGATCCTGGTGGTGCCGATCGCCCAGGAGCGCGCCACCATGCACCTGGACACCGTCTGCACGATGGTCGACGTGGACGCCGTGCTGATGTATCCCAACGTCGCCAGCACGCTCTCCGCGTACACCGTGATCGCCGGAGCCGACGGCGAGGACCCGCGGGTGGACGGCCCGGCGCCCTTCCTGCGGGCCGCCGCCGACGCGATGGACCTCGACCAGCTCCGGGTCATCGACACCGGGCTGGACCCGGTCACCGCGGAACGGGAGCAGTGGGACGACGGCAACAACACCCTCGCCCTGGCGCCCCGGCTCTGCGTCGGCTACGAGCGCAACACCGAGACCAACGCCCAGCTGGAACGGGCCGGCATCGAGGTGATCCCGATCGCCGGCTCCGAGCTGGGCTCCGGCCGGGGCGGGCCACGCTGCATGTCCTGCCCGATCACCCGCGAACCGCTGCCGGGCAGGGCCCCCGTCGACGCCGCCTAGCGCGCGAACAGGGGTCAGCGCAGGGTGAGCTGGCGGCCGAGCAGCCCCTGGCGGGCGCGCCGGCCGGCGGCGTCCAGCGGGTCGGTGGCGGCGAGCGCCTCGGCGTACCGCTTGGCGAACTGCGCCACCGGGTCCTCCCAGTCGGTCGCCGGAGTCTCCTCCGGCAGGTCCCAGACCGGCACCAGCCGACCGTGCGCGCGGAACATGCCGGCGAACCGGGTCTGCTCGCCGAGCGACAGCGTGCCGGCCGCGCCGAGCCGTGCCAGCGCGTCCAGGGCGGCGTCCTCGTCCTCCGGCAGCACCCAGCGCACGTGTGCCTTCTCCGGCACCTGGCACCAGTACGCGGCCTTCGCGGCGGTCAGTCGCACCGTCGGGTAGATGGCCCCGTTCGCCCGCTCCAGCGACGCCTGCACCGTCGGGTCGTCCGCGGCGCCGGGGTCGAGCCAGAACTCGAACCCATCGTGCATGGTGATCTCCAGCGGCCCGTTCACCAGCACGTCCTGGAGCCGGGGGCCGGGGCCGGGCAGCGGCGGCACGGTGACCTGGCCGCCCGGCTCGGCCCGCAGGGCGCAGAGCAGCGCCTCGGCCAGGTCCCGGGAGACGTCGCCGGACTGCTGGTGACGCTGGAGACCGATGAGCACCCGGCCATCCGGCTTGGTGATCGCCGGGGCGGCCATCGGCAGCACCGTGGCCAGCGTGACCGGCCGGTCCCCGAACTCCTCGACAAGGGCGGGTGCCAGCCGCAGCGGCGCGGAGGCGGCGGGCACCAGCTCGCGCAGCGCGATCCACTCGGGCTCGTCGGCGAGCCCCTCGAAGGGACGCGGCACGAAGATGTCCCGCACCTTGTCCCGCCGGGGCGTGGTGTCGGCGGCTCGCTGGCTCTTTCGACGCTTGCTCACGGCGTCACAGCCTAGAGGCCCGACCGGCTCCTCGTGGGCGGGACCCGCCCCGAGCGCCCTTCAGCCGGCCGCCACCAGGTCGGACCGGGACGCCGGGGCCGGATCGAACTCCGCCCACACGCGCTGCCCGAGACCGTCCCGCTCGAAGCCCCACCGAGTGGCCAGACCGGCCACGATGTGCAGCCCGCGCCCGTCGGCCGCGTCGGGGCCGGCCGTCCGGATGCGTGGCCCGGCGCCCGCGCCGCCGTCGGTCACCCGCAGCTGGATCCGGGGACCTGCCGCCGAGGGCCGCACCCGCCAGGCCACCCGGACCACGCCGCCGGGCAGCGGCCTGGCGTGCCGCACCGCGTTGCCCACCAGCTCGGCGAGCACCACGATCAGATCAGCGAGGAGGGCCGGGGGTACGACGTCCGCCAGCTCGTCCGCGAGCCGGTGCCGGGCCAGCCGTGCTCCGGTGGGATGGTGGGGCACCACCACGCACCACGCCCGTTCCCTCGCTGCCGCTGTCACCGTCGCCTCCACCTTGCGCCACCGCGCTCAACCCCGCGGCAGCCGCACCTCTGCGACCGTACCGCCGCCGGTCCTCGGACGTAGGGATACCCATCCATTCTGCTGTTCAACGATCCGGCGGACGAGATAGAGGCCGAGCCCGGCGCCCGGGTAGCCGCGCCGGTCGCCGGACTCGCCCTGCCAGAACCGGTCGAACGCCCGCTCGACATGCTCGGGGCGGATGCCGATGCCACGGTCGCTGACGCGGAACGCCACCAGTTGGCCGTCGACGGCCGCGGTGATCTCGATCGGTGCGTCGGGTGCCGAGTACTTGCCGGCGTTCGTCGCCAGCTCGGTCAGCACGGTGGCCAGGCTGGGCCGGTGGCCGAGCGCCTTGGGCAGGTCGGCCGGGAGGCGGAGCACCAGCCGGCGACGTAGTTCCGCGGGCAGGTCGACGACCGCGGAGCGCAGCGCCGCGCCGAGGTCGAACGGGGTGGGCGGGTCGTCCCCCGGCCCCGCCTCGGCGGCCGAGGAGAGCAGCCGGTCGACCAGCCGGGCCAGCTCGTTGGCGCGCTGCCCGATCACCCGCGCGGCCTGCCGCCGGTCGGAGTCGGTCAACGAGTCCCAGTGGTCGGTGAGGGTGTCCGCATACCCCTTGATCACGGTGACCGGGGTGCGCAGCTCGTGGCTGGTCACCGCGACGAACAGCTCCCGGTCGTGGTCCCGGCGCTGCTGGTCGGTGATGTCGCGGAAGGTGACCACCCGCAGCGTGCCCGGGCCGGGCAGCTCCCCAGAGGTGATCCGCAGCCAGCGCCCGTCCGGCAGCCGGTGGTCGCGGACCTGGCCGGACGGCGGCAGCGGGAACGGTAGCGGGCGGCTCAGCGCCTGCTCGGCCGACCGGCCGGTGACCTGGGCGGCGGCCGGGTTCCAGAGCCGGACGTGCCCGTCCCGGTCGACCACGGCCAGCCCGTCGGCGAGCGCCGCCACCACCGGGCCGTCGCCGTGCACGGGCAGCCCGGTCTGGTCGCCGTACATGTGCGCGACGCAGGAGGCGAGGTAGGCGACCACGCCCTGCTGCTCGGCGCTCGGCTCCTCGTCGCCCGGGTAGAACGCGTGCAGGCTGCCGACGGTGTGGCCGCCGATCTCGGCCCGGGACACCACCATCCGGCGCAGGCCGGAGCCGGCCAGCTCGTCGGCGAGCTTGCCGTTGAGGTGGTCCACGAGGACCTGGCGGGCCCGTGGCCCGGAGAGCAGGCAGACCGTGTCCGGGTCGTCGGCCGCCAGCGGGCGGCCGAGCGTCCACTCCGCCGCACCGGTCGCGGCGATCACCCGGCCACCGGTCGGGCCGTACTCGGCGAACGCCATGCCGGCCGCGCCGAGTGCCGGCTGGGCCACCCGCAGGAGCTGGGTGAGGACCGGCAGGCCGGCGTCCCCAGAATTGATCATCTCGATCACGACGGTGTGGCCGGCGATGAGAGCGGGAAAATCGATACGCTCCGGCATGTGCCGAGTCTGCCCCGCCGACCCGGGTTTCGGCACCCCCGCCCGGCCGGCGCCGGTCAGCGGTCCAGTCGGGCCAGGGCGTGTGCCGGTCGGTCGGTGATGATCCCGTCGACCCCGGCGGCCAGGACCAGCTCCAGGTCGGCCGGCTCGTTGACCGTCCAGACGTACACCTGGTTGCCGGCCGCGCGGAGCGCGGGCAGCAGCTGCGGGCGGGCCCGGACCAGGCCGATGCCGGGCCCGGCGATGCGGGTGCCGAACGGCAGCCGGCCGAGCCGCAGCCAGCGCGGCAGCACCTCCAGCAACAGCACCGTGGGCAGCGTCGGGGCCAGCTCGTGCACCCGCCGGACCGCCAGCGGGGAGAACGACATGACGGTGACCTGGACCGGACCGTCCGGCGCCGGGTCGGCCAGCCCGTACCGGCGCAGCAGGGTGACGAGCTGCCGCTCCACGTTCGAGCCGTAGCGGGACGGGTGCTTCGTCTCCACCAGCAGCCGGACCGGGCGGCCGGCGGCCAGCACCGCGTCGAGCAGCCGGGTCAGGGTCAGCAGCCGGGTGTGTGAGTCGTCGGGCGGCACGTCATCGCTCGGCGCGCTGCCCGGATGCCAGGAGCCGAAGTCCAGCGCCTCCAGCTCGGCGAGCGTACGCGCGCTGACCAGGCCGCGGCCGTTGCTGGTGCGGTCCAGCCGCCGGTCGTGTACGCACACCAGGTGCCCGTCGCGGGTCAGCCGGACGTCACACTCCAGGCCGTCGGCGCCCTCGTCGAGGGCGCGCAGGTAGGCGGCGAGGGTGTGTTCCGGGAGGTCGTACGAGGCGCCGCGGTGCGCGAAGACCAGAGGCCCGCCCATCCTGCCGCCTCAGATGACCTGGCCGGGCTGCCCGTTGGCGTCGACCACCGGACGGCCGACGGCCGCCCACTGGCGCATTCCGCCGTCGGCGTTGCGCACCTGGTCCCAGCCGTTGCTGACCAGGTAGGCGACGACCTGGGCGGAGCGCCCGCCGGAGCGGCAGATGACCGCCACGTCCCGGTCGGTCGGCACCTCGGCCAGCCGCGCCGGGAGCTCCATCATCGGGAGGTGGTGAGCGGTGGGGGCGTGGCCGGCCGCCCATTCGTCGGCCTCCCGCACGTCCAGCAGGTAGGTGTCGTCGGCGATCTCGGTCACGGGCACGGTGGGAACCTGGGGTCCGAACACAGGTACCAACACTAGATCCTCATCGGGCGGATCGGCACCGACCCGGCCGTCGGCACGGTCACAACCGGGTCACCCACCGCGGGTTGGCCTGAGCCCAGGCCGGCACCCGGGTGCCGCGTACGGCCTCGAACAGCCCGTTCCCGCCGTTGTCGAGCACCACGTACGACACCTCGTCGATGATCTGCGGCGACGAGGGCAACTGCACGCCCCGCAACCCGTCGGCCGGCAGCGCGCGCAGCGCGAGGAGCAGGTCCTCCAGGGGTACGCCGTTGGTGTCGACGGTCAACGAGCCGCCGACCGCCCGGAGCACCTGGTCGAGCTTGACCGGGTTGCTGCGCAGGTCCGCCTGGCCGGCGCGGTCCAGCATCGCCCGGAGCAGTTGCTGCTGGTGGCGCTGCCGGTCGTAGTCACCACCGGGCAGGTCGTAGCGCTGCCGTACGTAGTCCAGCGCCTGGGCTCCGTCCATCTGCTGGCAGCCGGTGGGGAAGACCCGGTTGGTGTGGATCGACCGGACCTCGGTGTCCACGCACATCTGCACCCCGCCGAGCAGGTCGATCACCTTCCGGAAGCCGTTGAAGTCGATCAGGGCGGCGCCGTCGAACCGGATACCGGTGAGTCGGTTCAGGGTGGCGGAGAGCAACCGGGTGCCGGCCTGCCCGCCGCCGCCGTGCTCGTACGCCGCATTGATCTTGTCCTGGCCGCCGCCGAAGCCGCTCGTCGGCGGGATGGCGACCAGCAGGTCGCGCGGGATGGAGACCAGGTACGCCTCCCGGCGCCCGGGGGGCACGTGCACGATGAGGATGGTGTCCGAGCGTTGGTCCGGCCCGCTGTGACCGGCGCGGCGGTCGGAGCCGACCAGCAGGTAGTTGAGGGAGCCGTCCAGATCCGTGCGGTCGTTGCGGGCGCCCGGGTCGAGCAGCTGCTCCCTGGCGACCGTGCGGTCGTACCGGTGGCTGAGCGTCTTGAGCCCGACCACGGCGATGCCGGCCAGCAGGACGAGGGCCAGACCGACGCCGAGCAGGATTCGCGCCCAGAGGGCGCGGCGCGGAACGGGCGCTCGGGCCTCGTCGGCCCGGCCCGCCGCGTTCCGTCCCGACCTGGACGTGACCGCCTCCCCGCAGCGATACGTGAAACGTGCTCACGTCAGGCTACGGGCGGTGACGGGACGGTCGCCGGCTTTCCGGGACTTCCGGCCGGAGCCAGCCCTACGGCCGGTCAGCCGCGGCGGTCACTTGCGAGTGGAGATCATTTCGGGGTGGGTGAAGATGAACTCGGCCAGTTTGTCCTGCTTGACCGCCTGGAACATGTCCAACGTCTCCGCGTTCAACGCCTCGCGTTGGTTGCCGTTGCCGTTGAAGGTGCCGTTGTTGGTCTTGAGCATGGTCAGGTCGTTCGCGGTCACCCCGCGCATGGTGAAGATGAAGTTCTCGATCGGCACGCCACCGGTGTCCAGCACGAACGCCTTGCCCGCCGCCTTGATCAGCTGCTGGAGCTTCGCCGGGTTGGTGAGCATCCCCCCGTCGGTCGCCTTGCGGGCCATCGCCTTGATCAGCTGCTGCTGGTTCTGCTGGCGGTCGTAGTCGCCGCCGGGCAGGCCGTAGCGCTGGCGGGAGTAGTCCAGGGCCGCCCAGCCCTCCATCTCGCGACAGCCCTTCTTGTGCACCACCGTGGTCATCGGCTTGCCGGTCTTCTTCGCGTCGGCGTTCCACATCGGCTTGCCGTCGACGAACGACATGTGCTTCGACTTGACCTCGTGGCTCACGCAGATCCGCACCGTGCCGAGCGTGTCGATGACGTTCTTGAAGCCACCGAAGTTGATGATCGCCGCGCCGTCGAAGCTGACGCCGGTGAGGCGCTTGATCGTCTGCGCCATCAGCTGGGCGCCGCCCTCCCAGCCGCCGCCGTTGCGGGCACCGGCCTGGAAAGCTGCGTTGATCTTGTCGGTGCCGCCGGCGAACCCGCTCTTCGGGAAGGCCGGGATCTGCGCCTCGGTGTCCCGGGGGATGGAGATCAGGTACGCCTGGTCGTGCGAGGCCGGGATGTGCAGGATGATGATGCTGTCCGACCGGACGTCATCGGCGGCCCAGCGCTCCCGCGCGTCCACGCCGAGCAGCAGCATGTCGATCGGGCCGTCCAGGTTGGCGCCGCCCTCGGCGTCGGACTTGCCGGCATCACCGAGCAGGTTCCGCTGGGCGATGTCGCCGGTCGCCTGCCCGATCAGCACCTTGCTGCCGACGATGGCCACTCCGCTGCTGAGCATCAGCACGGCACCGAAGACCACGGTCAGGCGGGCCCAGAGCGGATCCTTGCGCCGGGGGCGCTTCTTCGCCGACCCGCCACCCGACCCGCCGCCGTCACCGGGTGGGCGACCGCCCGGCCCGCCGGGCGTGGAGCGCGGCTGCACGGGGATGGACGCGGCGATCCGGCCGCTGGGGGCGGCGGACCCGGTGGACGAAGGGCGACGGCTGGCCTGAACCGGCATGCGTGCTCCAGCTCGTGATCAGGAGGGGGCGGCACCACTGTACGTACATCAATTCGACTTGGCGAGTTCATCCCGGGTCAATCCGGACGCCAATTTCGCGTGGGTCGGTTGATCGTCGGCACTCGATGACCCGAACGGGCGGTCGCCGGTCGGCGGCCGGTCCGGTCGTCAGTGGGCCGTACCGGCAGCGTCGGCCCTCCCGTGCCGTCAGCCGCCCTCGGTGCCCTTGGGCTGGTTGGCCTTGACCCAGTCCGCCATGGTGTCCGAAGACATGGCCCGGTACATCGCCAGCGCCTTCTCCCGGTCGGAGACCACCACCGACTCTCCGTTGATCGTCTGGCTGCCCGAGTTCGGGCTGGTCACGAAGGTGAGGTTTTCGCCGCGCAGGTTGCGGAACTGCAGCGCCATGTCCGTCACCGAGAACCCCTGGTCGACGGTGGCCGCCGCGGTCACCGACTGGAGGAAGTCGTTGAGCTTCTTCGGGTTCGCCAGCGTGCCGGTGCTCGCCGCCTTGTCCAGCAGCGCCCGCAGGAACTCCTGCTGGTGCCGCATCCGGGCGAAGTCCCCGTCCGGGAACTGCTTGCGCTGCCGGATCCAGTCCAGGGCCTCCGTGCCGTCCATGTGGTTGGTGCCCTTGGTGAACGTCCGGTACGGCTTGTGGATCGAGGTGATGGTGCGCTCGACCTTCAGGTCGACCCCGCCGAGCGCGTCGGTGACCTGCTTGAACCCGGCGAAGTCGATCGCCATCACGTGGTCGATCCGGACGTCGGTGAAGCACTCCACGGTGCGGACCGCCAGCGGCAGCCCGCCGAACGCGAACGCCGCATTGATCTTGGCCCGCTGGCCGGAGCCGCAGTCCGCGCCGGCGCTCTGCGGGATCGGCACGTAGAGGTCACGAGGGATGGAGACGAGGTACGCCTCCTGGTGGTCGGCCGGAATGTGCATCACGATGATCGTGTCGGCGCGCCACTGGCTCTTCGTGTCGACCGGTGCGTCCGGGTCCCGGGAGTCGCTACCGACCAGCAGGATGTTCAGCGCGCCGTCGACCGTCTTGGCCGGCCGGCCACCGGTGATCTCCGCGAACGGGTCGGTCCGGGCCAGGTCGCCGTCGAGGTTGCGCGCGTACAGCCAGGCGCCGATGCCGCCGAGCAGGGCCAGCACCAGCACCGCGACCCCGGCCACCAGGCCGATCCGGCCCCAGCGAGGGCGTGGGCCGCGCCGGCCCGGCCCACCGGCGCCACCCGGGCCGCCCGGACCACCGGGCCCTCGCGGCCCCTCCGGGCCGCCCGGCCGGGGCTGCTCCTCGTCGTACGACGGGTACCACCGCGTCTCGGTCGGGCGGGCGCGACCGGAGGCGCCCCGGTCGGGGCCGGGCACCGAGGCACGCCCGGCGCTGCGGTGCAGGAACGGGTGCGGAACGCCGGCAGACGAGGTCGCTGACATGTAACTCAGGGTACGTAGGGCTGGCCACAACCGCCCTCAGGTGACACTCAGCGAGGGCCCGTGCGTCGCCAGCCGGTCAGCCCAGGCGGGCCCGGAAATACTCGATCGTGCGTCGCAGGCCGTCTTCGGGCGCCA
This sequence comes from Micromonospora acroterricola, assembly GCF_003172955.1. GTDB lineage: Bacteria > Actinomycetota > Actinomycetes > Mycobacteriales > Micromonosporaceae > Micromonospora > Micromonospora acroterricola. The sequence goes on along the minus strand of NZ_QGKR01000296.1, from coordinate 11,044 downwards.
CGGTCGGCTCATATCCGAGCAGTTCGCGGGCGAGGGTCAGGTCCGGGCGACGCATCTCCGGGTCGTCGGCGCTACGGGTGATGTAGGTCACCTCGGAGGTGCTGTCGGAGAGCGAAACGATCAACTCGGCCAGTTGCCGCATGGAGAGCTCGTGCTCGGTGCCGCAGTTGACCGGACCGGTCTCGCCCGAGTCGAGCAGCAGCAGGATGCCCCGCACCAGATCCTCGACGAAGCAGATGGACCGGGTCTGGTTGCCGGTGCCGTGCACGGTGATCGGCTCGCCGCGCAGCGCCTGGGAGATGAAGGTCGGGATCGCCCGACCGTCGTCCGGGCGCATCCGGGGGCCGTACGTGTTGAAGATCCGGACGATCGCCGCGTCGAGCCCGCGGTAGCGGTGGTACGCCATGGTGGCGGCCTCGGAGAAGCGCTTCGCCTCGTCGTAGACGCTGCGAACGCCGATGGGGTTGACGTTGCCCCAGTAGGTCTCGCGCTGCGGGTGCTCCTTCGGGTCCCCGTACGCCTCGGAGGTGGAGGCCATCAGGAACCGGGCGCCGTCGGCGACCGCGCGGTCCAGCAGGTGCAGGGTGCCCACCGAGCCGACCCGCATGATCTCCACCGGCAGTTGCGCGAAGTCGGTGGGACTGGCCGGGGAGGCCATGTGCAGGATCGCGTCGAACCGCTCGGTCAGCGCCGGGTGGTGCGTCGGCAGGCCGTCGGAGATGTCCGCCTCGACCAGGGTGAAGGTCGGCCGATCCAGCAGGTGGGCCACGTTCTCCTTCGAGCCGGTGACGAAGTTGTCCAGCGCCACCACCGTGCAGCCCCGGGCGATCAGGGCGTCCACCAGGTGCGACGGGACGAAACCGGCGCCGCCGGTGACGAGAATGCGGTGACCGGAACCGAAGCGCTCAGCAACCTTCATGCCGGTCAGCCTACCGAGCCCCGGAATCGGGGAAGGGCCCCCTGGTGACGCGTGGCGTCGTACAGGGGGCCCTTCTCGACAGGTGCCGCGACTAGTGGGCGCCAGCGCCGGTGAGGGCGCGGACCTCCAGCTCGGCGTACTTCTCCTCGTCGTGCTCCTTGGAGATGAGGGTGCCGATCCACCCGCACAGGAAGCCGAACGGGATGGAGAGAATGCCCGGGTTGGACAGCGGGAACCACTGCCAGTCGTGATCCGGGAACATCGAGGTCGCCGCCCCGGAGACCACCGGCGAGAAGAACACCAGCAGTACGGCCGAGAGCAGCCCGCCGTAGATCGCCCACACCGCTCCGGAGGTGTTGAACCGCCGCCAGAACAGGCTGTAGAGGATCGCGGGCAGGTTGCCCGAGGCTGCCACCGCGAACGCCAGCGCCACCAGGAACGCCACGTTCAGGTTCTGCGCGAAGATCGACAGGGCGATCGAGACCGCGCCGATCACCAGGGCGGAGATCCGGGCGACCCGTACCTCCTGCCGCTCCGACGCCTCACCCCGCTTCATGACGTTGGCGTAGAAGTCGTGCGCCAGGCTGGACGAGGAGGCCAGGGTCAACCCGGCGACCACCGCCAGGATGGTGGCGAAGGCGACCGCCGCGATGATCGCCAGCAGGGCCGCCCCGCCGAGATCCCCGCCGAGGAAGTCGATGCCGAGCGCCTCGGCCAGCTGCGGCGCGGCCGTGTTGCCGGCCTTGTCCTGGGCGGTGATCGCCTCGCTGCCCACCAGTGCCGCGGCGCCGAAGCCGAGGGCCAGGGTGAGCAGGTAGAACGTGCCGATGATGCCGATCGCCCAGAGCACGCTCTTCCGGGCCGCCTTGGCGGTCGGCACGGTGTAGAAGCGGATCAGGATGTGCGGCAAGCCGGCGGTGCCGAGCACCAGGGCGATGCCGAGGGAGAGCAGGTCGACCTTGTTGTAGAAGGTCTGTGTCGAGTTGCCGGCGACCTCGACGCCGTACCGCAACCCTGGTTCGAGGAACGCGCTGCCCTTGCCGGACGAGGCGGCGGCGTCGCCGAGCAGCGACGACAGGTTGAACTTGTACTTGGCCAGCACCAGCAGGGTCATCACCAGCGCGCCGCCCATCAGCAGGAACGCCTTGACGATCTGGACGTAGGTGGTGCCCTTCATGCCGCCCACGGTCACGTAAACGATCATCAGGGCGCCGACCATGATGATGGTGGCCACCTTGGCGGTCGCCGCGTCCATGCCGAGGAAGGTCGTCCCCGGCCGGATGCCGAGCAGCAGCGCGACCAGCGCGCCGGCGCCCACCATCTGGGCCAGCAGGTAGAAGATCGACACCGTGATGGTGGAGACCGCCGCCGCCGTACGCACCGGACGCTGGCGCATCCGGAAGGCCAGCACGTCGGCCATCGTGTACCGGCCCGAGTTGCGCAGCAGCTCCGCGACCAGCAGCAGGGCCACCAGCCAGGCGACCAGGAAGCCGATCGAGTAGAGGAAGCCGTCGTAGCCGTAGAGCGCGATGATGCCGGCGATGCCGAGGAACGAGGCGGCCGACATGTAGTCGCCGCCGATCGCCATGCCGTTCTGGAAGCCGGAGAAGGAGCGACCGCCCGCGTAGAAGTCGGTGGCCGTCTTGGTCTGCCGGCTGGCCCAGATGGTGATGGCCAGGGTCACGGCCACGAAGACCAGGAAGAGCGTGATGGTCAGGTTGCGGGCGGTGTGGTTGCCCGCCTCGGCCGCGAGGAGCGGGTCAGCCGCGAGGACCGTCTTCATGGGTCACCTCCCCGATCTCGGCGCGGATCCGGTCGGCGACCGGGTCGATCTTCCGGTCGGCGTACCGGGAGTAGAGCCAGGCGATGAGGAACGTGGAGACGAACTGGAGCAGGCCGAAGACCAGCGCGACGTTGATGTTGCTGTCGAAGAGCCTCGTGCCCATGAAGTCCCGGGCGTACGCGGAGAGAATGACGTAGAGCGCATACCACAGGAAGAACGCGACGGTCATCGGGAAGACGAAGCCGCGCAACGCGCGCCGCAGTCCGGCGAACTCGTCCGACCGTTGTACGGCCAGGTACTTGTCCGGCTGGGAAGCGGTCGGCGCGGGTGTGTCCGTGGACATCTGTGGATCACCACCTTCACAGGCGTTGGGGGAGTTTCGCGCACCGTAGAGAGCGCGCTCCCCGCCGGGGAAGGTCGAGATCGACGCCGGTCGCCGAGTGCGCCGAGCGGTTGACTGGCTGCGCCCAGTGACCCAGGTCACTCCGGTGACCGGTCGGTCGGGCCGGACGGTCGTCGGGCCCCGCTCAGCCGGGCAGCTCGTGGTAGCGGCCGCGGTAGTGCAGCAGCGGGCTGGCGTCCTCGGCCAGGTCGACCGCCTCGATCGTGGCCTCGACCAGCAGGGCCCAGCCGTACTCCCGGGCGGTGTCCAGCCGGCAGCCGACCCAGCCGCCGGCGTCCGCCGGAACCGGCCCGTACGGGGTGTCGGTCCAGGTCCCCGAGGCGAACAGCCCGCCAGGTGCGGGGAAGAGCCCGGCGAACCGGTCGGCGAGCTGCCGGTGCGGCGGGCCGAGCGGCGCGACCGCGAAACGGCCCGCCTCCTCGACCGCCGCCCAGAGATCCGACTCCGCGTCGATCAGGCCGAGCAGGCGGTCGGGCTCCCCCTCGGCGACCAGCGTGGACGAGACGGTCAGCCCCGCCGGGCCGGGTGCGGTCCAGAGCGTCACCGGGGCGGCGAGCCGACCGCGCAGCCGGCGTACCGGCGACCGTTGCCCGGTCGGCACCGCGAACGGGTCGGTGTGGTGGATCTCGGCGCCCGGCTCATGATTCACGTGAAACATTGTGACCCCGTCAGCCCGCTTCGAGGACCCGGCCGCCGAAGGTCCGGACCAGAGTGGCCACCTCGTCCGCCCGCGTGTCGAGCACGAAGTGCCCGCCGTCCAGCAGGTGCACCTCCGCCCCGGGAACGTCGGACTGGTACGCGGCCGGCTCGGTGACCTCGAAGGACGTGTCGTGCCGACCCCAGACGACCAGCAGCGGTGGCTGGGTGCGGCGCAGCCACTCCTGCCAGGTCGGGTACGAGGCCACGTTGGTCCGGTAGTCGTACATCAGGTCGAGTTGGATCTCGATCTCCCCGGGGCGACTGAGGAAGGCGTGCTCATCGGTCCACAGGTCGGGGTCGTACCGCTCGGGCTCGGGATCGTTTCCGACGTGTCGGGTGCGGATCGCCGCCAGCGACAGGACGTTCTCCCGGACGGCGGCCTCATGCGCGGCCCGGTCCTGCCAGAAGGCCCGGCGGGTCGCCCAGAGCGGGCCCAGCCCCGTGTCGTGGGCGACCGCATTCTGCACGATGAGGCCGCGCGGTCGGCCCGGATCGGCGAGTGCCATCCGGAACCCGACGGGACCGCCGTAGTCCTGCACGTAGAGCAGGTACCGCTCGACGCCGACGGCGGCGGCGAAACTCGCCATGGTGGCGGCGATCCGGTCGAACGTGTACGGGAAGCTCCGGGGATCCGGGGCGTCGCTGTGCCCGAACCCGGGGTAGTCGGGCGCGATCAGCCGGAACCGGTCGGCGAGCCGGCCGAGCAGTGGTTCGAACATCCGCGACGAGGACGGGAAGCCGTGCAGGAGCAGCAGCACGGGTGCGTCCGGTGCGCCGGCCTCCCGGTAGAAGATGGAGAGCCCGTCGACGACCACGCTGCGGTAGCGGGTGCGCAAGCTCATGCCGACCATCCCCCTGCCCCGACTGATCGCACCATATCGGGCGGTCTACCGGCCCGGGCGGCGTTCGACCGGAACGTCCCCCCGGCCAGAGCGGGGCCGTGCTCAGCGGCGCGGGGTGACCGTGGCCAGCAGCTCCGGCTGCCGCCGGTCCAGCACGTCGCCGGCCAGGTACGCGCCCAGCAACGCCGCCCCGAGCCCGTACGCCGTGCCGACCGGCAGGGCCAGCCAGAGCCAGGCGTCGCCGAGCAGCGCCGCGGCCACCACCATCGGCACCGCGACGACCGCCGAGGTGACCATGGCCAGCAGGGTGAGCAGGCCCTTCGCCACGCCCGCGCCGCTGTTCATCGCGAACGGGTTGCTCGTCTCCGGCAGCGAGTACGCCCCGAGCACCGAGACGAAGCTGTTCACCGCCAGCCCGGCGCCGTAGGTGGCGGCCAGGCTGCCGGCGGTCAGCCCGATCCAACCCGGGCGGCCGAGCACCACCGACAGCGCCACCGCGACGACCGCCAGCATCGGCAGCACGTACAACGAGAAGGCGGTCATCCGCGCGCGCAGCTCCACCCGGCCGGTAACCCCGGCCACCACGTTCGCGGCGTACGCGCTGCCGTCGAAGCCGAACTGGTTGGCCAGGGTCACCGAGGCGAGCACGCCGACGAAGAGCATGGAGAGGGTGACCAGGACCGGTGAGCTGTCGCTGGCACCCAGCGTCAGACCCTGCTCGCCCTCGGCCACGAAACCCGCGCCACCAAAGTTGAGCATCACTGGCACGAAGATGCCGACCACCGCGATCGTGATCAGGTTGGCCCGGCGCCGAGCGTCCCGCCACCAGTACCGGGCCTCCCGGGCGACCAGCGCACCGAACTGGTCGCGACGGACCCAGCTGGCGACCCGGGGGAACAGTTGGGCGACCGCGCCACCGGTCACGCCCCGCCGGACCGGTGCCCGGCCGGTGCTCGCCGCGCCCACCATCGCCGACTCCAGCGACCGCGACCACCAGGCCAGCAGCGCGGCGAGCGCCACCACCGTGATCAGCAGCTTGAGCGGAGCGGCCCAGACCCGTCCCTGGGCCACGTCGATGCCGGCGGTCCAGGGTGCGCCGAACGGCGTCCACCCGATCACGGACGCCACCCCGGTCAAGCGGTCCCAGTCCGTCTCCCGTAGCGCCGCCAGACCGAAGATCTGCAACGGGCCGAGCAGTGCCGCGACCACCGCCAGCAGCACGGCCGCCAGGTCACGCACCCGGCGGGACCGCAGCATGGTCGCGAAGGCGCTGGTCACCGCCCGGCTGGCGGCCACACACAGCAGCAGCCCGGCGACCACGCCGACGGCGGCCACCAGGCCGGCGGACCAACCGCCCAGCGCCCAGGCGGTGAGCACCAACCCGAACGTCGCGATCAGCACCGCCAGCACCGGCACGCTGACCAGGGCAGCGGTGAACAGACCGACGACCAGCGTGCGGCGGGGCAGCGGCAGCAGCGCGAACCGGGCCGGGTCCAGCGTCTCGTCCACGCCGAAGAAGACCAGCGGCAGCAGCAGCCAGCCGAGCACGAGCAGGCCACCACCGGCCGCCGCGATCAGCATCGCGTACCGGTCGTCGCCCGCCAGGCCGGGCGCGGCGAAGAGGAAGAAGCCGCTGGCGGCGAACCAGAGCCCGACCAGCGCACCGCCAATGAACAGGGCGACCCGCCAGCCCTGGCCCCGGAAGTTGTTGCCCATCACCCGCAGCTTGAGCCGCACGAAGTGCCGGGCGGAAACCGCGCGGACCGGCGCGGCGGGCGCGGCCGTCACCGGGAGAGCCACGAGAGCTCCTCACCGGTCGCGGTACGCCCACCGACGACCTCCACGAAGACCTGCTCCAGAGAACGGTCGCCGCGGACCTCGTCGATCGTGCCGACCCGCTTGATGATGCCCCCGGCGAGAATCGCCACGTGCGAGCAGAGCCGCTCGACGACCTCCATCACGTGACTGGAGAAGACGACCGTGCCACCGCCGGCCGCGTACCGGGTGAGGATGTCCCGGATCAGCGCGGCGGAGACCGGGTCGACCGCCTCGAACGGCTCGTCCAGCACCAGCACCCGGGGGCCGTGCAGCAGCGCGCAGGCCAGGCCGATCTTCTTCTTCATGCCCGCCGAGTAGTCCACCACCAGCGTGCGCCCGGCGTCGCCGAGCGCCAGAACGTCCAGCAGCTCCGCGGAGCGCTGGTCGACCACCGCCGGGTCCATCCCCCGCAGGAGCCCGTTGTACGCCAGCAGCTCCGCCCCGGTCAGCCGGTCGAACAGCCGGACCCCGTCGGGCATCACGCCGAGCAGCCGCTTGGCCGTGACCGGGTCGCGCCAGACGTCGTGCCCGAGCACCCAGGCCGAACCGGCGTCCGGCCGCAACAACCCGACCGCCATGGACAGGGTGGTGGTCTTGCCGGCGCCGTTCGGGCCGAGGAGGCCGTAGAAGGAGCCGGCCGGGACGTCCAGGTCGACGCCGGCCACCGCGATCGTCCCGTCGAATCGCTTCGCCAGGCCACGCAGCGCGAGCGCGGGGTGCTCACCAGTCATGCGCCGACGTTATCCGTCGATCGCCAGTTCCGCGCTCCGGCCGCAGGTGGACCCGCCCTCATCCCCGAGACGGACGCCGCGATGCCCAAGCCCCGATCGGCGGGCCCTTCCCTACAACCGCAGGGATTCGGGGGTGTGCAGGCGCAGCATGGTGGCGGCGACGTCGGCGGGTGCCCGCCGACGGGTCGCCATCGACACCGCCACCATCACGGTGAAGGCCAGTGGCACCGTCCACGCGGCCGGCTGCGCGGTGAGCGTGGCCGGCCAGCCGGACAGCGGCGGGCCGAGCACGGTGACCAGCACCGCGCCGATCGCCGCGCCGCCCCCCACCAGCACCCCCGCGGCGGCGCCCAGGTCGGTCAGCCCGCGCCACCAGATGCCGAGCACGAGCAGCGGGCAGAAGCTCGACGCGGCGACCGCGAAGGCCAGCCCGACGACCTGCGACACGTCCAGCCCGGAGACGTTGAGCGCCAGCACCGCCGGCACGCCACCGGCGATCACCGTGGCCAGTCGGAAGCCGCGTACCGAACCTCGGCCGAGCACGTCCGTCGAGATCACCCCGGCGACGCTGGTCAACAGCCCGGACGAGGTGGAGAGGAAGGCCGCGAACGCGCCCGCCGCGACCAGCGCGGCGAGCAGCCTCCCGACCAGGCCGTCGCCGAGGGCCGCGCCGGGCAGAAGCACCACCACCGCGTCGGTCTGCCCGCTGACCAGCAACTGTGGGGTGTAGATCCGGCCCAGCACCCCGTACAGGGTGGGCAGCAGATAGAAGGCGCCCACCAGCGCCAGCACGACCAGCGTGGTCCGGCGGGCCGCCGCGCCGTCGGGGTTGGTGTAGAAGCGGACCAGCACGTGCGGCAGGCCCATGGTGCCGAGGAAGGTGGCCAGGATCAGCGAGTACGTGGCGAACAGGCCCCGGTCGTCGTCGCCGGCGGCGCTGGGCAGCAGCCAGTCGGCGGCGTCCGTGGCCACGCCGGACACCTCCGGCACCGGGTCGCCCGCCGCGAAGGTCAGCTCGTCGCCGGGGCGTACCTCCCGGATCTCGCCGTCGGGCAGGGTCAGGGTCGCGCGGTGCTCGACCACGACGGTGGTCGCGGCCCGGAACGTCGGTCCGTCGGGCGGGGTCACCGCCGGGCGGGCGTCCGCCTGCCACTGCAACGCCAGGAAGATCGCCGGTACGGCGAGCGCGGTCAGCTTGAGCCAGTACTGGAACGCCTGGACGAAGGTGATCGCCCGCATACCGCCGAGCGCGACGTTCGCGGTGACCACGGCGGCCACCAGCAGGGCGCCGAGCGGGTACGGGGAACCGGCCACCGTGGCCAGGGTGAGGCCCGCGCCCTGGAGCTGCGGCACCAGGTAGAGCCACCCGATGAAGATCACGAAGGCGGTGGCCAGGATGCGCAGCCGGCGGGAGCCCAGCCGCAGCTCGCAGAAGTCGGGCAGAGTGAACGCGCCGGACCGGCGCAGCGGGGCGGCCACGAACAGCAGCAGGGCCAGGTAACCGGCGGCGAACCCGACCGGGTACCAGAGCACGTCGACGCCGTACTTGAGAACCAGGCCGGCGATGCCGAGGAAGCTCGCCGCCGACAGGTACTCCCCGCCGATGGCGGCCGCGTTCCAGGTCGGACTGATCGCCCGGGAGGCGACCAGGAAGTCGGACGTGGTCCGGGCCAGCCGCAGCCCGTAGAAACCGATCCCGACGGTGACCAGGGTGACCGCGACGATGGCCGGGACCACGTAGTCGTTGGCCACCTCAGCGCTCCGGCCGCTGCACCAGGTGGATGAAGTCCTGCTCGTTGCGCTCGGCCAGCCGCACGTACGCCCAGCCCACCCCGATCAGGAACGGGAACGAGCCCACGCCGAGGAGCAGCCAGGGCAGGTTGACGCCGGCGAGCGTGGTGCGGCCGAGCGACGGTGCGATGGCGAACAGCCAGGGCAGCCCGCCGAGCCCGATGGCCACCACCAGCGAGAGCCGCAGCGCCAGCGCGAGCTGGGCCCGGACCAGGCCGCGGACCAGCGCCTCGCCGACCTGGGTCTGCTGCGCCAGCTCGGTGCGCGTCCGCTCGGCGCGGCTGTCCTGCCGGGTGATCTCGGCCAGCACGATCCGGGTGCGTCGGGGCGGCGGCACCGTACCGCCGGACCCCACGTCAGGGAGTTGCTTGGCCACCCCGGCAGTCTCGCCCGCCCTGCGGGAATGTCAAGCGGGCGCGATCACCAGCGCATCCGATCGGCACAGTGCGTCGCGCCGGCGGTCGCCGAGATCCCGTCCAGGTGCCGCCGGGCCCGCTCGCGGCCGAGGTTCGCCGCCCAGAGGCCGTCCCGGGGCAGCTCGGCGGCGATCTCCCGCAGCGCACAGGCCCGCAGCGGCTCGGGCAGCCGGTCCAGTGCCGGTACGGCGTCGGCGGAGAGCCCGGCGAGGTAGCCCACGTCCAACCGGCCGGTCTCCCGATACCGGTCGACGTTCCGGTCAGCGATCAGCCGGTCCGGGTTGACCAGGGCCAACCCGAGCAGCGCGAGCACCGCGGTGCCGATCACGAGCCGGGGCAGCCACTCGGCGCGCAGCCGCACCACGGCAACCCCGACCAGGACGAAGAGCAGCCCGAGCCAGAGTTCGGCGGTCGCCACGACGAGCCGGAGACGGGTGGCCCCGTACGCGTCGGCGTAGACCTGCATGCGGTAGAGCGCGGACGCGACGACGACCAGGCTGAGCGCCGTGAGCGCACCGAGGAGTACGCGGACCAGCAGCCGGTCGGCCCGGGTGGCCCTCGGTGCCCGACGGGCGGCGATCGCGATCACCAGCAGGGTGAGCGCGGTGACGGCGAGCAGTTGCCAGAAGCCGCCGCGGGCGTACTGGGCGTAGGTGAGCCCGGCCGTGCGCAGCACGTGCCCCGCGCCACCGAAGAACACCGTCAGCTGCACCAGCACGAACGCGGCGAACAGGGCGTTGAGCAGTGCCAGCGGCAGCGCCCACTCCAGCCGGTGCGCCGGTCGGGTCGGGGCCGGGCGCAGGCCGTCCAGGTTCGGCGGGCGGCTGACCAGGTACGCGCCGCCGAGCAACCCCAGGCCGATCAGCAGCAGGCGGGCCAGCCAGCCGAAGGCCCCGCCCGCCGAGATGTCGGGCAGCAGACCCGTGACCAGGTCGGCGAAGACGGCGTCGGCGGACGAGAAGAGCAGACCGAACAGCACCAGCAGGCCGGCCGAAACCACGAGACTCGTCATGATCCGCCCGATCCCCGGGCCGGCCGGGCGGGTGTGGCGCAGCCCGCGTACCGCCCAGGGGAAGGCCCGGACCGTCGCGGCCGGCGGCAGCGTCGCGGCCACCAGCATCCCGAACGGGCTTCGCCCGCCGGTCACGGCGAGCGTCGCGGTCACCGCGGCGGCGATCAGGCAGAGCACGAAGAGCCAGCCGGCGGCCCGGACCGTGCCGACGGCGACCAGCGCGACCGTCGCGGCTGCCCAGGCGACCCGTGCCACCCGCCCCGGTGCCCCCGTGGCACCGGGACGGGCGGTGGCGGGCGCCTCGGTCACGCCGTCCGTCCGGGTCGTTGCCGGCGTTGCCGGCGTGGCCGGCCTGCTCGGTACGGCCGCGGTCGGCGCTGCGGTGGTCGGCGCTGCGGTGGGCGGCGTGGCGGGTCGCGTCGCCGGATTGTCAGGCGCGGCGGCGAAGGCGGTCCGCTCGGAGCCGGTCGGGCCGGGTCGGACGACGCTGGCGGTGACGAGGGCTGCTGTGGCGGCCAGCGCGGCCACCAGCCATCCGACGCCCGGACGAACCGTCGGCAGCGTCGAGGCGCCGACGGTTCGTCCGGGCGTCGGATGGCTGGTGGCCTGGCTCTTATACACATCTCCGAG
>NZ_QGKR01000119.1 GCF_003172955.1 Micromonospora acroterricola | reverse complement strand
ACCCGCACCGGCCGGCGGGGCGCCAGCGCGGACACCACGTCGGCCGCGGAGCCCAGCTTCGGCTCGCCCAGCACCTCCTCGGCGATCCGGCGGACCTGCCAGCCGGTCTCGTCGTACCGGGCCAGCAGCTCCTCGCCCGTCGCCACACCGGCGTCGACGAGCAGCCGGGCCGTGGCGGCCACCGGATCCCCGTCCAGGTCGGCCGCGAGTTCCGCCGGGCTGCGGTACGCCGACTCAGCGTCCGCCCCGGCGTGCCCCATCAGCCGCACGGTGCGCAGGTGCAGCACGGCCGGGCGCCGGTGCCGACGCACCCAGGCCGCGGCCTCCGCCGCCACCGCGTACGCCTGCACGGGGTCGGCGCCGTCGGCGGACAGGTAGCGAATGCCCGGCCTCGACCGCAATGTCGCCTCCACCCAGCCCTCCGGGGAGCGGACGCTGATGCCCAACCCGTTGTCCTCGCAGACGAAGAGCACCGGGATGCGCAGCCCTGCGTGGTCGTACCACCCGGCGGTGTTGAAGGCGGCGGTGGCGCTGGCGTGGTTGACCGAGGCGTCGCCGAACGAGCAGACCACGATGGCGTCCGGTGGCCACGGGGCGTGCGCGGCGCCCGCCCCGCTGCCGACCCGCACCCCGGCGCCGGTACGCCGTCCGGCGCTGTCCAGCCGGCGCAGCCGTTCCACGGCCAGTCCCATCCCGACGGCCCGGGGCAGGTGCGAGGCGATCGTGGAGGTGGTCGGCACGACCGCCAGGTCGGCACGCCCGAACACCTTGTGCCGGCCGCCGGCGATCGGCTCCGCACTGGAGGCGACCATCCCGCGCAGCACGTCGCGGGCCGCGCCCGCGTACGCCGCGAACCCGCCGGTGGGCGGCGCGTCGCCGGCCGGCTCGGGCTCGGCCGCCTCGGCGGGTGGTTCCGCGTCGTCGGTGGCCTCCGGCGTGGCGGCGCTCTGGGCGGCGCGCACGCAGTAGAAGGCGCCCGAGCGGTAGTGCAGCAGCGCCGGGTCGGTGGGGCGCAGCGCGGCGGCGACCGCCGCGTTGCCCTCGTGCCCGGCCGAGCCGATGGTGTAGAAGCCCTCCCCGAAGCTGCGCAGCCAGCGGCCGGCCAGGTCGAGTTGCCGGCTGGTGATCTGCGCGTCGAACAGGTCCAGCAGTTGCGCGCCGGTCAGCGGGGCGTCGTCGGTGACCGGGTCGGCGGGGTCACGCCGCCGCTCGGCGGCGGGTAGCGCCGCCAGCGTCTCCCGGAAGCGGTCGTCGAGATCTTGCGGGGTGGTCACGTCGCACAGCATTACCGACGGAAGCCCTGGTCGCCCAGTGGGACACGGTTGGCGCGGGCCGACTCACCCCGGCTCGCAGGGCTCCGGGCAACCATCGTCGGACACCTTCCACACCAGGTCGCGCAGGGTGCCCAGCTCGCGGTCGGTCAGCCCGGCCAGGAGTCGGGAGTCGGACATCACGTCGGTCACCCGGTGCCGTACGCCCCGGCCCTTCCCGGTCACGACCAACGTCTTCTGCCGCCGGTCGACCGGGTCGGTGCGGCGCTCCACCAGGCCGGCCTGCTCCAGCTTGTCGACCAGCGCGGTCACGTTCGACCGGTCGCACCCGAGCCGCTCGGCGAGATCGCGGGCCGGCAGCGGCCGGTCCGGGTCCAGCTCGTGCAGGGCCCGGGCCACCGCCGGGGTGAGCCCCAGCTCGGAGAACGCGGCGTCCTGGCGGTGCCGCAGGGCGGCCGTCACGTGCGCCATCCGGCGCACGACGTCGCCGGCCAGGCCGGCGCGGTCCACCGGTCCGGTTGTCCCGGGAACGACCTCCTGCGTCACCGCCACATCGTACGCACGGCGCCGGCCGGCCAGCTCAGCGATCAGGTGCGGTCGCGCCGGTTGGTGAGCTGCGCCGGTCGGTGAGCTGCGCCGGCTGCTCAAGAAGGCTGACCCGCCGAGGGTGGATCGACCGCGGTGACCGGTGTTCGACTGCCGGCGACGGGCCGGGGCCCTCACCGTCACCTGCCGGCCACCGGGGCTCGCGAGGCTCCCGGAGTCACGAGAGATCGGACTCTGGGGAGGATTTCGTGTCACTGTCCCGACGTACCATCCTGCTGTCCGGCGCCGCCCTTGGCGCCGCCGGTGCGGTCACCGGGCTGCCGGTGGCGGTCGGCGCGGCGGCGGCCCGCCGCCCGCTCGCCTACCCGTTCACCCTCGGCGTGGCCTCCGGCGACCCCGACCACGACGGGTTCGTGCTGTGGACCCGCCTGGCCCCGCAGCCCCTCGCCGAGGACGGCCTCGGTGGCATGCCGGACCGCGACGTCCCGGTGCACTGGGAGCTGGCCGCCGACGAGCGGTTCCGGCACGTGCTGCGGCGCGGCGTGGCCGTTGCCCGCTACCGCTCGGCGCACAGCGTGCACGTGGAGCTGGCCGGCCTGCTGCCCGGGCGGGAGTACTTCTACCGGTTCCGGGCCGAGCGGCACCTCTCACCGGTCGGGCGCACCCGCACCGCCCCCGCGCCGTGGACCATGCCGGCGGCCCTGGCGATGGGCTTCGCGTCCTGCTCCCAGTACGAGCACGGCTACTTCACCGCCTACCGGCGGCTGGCCGAGACCGAGCCGGAGCTGATCCTGCACCTGGGCGACTACCAGTACGAGTACGCCCCGGACACGTACACCGTCCCGGGTGGCAACCCGCGCGACCACGAGGGGCCGGAGACCCGGACGCTGGCCAACTACCGGCAGCGGCACGCCCAGTACAAGACCGACGCCGACCTGCAGGCCGCGCACGCGGTGGCGCCCTGGGTGGTGGTCTTCGACGACCACGAGGTGGAGAACAACTGGGCCGACGAGGCGCCCGAGGCGCCGGACCCCGAGTTCCCCGCCCGGCGAGCGGCGGCGTTCCAGGCGTACTACGAGAACATGCCGCTGCGGCGTACCTCGATTCCGCGTGGCATCGACATGCAGCTCTACCGGCGGGTGCGCTGGGGGCGGCTAACCACCTTCCACATGCTCGACACCCGCCAGTACCGCGACGACCAGGCCTGCGGCGACGGCTACCGGGACTGCGCGGCGGCGGCCGACCCGGCCCGCTCGATCACCGGGGCGGAGCAGGAGGCGTGGCTGCTGGACGGCTTCCGCCGCTCGGACGCCCGCTGGGACATCCTGGGCCAGCAGGTCTTCTTCGCGCAGCGGGACAACAACGCCGGCCCACTCACCGTCACCAGCATGGACGCCTGGGACGGCTACGTCGCCTCCCGGGACCGGATCACCCGGGGCTGGCTGGCCGCCGGGGTGCGCAACCCGGTGGTGCTGACCGGCGACGTGCACGCGCACTGGGCCAGCGAGCTGAAGCTGGACTACGCGGACCCGACCTCGCGCACCGTCGGCACGGAGCTGGTCTGCTCCTCGATCACCTCGACCGGCGACGGCGCGGACTCGGCGTCCGGGTCCCACCCGTGGTTCGGCTTCAACCCGCACCTGCGCTTCCAGAACAACCTGCGGGGGTACGTGCGCACCACGATCACCCCGGGGCAGCTCGCCGCCGACTTCGACGTGCTGCCGTACGTCAGCCGACCGGGCGCGCCCGCGTACACCCGGGCCTCGTTCGTGATCGAGGACCGCGTGCCCGGCCTGCACCAGACGGCCGACAACCCGGTCCCGTCGGCGGCCCGCACGGCCGCGGGCGCGGGGGTGGACGACACGGTCCAGCGGGAGACGGTCCGCCCGTGACCGCCCGCCCCTGACCCCACGCCAAGATCCGTGCGACTTCAGGGAATGTGTCGCCTCTGCACGTGGTGAGGCAGCAGCTTCCCGGACGTTGCGCGGATCTTGGCGGTGGGGTCAGGGGCGGCACGTGGGCGGGTCGGGTGTCTCAGGCTGGGAGGAACGAGAAGCGGACCTGGCGGGTCGGGTTGTCGCCGTTGGTGTCGACCAGGCAGAGCGACTGCCAGGTGCCCAGCGCCAGCCGACCGCCGAGCACCGGCAGCGTGGCGTACGGGGGGACGAACGCCGGCAGCACGTGGTCACGGCCGTGGCCGGGCGAGCCGTGCCGGTGCCGCCAGCGGTCGTCGGTGGGCAGCAGCGCGTCGATGGCGGTGAGCAGGTCGTCGTCGGAGCCGGAGCCGGTCTCGATGATCGCCAGGCCGGCGGTGGCGTGCGGCACGAAGACGTGCAGCAGGCCGTCGCCCTCGCTGGAGACGAACGCCTGGGCCTCGGCGGTGATGTCCCGGACGGTCGGCCTCGACCCGGTCTGGACGGTGATCACGTCACTGCGCATACGTCGCATTCTGCCGCAGCGCGGGGTCGGGAGCGGCCGCCACCGCCACCTCCGCCGAGGTCGCCACCCCCGCCACCGCAGTCGCCCCGGCCCCACCCGTCCCAGCCACCCGAGTCGGACGGCAGTGGGCCCGGACAAGGGCGATCCGGCGGCCGTAGCGCTAAGTTACCGACGGGTACCTGTGTTGAGCATCGCGTCGAGGGGACCTAGACGTGACGACGGGTGCCACCAGGGGGCAGGATGGCGCTAGAGACCTATCCCACACACAACCGAGGGAACGCCTGTGGCTACGGAACGCAAGCGCCCGGTGATCAGCGACGGCCTACCGAGCCAGCTTCCGGACATCGACCCTGAAGAAACCAGCGAATGGGTCGAGTCGCTTGACGGTGTCATCGACGAGCGAGGCGCCAAACGCGCCCGCTACGTCATGCTGCGCCTGCTGGAGCGGGCCCGCGAGCGCCAGGTCGGGGTTCCGCCCCTGACCACCACCGACTACATCAACACGATCCCGTCTGAGCGCGAGCCGTGGTTCCCGGGCGACGAGCACGTCGAGCGGCGGATCCGGGCCTACGTCCGGTGGAACGCCGCGATGCTGGTGCACCGGGCGCAGCGCCCGGAGATCGGCGTCGGTGGGCACATCTCGACCTTCGCCAGCTCGGCGTCGCTCTACGAGGTGGGCTTCAACCACTTCTTCCGGGGCAAGAACCACCCGGGTGGCGGCGACCACATCTACTACCAGGGCCACGCCTCACCCGGCATGTACGCCCGGGCCTTCCTCGAGGGGCGGCTCAGCGAGCACCAGCTCGACGGCTTCCGTCAGGAGCTGTCGCACCCCGGCGGCGGGCTGCCGTCGTACCCGCACCCGCGGCTGATGCCGGACTTCTGGGAGTTCCCCACCGTCTCGATGGGCCTCGGCGGGCTGAACGCGATCTACCAGGCCCGGTTCAACCGGTACCTGCAGCACCGCGGCATCAAGGACACGTCGCAGCAGCACGTCTGGGCGTTCCTGGGCGACGGCGAGATGGACGAGCCGGAGACGCTCGGCGCCATCGGCCTGGCCGCCCGCGAGGAGCTGGACAACCTCACCTTCGTGATCAACTGCAACCTCCAGCGGCTGGACGGCCCGGTCCGTGGCAACGGCAAGGTCATGCAGGAGCTGGAGGCGTTCTTCCGGGGCGCCGGCTGGAACGTCATCAAGGTGGTCTGGGGCCGGGAGTGGGACCCGCTGCTCGCCGCGGACACCGACGGCGCGCTGGTCAACCTCATGAACACCACCACCGACGGTGACTACCAGACCTACAAGGCCGAGTCGGGCGCGTACGTGCGGGAGCACTTCTTCGGCCGCGACGCGCGCACCCGCAAGATGGTCGAGCCGCTGAGCGACGACGAGATCTGGAACCTCAAGCGGGGTGGGCACGACTACCGCAAGCTCTACGCGGCCTACAAGGCGGCCACCGAGCACACCGGGCAGCCCACCGTCATCCTGGCGAAGACGATCAAGGGCTGGACGCTCGGCTCGCACTTCGAGGGCCGCAACGCCACCCACCAGATGAAGAAGCTGACGCTGGAGGATCTGAAGACCTTCCGCGACCGCCTCTACCTGGACATCCCGGACTCGGCGCTGGAGGACAACCCCTACCTGCCGCCGTACTACCACCCGGGCGAGAAGTCCGAGGAACTGGCGTACCTGAAGGAGCGGCGCGAGCAGCTCGGCGGCTACCTGCCGTCCCGGCGGACCAGCAGCAAGCGGCTGGCGATCCCCGGCCCGGAGCGGTTCGCCGACGTCAAGCGCGGCTCGGGCAAGCAGAAGGTGGCCACCACGATGGCCTTCGTCCGCCTGCTCAAGGACGTCATGAAGGACAAGGAGTTCGGCAAGCGCTGGGTGCCGATCATCCCGGACGAGGCGCGCACCTTCGGCCTCGACTCGATCTTCCCGACCGCGAAGATCTACTCGCCGCACGGCCAGCGCTACACCTCGGTCGACCGGGAGCTGTTCCTGTCGTACAAGGAGTCGACCACCGGGCAGATCCTGCACGAGGGGATCAACGAGGCCGGCTCGGTCGCCTCGTTCACCGCCGCGGGCTCGGCGTACGCCACCCACGACGAGCCGATGATCCCGATGTACATCTTCTACTCGATGTTCGGGTTCCAGCGGACCGCCGACGGGCTGTGGGCGGCGGCCGACCAGATGGCGCGGGGCTTCCTGCTCGGCGCCACCGCGGGGCGGACCACGCTCAACGGTGAGGGCCTCCAGCACGAGGACGGTCACTCGATGCTGATCGCCGCCACCAACCCGGCGGTGGTCGCGTACGACCCGGCGTTCTCCTTCGAGATCGCGCACATCATGGAGAACGGCCTGCACCGGATGTACGGGGACGCGCAGGAGAACGTCTTCTACTACCTGACGGTCTACAACGAGCCGATCCTCCAGCCGGCCGAGCCGGCCGGGGTGGACGTGGAGGGCCTGCTCAAGGGCATCTACCGCTACTCCCCGGCGCCGCAGGTCGACGGCCCGAAGGCCAACGTGCTCGCCTCCGGCACCGGCATGCAGTGGGCGCTCAAGGCCCAGCAGCTGCTCGCCCAGGACTGGGGGGTGGCCGCGGACGTGTGGTCGGTGACCTCCTGGACCGAGCTGCGCCGCGACGCGGTGGAGTGCGAGGAGTTCAACCTGCTCAACCCGGGCGCCGAGGCGAAGGTGCCGTACGTCCAGCAGAAGCTGGCCGACGCGGACGGGCCGAAGGTCGCGGTCAGCGACTGGATGCGGGCCGTTCCGGACCTGATCGCCCGCTGGGTGCCCGGTGACTACACGTCGCTCGGCACCGACGGTTTCGGCATGTCGGACACCCGGCACGCGCTGCGCCGGCACTTCCACGTCGACGCCGAGTCGATCGTGGTCGCCACGCTGCGGCAGCTCGCCCGCAGCGGCGCGGTGGCGGCCACCGTGCCGGCCGAGGCCGCGAAGAAGTACGCGATCGACGACGTCAACGCCGCCCCGGTCGGCGAGACCGGCGGCGACAGCTGAACCCAGCACGACCAGGAAGGGCCCGGCGCACCCGCGCCGGGCCCTTTTGGTGCACCCGCACCCTCGCCCCGTGCTCCCGATCGACCGGGCGGACGGTGGGTGAGACGGGGCGGCGGCGGTCCGGGGTCCCTGGCGGGGACCCGGGCCACCGCCGGGGCGGGTGACGCCGGGGACTCGGCGGATCAGCCGACGGCGGCCAGGTCGGTCAGCCGGGCCAGCGAGTCCTCCAGGTCCGCGCCGACCCGGCGCAGGCCCAGGCGCAGCAGGGCCGCCTTGACCGGGCCGGCCGGCCAGCGGACCACGATGAGCCGCACGATGGTCCCGCCCTCCTCCTCCTCGTCGGGAGTGAGCTGGACGTAGATCTCGGTGCGCGCCTCCGCGCGAGCACCGGCGCCCTTGGCCCGTTCCCGCCAGCCGATCAGAGTCGGCTCCTGGTAGGCGATCACCTCGGCCTCATGCGCCGAGCCGCGCCCCGCCTGGACCAGCTGCCGCCGGCCGAAGCCCTCTCCCGAGAGCACCTCGGCCGCGCGGACCCCCGCCAGCCAGGCCGGCAACTGCTCGGCCCGCTGTACGACGTCCCAGACCACTTCCACCGGCGCCGCCACGTGCGCACTGCGTTCCACGAGGATCATTTCCGTCTTTCCTCCAGTGAGGACATCCCACGATATCGGCACTCTATGCGCAAAATCGGACTTACCAGGACGGGTTCGGAAAAAGACACGCCGATCAACCATTGCGCATCGCGTCATCCCGGCCTATGGCGCATTCATCCGGAGCGCCCTAAAGTCCCGAGCACGTTTCACGTTGACCGGGAGGGCGCATGTCGACCGCACCGATGCCCGAGTTCCCCACCGGCTTCCGCTGGGGCGTCTCCACGTCGGCCCACCAGATCGAGGGGGCCACCACAGCGGACGGACGCGGACCGTCCATCTGGGACACCTTCGCCGACTCCCCCGGCCGGATCAGCGACGGCAGCACCGGCGCGGTCGCCTGCGACCACTACCACCGGCACAGCGAGGACGTCGCGCTGCTGGCCGGGCTGGGCGTCTCGGCGTACCGGTTCTCCATCGCCTGGCCCCGCGTGCAGCCCACCGGCGCCGGCCCGGCCAACGCCGCCGGCCTGGACTTCTACGACCGGCTGGTGGACGAGCTGCTGGCCGCCGGCATCGACCCGGTGGCCACCCTCTACCACTGGGACCTGCCCCAGCCCCTGGAAGACGCCGGCGGCTGGCTGCACCGCGACACCGCGGCCCGGTTCGCCGAGTACGCCGACCTGACCGCCGCCCGGCTCGGTGACCGGGTCCGCCTCTGGATCACCCTGAACGAGCCGTTCATCCACATGAGCCTCGGCTACGGCATGGGCGTGCACGCCCCCGGCCGGATGCTGCTCTTCGACGCCTTCCCGGTCGCCCACCACCAACTGCTCGGGCACGGGCTCGCGGTCGCCGCGCTACGGGCCCGCACCGCCAGCCCGGTGGCGATCGCCAACAACTACTCACCCGTGCGGGTGCTCGGCGACAGCGACGCCGACCGGGCCGCCGGGGCCGCGTACGAGGCGTTGCACAACCGGCTCTTCACCGACCCGCTGCTGGGCCGGGGCTACCCGGAGCTGCCGGGCTTCGACGCCGGTGTCATCCACGGCGGCGACCTGGAGACGATCGCCGCGCCGATCGACGTGCTCGGGGTCAACTACTACAACCCGACCGGCGTACGCGCCGCCGAGGAGGGCTCGCCGCTGCCGTTCGACCTGGTGCCGCTGGAGGGCTACCCGCGCACCGCCTTCGACTGGCCGGTGGCCCCCGACGGGCTGCACGACCTGCTCGGCTGGCTGCGCGACACGTACGGCGAGGCGCTGCCGCCGATCGAGATCACCGAGAGCGGCTGCGCGTACGACGACGTGCCGGACGCCGAGGGGCGGGTCGCGGACCCGGACCGGATCGCGTACCTCGACGGGCACCTGCGGGCGGTGCGGGCCGCCATCGACGACGGGGTCGACGTGCGCGGGTACTTCGTCTGGTCGCTGCTGGACAACTGGGAGTGGGCCGAGGGGTTCACCAAACGCTTCGGTCTGGTGCACGTCGACTACGCCAGCCAGACCCGGACGCCGAAGTCCTCGTACACCTGGCTGCGGGACGTGATCGCGGCCAGCCGGCCGGGGTCGGCGCGGTGACCACCCTCGACCCGACCCCGGCGTCGCTGCCGGCGGCGCTCGCCGAGCCGACGGTGCCGGTCCGGCGCAGCTGGATCGGGCTGGTCTTCGCGGCCAACCTCGGGGTCTGGATGGCGTTCTTCACGCCGATCCAGGTGCTGCTGCCGCAGCAGATCGAGCGGATCGCGCCGGGCGACAAGGAGGCCATGCTGGCCGTGGTCACCGGCCTGGGCGCGCTGGCCGCGGTGCTCGCCAACCCCCTCGCGGGCGCGCTGTCCGACCGCACCTGTCTGCGGGTGGCCGGCCGCGAGTTCGGCCGCCGGCACGTCTGGACCGCCGGCGGGGCGCTGCTCGGCGCGGCGGCCCTGGTGCTGCTGGCCCAGCAGCGGACCATCCTCGGGGTCGCCGTCGGCTGGGTGGCCGCGCAGGTCTGCTTCAACGCGATGCTGGCCAGCCTCACCGCGGCCATCCCGGACCGGGTGCCCGTGGTGCAGCGCGGCGGGGTCTCCGGCTGGGTCGGCATCCCGCAGGCGCTCGGGCTGGTGCTCGGCGCCGTGCTGGTCACCGCCCTGGTCACCGGCAACGCCGCCGGATACCTCGCCATCGCGGTGGCCATCCTGCTGCTGTCCCTGCCGTTCGCGCTGCTCACCCCCGACGACCCGCTGCCCCGGGCGCACCGGCCGGCGCTGCGGGCGCGGGCGCTGCTGGCCTCGATGTGGATCAGCCCCCGCCGGCACCCGGACTTCGCCTGGGCCTGGATCACCCGGTTCCTGGTCCAGCTCGGCAACGCCCTGGGCACCCTCTACCTGCTGTACTTCCTCACCGACGGGGTGCGCCACCCCGATCCCGAGGGCGGCCTGCTCGTGCTGATCCTGCTCTACACGCTCGGCATGATGCTGACCGCCGTGGTCGCCGGGCGGCTGTCCGACCGCTCCGGGCGGCGCAAGGTCTACGTCATCACCTCCGGGCTGATCATGGCGGTGGCGGCCCTGCTGCTCGCCGTCGCGCCGGTCTGGCCGATGGCTATCGTCGCCGCGCTGCTGCTCGGCGCCGGGTACGGCGTCTACCTCTCGGTGGACGCCGCGCTGATCACCCAGGTGCTCCCCCGGGCCACCGACCGGGCCAAGGACCTCGGCGTGATCAACATTGCCAACTCGGCGCCGCAGGTGCTCGGCCCCGCGCTCTCCGCCCCGCTCGTGGTCCACCTCGGCGGCTACCCCACGCTCTACGCGGTCACCGCCGCGGTCACCCTGGTCGGCAGCGCCCTGGTCGTCAAGATCCGCTCGGTCCCCTGAGTCCGGGGGCCGGGGCGGCAGGGGGTCCTGGAGGAAACCGGTCGCCGGCCGCCGTAGGCTGGGGGACGTGACAGTACGTGTGCGCTTCGCCCCCTCCCCGACCGGTATGTTCCACGTCGGCGGCGCCCGCTCGGCGCTGCAGAACTGGATCTACGCCAAGCAGCAGGGCGGGGTGTTCGTGCTGCGCGTCGAGGACACCGACGCGGCGCGCAACAAGCCCGAATGGACCGAGGGCATCCTCTCCGCGCTGGACTGGATCGGCATCTCCCGCGGCAGCTACGAGGGGCCGTACTTCCAATCGCAGAACGCCGGCGAGCACCGGGCCGCCGCCGCCCGGCTCTACGAGTCGGGCCGCGCGTACTACTGCGACTGCACCCGCGAGGACGTGCAGGCCCGCACCGGCTCGCAGTACCAGGGCTACGACGGCTACCACCGCGACCTCGGCCTGGGCCCGGGTGAGGGTCGGGCGCTGCGCTTCCGTACGCCGGACGAGGGCGCGACCGTGGTGGTCGACCTGATCCGTGGCGAGCCCACCTTCGAGAACAAGCTCATCGAGGACTTCGTCATCGCCCGGGGCGACGGTTCGCCGGTCTTCCTGCTCGCCAACGTCGTCGACGACATGACCATGGGGATCACCCACGTGATCCGGGCCGAGGAGCACCTGCCCAACACCCCCAAGCAGCAACTGCTCTGGGACGCCCTCGGGGTCAAGCCGCCGGTCTGGGCGCACGTGCCGGTGGTGGTCAACGAGAAGCGGCAGAAGCTCTCCAAGCGCCGCGACAAGGTGGCCCTGGAGGCGTACCGCGAGGAGGGCTACCTCGCCGACGCGATGCGCAACTACCTGATGCTGCTCGGCTGGGCGCCCTCCGGCGACCGGGAGATCGTCCCGTGGTCGGTGATCGAGGAGGAGTTCCGGCTGGAGGAGGTCAACACCTCCCCGGCGTTCTTCGACGAGAAGAAGCTGCGCGCGTTCAACGGCGACTACATCCGGGCGCTGCCGGTGGCCGAGTTCATCGACGCCTGCCAGCCGTGGCTGACCGGCACCGACACCATCGCGCCGCCGCCGTGGCAGCCCGAGGAGTACGACGCCGACGCGTTCGCCGCCGTGGCGCCGCTGGCCCAGACCCGGATCTCGGTGCTCAGCGAGATCGTGCCGAACGTGGACTTCCTCTTCCTGGCCGCACCACTGATCGACGAGGCCGCCTGGGCCAAGACCATGAAGGACGGCTCCGCCGACCTGCTGGACGCGGCCGTCGCGGCGTTCGAGGCGCTGGAGACCTGGGACGCCGAGTCGCTGAAGTCGACGCTGGAGGCGGTCGGCGCCGAGCGCGGCCTCAAGCTCGGCAAGACGCAGGCGCCGGTCCGGGTCGCGGTCACCGGTCGTACCGTCGGCCTGCCGCTGTTCGAGTCGCTGGAGGTGCTCGGCCGCGAGCGCAGCCTGACGCGGATGCGCGCGGCCCGGCTCCGCCTGGTCTGACCGCCTCCGCCGCGCCACGCCGCCCCGCTCGACTGCGGGGCGGCTGCCCGAGGGTCGGCCAGGCGTGTGGATCGGGCTCAGCCGCGGGTGGCCCGGCGGCGGAGCAGGAACCCGCTCACCAGGGCGGCGAGCACCAGGGCGCCGAATGCCCAGAGCCACCAGCGGTGACCGGAGTCGCCGCGCTCCTGCGCCAGCGGCACGACCGCCGTCGGGCTACCGCCCTCCGCGACGGGTGACGCCGACGCCGGCCCGGCCGACGGCGAGCCCGCAGCACCCGGCGTCGCGGCAGTGCCACCGCTGACCGATGGCAGGGCGGACGGGCTCGCCGACGGGTCGGCGGCCGTGCCGGTGGTGAGGGTGAACCGCACCTCGCCCTTCACCGGGTGCCCGTCGCCGGAGGCGACCTGGTAACCGACGATGTAGAGCCCCGCGGCCGCCGGCCTGAACGGCACGCGTACCCGGCTGCCGGCGAAGGCCGGTGGGCCGCCAGCGACCACATTGTCCGGTCCGGTTACTGTGATCTTCGTCGTAGCCGGGTCCGGCCTGGACAGGAAACGAAGCTCGATCCGGGTGGGCGCGGTGGCCACCCGGGCACCGTCGCGCGGGTCGCTGCCGGTCAGCGAGTTGTGCGCCGCGGCCGGCGTCGCCGGCACCAGAAGCGACACACCGCACGCCACGCCGAGCACCACTGGCACGACCCGCGCCAAACGTGTAACCCTGCCCCCCATGAACCCCTCCGTAAGGGTACGATCCGCCCGCTGATCAAACCGCTCCTCATTAGTCGAGCAGAGATCGCAGATAGTTCCAATTACTGTTCCACAAGCTGCAAATCATCGACGTTCTGCGACTCTGTGAGAGTGGCCCCGACCGCCCGGTCGGTCCGCCACCGACCAATCGATCCGGACGTCACTGCGAAGCCATCCATCGAACGGGGCGAGGAGGCGGGATGGTCCGACAGATGAGGCGGTGGGTCGCCGTGCTGGCGGGCACGCTGGCCACGGCGCTGCTGCCCCTCGGCACCGCCGGTCCGGCCCAGGCCGCACCGAAGCCCGCGCCCGCCGCGGTGGACATCACCGGCCCGGGGCTGTCCGAACCGCTGCGGCTGCGTACGGAAACGCAGCCCGCGCACGTGGTCGCGGTCATCGACCAGGTCAACTTCCTCGGCCGCACCGGCCTGGCGAAAGGCCCGAAGGCGGCCGACCTCGGTCCGAAGTACACGGTCGTGGTGCTCGCCGGGGAGACGCCGAAGCAGACGTACGACCTCTACCCCAAGGCGGTCGGCGGCCCGCGGATCTACCGGCCGGCGAAACAGCCGGGCGCCGGCAAGACCAGCGCGGGTTGGTTCCTCGGCCGGCTCAGCATGTCCGAGACGCTGCGCACCGCCGGAGTGCCGCTGGAGCGGCAGTTCGACACGGTCAGCGGCGGTGTCGGCGGCGGCGAGCGGGTGCTCCCGGAGGACACTCTCGACCCGGCCAAGGACATCGACGAGGCGCTCGGCGAGTTGCAGCACCTGCTGCTGCTCAACGTCGCGGTGATGCTGACCATCACGGTCGGCCTCGCCGGGATCGCGCTGCTGATCCGCCGTCGCACCCGCTGACGCGCACCAGGACGGTCTGACCGGCGGCGCTGACCGGCCAGCGCCGCCGGTCACCTGGTCAGCACCAGCGGCGCGGTGGGCGCTCCCGACGGGTGGCCCGCTGACGCGGCCGGACCGGCCCGTGCCGGTGGGCGCCGGCCCAGCCGGGCAGCTCACTGCGGCACCCGGCGACGGCGTCGGGCTCGGGATCCCCGGGCAGCGCCGGCTCGGCGGCCCGCTGGCGGGGCACCGGAAGGTCGTCGTCGACCCGGTCGGCCGGGCGACCGGTGGTCGGCTCCGCCGGGTGTGACGGCATGCCGCCGACCGTGCGACGGTGCTTGCCGGCCGCCTGCGGGTCGTGGTGCCCCGGCCGGCAGGGCTCGCCCTGGGCACAGCCGGGCTCGGCCTCCCCGTGCGCCATCCCGGTCTCCTCACGCTCGCACTCACCCGCGGGTGCTCCCCCCGACGTGCCCTGC
Source organism: Micromonospora acroterricola (assembly GCF_003172955.1). Classification (GTDB taxonomy): domain Bacteria; phylum Actinomycetota; class Actinomycetes; order Mycobacteriales; family Micromonosporaceae; genus Micromonospora; species Micromonospora acroterricola. The sequence continues at coordinate 9,845 of NZ_QGKR01000119.1, read as the reverse complement.
CACCGTACTGGCCGGGGCCGACGGGTCGCGCACGGCGTACCCCCGGGTCAGGGCTTCGGGCGGCGAGGGAACAGGGTCTCCCAGACCGGGAAGGCGACCAGCCAGATCACGATGGCGACGGTGAGCTTCTGGATCCAGTTGCCCAGTTCACGGGTGCGTTCCGCGTCGTTCACCCAGAGGATCGCGGCCCCGAGCAGACCGCAGGCGACGGCCCAGCCGAGCAGTGCCTTGCCCCACTCGCGCCACTCGTGACGGGTGCGGGCCCAGCCGTGGCGGGGCGGCCGGGCCGGTGGCGGGCCGCCGGCGAACCGGTGGGCGAAGCGCTGGTCCGCCCAGCGCACCATCGAGTGCCCGAAGGCCACCGAGAAGCCCAGGTAGGCGGCGGCAAGGCCGTGGCTGACACCGGCGGTCGCGCCGCAGCGCAGGTCGATCACCGTCGCCCCCAGCAACGCCAGGTCCACCAGGGGTACGCACACCAGCAGCGCACCGCCGAGCCGTGGCCGGCGCAGCGGGTAGCGGGCCACCAGCCCGGCGGCGAGCACCACCCAGAACGCGACCTCACACCCGATGATCACCGCGACCAACACGTCGACCTCCCCGTCTCGTCACCCAGCGTCGCCGGTCGGCGGGGCGTCGGCCTCGACGCGGGAGACGAGATCCGGGTCCGCCCTTCGACGGACCCGGCGACGGTCGGTACCGGCGGCTCGGCCGGCACGCTCAAGGCGTGCGCTGGACCTCCAGGTCGGCGCGCGGTGGGCGTACCCCTTTCGGCGCATGCCGGGTCCGGCGGGGTCCTCCCCCGGTGGGAGTCCGACGGTCGGCGGCTGTGGTGGGATCGGGGGTATGCGACCGCCACCGTGGCTCGGCTCCGGCACCCGCGGCCGGGACCTCGCGCTGGCCGGCGCGTCGCTGGCCGGCGGCCTGGTGCTGTGGACCCTCGGTTGGCAACCGCAGATCCGTCCGCACCCGGACGTGCCGCCCGCCCTGTTCCTGCCGCCGCTGCTGGCCATGTGCGGGGCCGTGGGCCTGCGCCGCGTCGCCCCCCGCACCAGCCTGGCCGTCGGCACCGGGGCGGTGGTCGTGGACATCGCGCTCGGCGGCTCGCTGGGGACGATCCTGATCTACACCCAGGTGCTCTACGACGCCTGCGTGTACGGCCCGCCACGGCTGTGGCGGTGGCTGCTGCGGGTGAGCGTCGGGCTGAGCCTGGCCGGCGCGGTGGTCGGCGTGCTCCTCTCCGACCAGTGGAGCGGTGTCGCCGTCGGGGTGCTGGTGGTGCTCGTCGGCCTGCTGCCGGTGCTGACCGGGATCAGCGTGCGGCAGTACCGCGACCAGGCCGCCGCCGAGCGGGCCCGGGCCGAGCAGACCGCCCGGCTGGTCGAGCTGGACCGGCGGCAGGCGGTCAGCGCCGAACGGGCCCGGATGGCCCGGGAGCTGCACGACGTGGTCGCCAACCACCTCAGCGCGGTGGCCATCCACGCCACCGCCGTGCTGTCGGTGCCGGGGCTGGACCGTGGCCAGGTCGAGTCGGCGTTGCGGGTGATCCGGGAGAGCAGCGTGCAGGGCCTGGCGGAGATGCGGCAGATGATCGAGCTGCTGCGCGAGCCGGGTGCCGGCGGGGGCCGGGCGTCGGCGGCCGACGGCGGCGCGCTGCCGGAGACGGTCACCGCGCGGCTCGCCGAGGCGGACCGGCTGGTCGAGCGGATCCGTGCCGCGGGCCTCGCGGTGCGGGTCCGCACCGACGGCACGCCCGGCCCGTTGCCGGTGGGGGTGGATCTCGCGGCGTACCGGATCGTGCAGGAGTCGCTGACCAACGCGCTCAAGCACGGCGCGGGCGAGGCGGAGCTGACGATCGCGTACCGGCCGGCGGAGGTGGTGCTGACGGTGGAGAACCCGGTCCGCCGGGACGGGACCGGACTGCCCGGCGCCGGGGCCGGGCTGATCGGAATGCGGGAGCGCGCCACGCTGCTGGCGGGCCGGTTCAGCGCCGGGCCGCAGGACGGCCGCTGGCGGGTCCAGGCCGCGCTGCCCACCCGGGAGGACGGGTGACCGGCACGGCCCGGGCACCGGGCGACGCCAGCACGGCCCGGGCACCGGGCGACGCCGGCACGGCCCGGGCTCCGGGCGACGCCGGGAGAGCGGGCGGTTCGACGGAACCGGCGGTCCGGGTGGTGTTGGCGGATGACCAGCCGGCCGTACGGGCCGGGCTGACGCTGATCCTGGCCGGCGCACCCGGCGTCGAGGTGGTCGGCGAGGCGGGCGACGGCGACGAGGCGCTACGGCTGTGCCGGGAGCTGCGGCCCGACGTGGCGGTGCTCGACATCCGGATGCCGCGCCGGGACGGGATCTCCGCGACCCGGGCGATCGTCGCCGAGGGGCTCGCCGACGTGCTGGTGCTCACGACCTTCGACCTGGACGAGTACGTCTTCGGGGCGCTGCGCGCCGGCGCGGCCGGTTTCCTCCTCAAGGACACCGACGCCCCGGGGCTGGTCGCGGCGGTGCGGACGGTGGCGCGCGGGGACGGTTTCATCGCCCCCGCCGTGACCCGGCGGTTGATCGCGGCCTTCGCGGCGACCGCTCCGGGCGCGTCGGCGGCCACCCGGGCTGCCCTGGACACGCTCACCCCGCGGGAGCGGGACGTGCTGGCCTGCCTCGGCCTGGGGCTGTCCAACCAGCAGATCGCCGACCGGCTGGCGATGGCGGAGAGCACCACCAAGACGCACGTGAGCCGGATCCTGGCGAAGCTGGACCTGCGCAGCCGGGTGCAGGCCGCGATCCTGGCCCAGGAGCTGGGCCTGCCGGCCCCTGCCCCGCCACCGTGATGGGGGGGCCGGGCCGGCCCGGCATGAAGATCCAGGTCAGCGCGTGTCAGGCTAGGGCGGTGAGTACGCCGGGCGGTGGGGAGCTGACGGCCACGCTGCGCCAGATCGAACGCGCGGCGGGGGCGCTGGCCACCGCCAGCGTGGCCCGGATGGACGAGACACTGCCCTGGTTCCGCGCCCTGCCGGCCGACCAGCGCTCCTGGGTGATGCTGGTGGCCCAGGCCGGCGCCCGGTCACTGGTGCAGTGGCTGCGCGACGGCGGCGGCACGGCGGACAGCACCCAGGAGGTGTCCGACGAGGTCTTCGCGGCCGCTCCCGAGGCGCTGGCCCGGTCGATCACCCTCCAGCAGACCGTGGCACTGATCAAGGTGACCATCGACGTGGTCGAGGAGCAGGTCTCGCAGCTGGCCGCCCCCGGTGAGGAGCAGCAGCTACGCGAGGCGGTGCTGCGCTTCTCCCGCGAGATCGCGTTCGCCGCCGCCCGGGTGTACGCGCGGGCCGCCGAGTCACGCGGCGCGTGGGACGCCCGGCTACAGGCCCTGCTGGTGGACGCGCTGCTGCGCGGTGACTCGCCGGACGTGCTGGCCAGCCGTGCGGCGGCGCTGGGCTGGTCGGACGCGCCGCCGGTCGCGGTGGCGGTCGGCCGCTCCCCCGGCGGGGAGGTCTCGGCGGTGCTGCACGTGGTGTACCGGCAGGCCCGGCGGATCGGTGTGGAGGTCATCGGCGGGGTGCACGGCGACCGGCTGGTGATCGTGCTGGGCGGGGCGGCGGATCCGCTGGGCGCCACCGGCAAGCTGCTGACCGCGTTCGGGGACGGGCCGGTGGTGGTGGGTCCGGCCGTACCCAGCCTGGACGAGGCGACGGAGTCGGCGCGGGCCGCGCTGGCCGGCTACCGTGCGGCGCCGGCCTGGCCGACGGCGCCCCGGCCGGTGCCGGCCGCCGACCTGCTGCCGGAGCGGGCCCTCGCCGGCGACGCGGAGGCCCGCCGCCGGCTGCGGCACGACGTGTACGCGACGCTGGTGCGCGCCGGTGGGGAGCTGCTGGAGACGCTGGACGCCTTCCTGGCCGCCGGGGGCACGCTGGAGAGCGCGGCGCGCGCGTTGTTCGTGCACCCGAACACGGTGCGCTACCGGCTCCGCCGCATCGCCGAGGTGACGGGGTTCTCGCCGCTGTCGCCCCGGGACGTGTTCGCCCTCCAGGTGGCGCTGACCGTCGGCCGGCTGGACCCGGTGGTCCCGGTCACCTCGTCTGTCCCGACCCAGACATTGGCCCCGGCCGTCCGGAAAACGGCCCAAACAGGTGACGATCACCGCCGATCTTTGTAGGAACCCTCCAAAGGTTCTAGTGTGGTTTGGTCGAGGCCGGCACCGCGTTACCCACGCGTATCCAGGAGAGTCATAGGCGTGCTCGCCGTACTCAGTCCCGGCCAGGGTTCCCAGAAACCTGGCTTCCTGACCCCCTGGCTCGACCTGACCGGCACCGAGGCGCGTCTGCGCTGGTGGTCAGCCCTGGCCGGGGTCGACCTGGTGCATCTGGGCACCGACGCCGACGCCGACGAGATCAAGGACACCGCCCGCACCCAGCCACTGCTGGTCGCGGCGGCGCTGCTCGCGGCCGAGCACCTCCCGCTGCACGACGTGACTCTCACCGCCGGCCACAGCGTCGGCGAGCTGGGCGCCGCGGCGCTGGCCGGCGTGCTGCCGGCCGAGGCCGCCATCACCCTCGCCGGCGTCCGGGGCCGCGAGATGGCCGCCGCGTGCGCGCTGGAGCCCACCGGGATGGCCGCCGTGCTCGGCGGCGACCCGGATGAGGTGCTCGCCGCGATCGCCGCGCACGGGCTGCACCCGGCCAACCGCAACGGCGCCGGGCAGATCGTCGCCGCCGGCGCGCTGGACGGGCTGGACAAGCTCGCCGCCGAGCCGCCGGCGAAGACCCGGGTCATCCGGCTCCAGGTGGCCGGCGCGTTCCACACCCCGTACATGGCGCCGGCCGAGACGGCGCTGGCCGCGGTGGCCGCCGGGATCACCCCGACCGACCCGGCCCGGATCCTGCTGTCGAACCTCGACGGCGCCGCGGTCAACCACGGCCGGGAGATGGTGCAGCGCCTCGTCCGCCAGGTCACCGCGCCGGTCCGCTGGGACCTGTGCATGCGCACGCTGGCCGACCTGGGCGTGACCGGCGTGATCGAGCTGCCGCCGGCCGGCACGCTCGCCGGGCTGGTCAAGCGGGAGCTGAAGGGCGAGGGCGCCCCGGAGATCGTCACGCTCAACACCCCCGACGACCTGCCCGCCGCGCGCAACCTGATCGCGCGGCACGGCATGACGCCCAGCCACCAGCCGACCATGCGGTTCCGCGTGGTGGTGGCGCCGTCCGCCGGCACCTTCGCCCCGTCCGCGCAGCTGACCGAGGGCGGGACGATCCGCGCCGGCCAGGTCGTCGGGCACATCGGCACCCGGCAGGGGCCGGTCGAGGTGACCGCGCACCAGGGCGGGGTCCTCACCGAATGGCTCGCCCACCACGACGACCCGGTCGCGCCGGGCCAACCGCTCGCCCGCATCGGAGGTCTTTCATGACTGGCAGTCGCATCGTCTCGATGGGGCACTACCAGCCCTCCCGGGTGGTGACCAACGACGACATCGCCCAGCTCGTGGACACCAACGACGAGTGGATCCGGGACCGCGTCGGCATCGTCACCCGGCGGATCGCCGACAGTGAGACGGTGGCCGACATGGCCGCCGCCGCCGCGGGCAAGGCTCTGGCCAACTCCGGCCTGACCGCCGCCGACATCGACCTGGTCGTGGTCGCCACCTGCACCTCGGTCGACCGCAGCCCCAACGTGGCCTGCCGGGTCGCCGCCAAGCTGGGCATCGCCGCGCCGGGCGCGTACGACATCAACACCGCCTGCTCGGGCTTCGCCTACGCGCTGGGCACCGTCGACCACGCTATCCGGGCCGGGGCGTCGCGCAACGCCATCGTCATCGGCGCCGAGAAGCTCTCCGACTTCACCGACTGGACCGACCGCTCCACCTGCATCATCTTCGCCGACGGCGCCGGCGCCGCGGTGGTCAGCGCGACCGCCGACGACGAGCCGTCCGGGATCGGTCCGGTGGTCTGGGGTTCCGCGCCGGAGAAGAGCGACGCGGTCCGCATCGAGGGCTGGCGCCCGTACGTCCAGCAGGAGGGGCAGGCGGTCTTCCGCTGGGCCACCACCGCGCTGGCGCCGCTGGCCCTTCAGGCGTGCGAGCGGGCCGGGGTCGACCCGTCGGAGCTGGCCGCGTTCGTGCCGCACCAGGCCAACGCCCGGATCATCGACGGCATCGCCAAGCGGCTCAACATCCCGAACGCGATCATCGCGAAGGACATCGTCGAGTCCGGCAACACCTCGGCGGCGAGCGTGCCGCTGGCCCTGTCGAAGCTGGTCGAGCGGCGGGAGGTGCCCTCGGGCGCCCCGGTGCTGCTGTTCGGCTTCGGCGGTGGCCTGACCTACGCCGGTCAGGTCGTCCGCTGCCCCTGATGACCCCTCGGGCGCGCACGCGCCCGGGAGTGGCGGCTGGCGACGCCGGCCGCCGGAGAACCCCCGATGAAAGGAACCAACCGCAATGACCCGTGACGAGATCACCACCGGCCTCGCCGAGATCCTCGAAGAGGTTGCCGGGGTGAACCCGGACGACGTGGCCGAGGGGAAGTCCTTCACCGACGACCTCGATGTCGACTCGCTCTCCATGGTGGAGGTCGTGGTGGCCGCCGAGGAGAAGTTCGGCGTCAAGATCCCGGACAACGAGGTGCAGAACCTCAAGACCGTCGGGGACGCTGTCACCTACATCGAGGCGCAGTCCTGATCATGAGTCGTCCTGACGTCGTCGTCACCGGGCTCGGCGCGACGACCCCGCTTGGCGGGGACGTCGCGTCGACCTGGGACGCCATGCTCGCCGGCCGCTCCGGGGTGAGTGCCCTCACCCAGGAGTGGGCCGCGCAACTGCCGGTCCGGATCGCCGCCCAGCTCGCCGTGGAGCCGTCCGAGGTGCTGGACCGGGTCCGCCTGCGCCGGCTGGACCGCTCGGAGGCGATCGCCATCATCGCCGCGCAGCAGGCCTGGGCGGACGCCGGCCTGGCCGACTCCGGCCTCGACGGGGAGCGGCTGGCCGTCAGCGTCGGCTCCGGCATCGGCGGCGCCACCACCCTGCTCGCCCAGGACGACATCCTGGAGGCGTCCGGGCCGCGGCGGGTCTCCCCGCACACCATCCCGATGCTGATGCCGAACGGTCCGGCCGCCTGGGTCGGCCTGGAGCTGGGCGCCAAGGCCGGCGTGCACTCGGTGGCGAGCGCCTGCGCCACCGGCGCCGAGGCGATCGCGCTCGGTCTGGACATCATCCGCGCCGGCCGGGCCGACGTGGTGGTGGCCGGCGGCACCGAGGCGGTCATCCACGCGCTGCCGATCGCCGGGTTCAGCTCGATGCGGGCCATGTCGACCCGCAACGACGAGCCGGAGAGGGCCTCCCGCCCGTGGGACCGGGGCCGTGACGGCTTCGTCCTCGGCGAGGGCGCCGGCATCGTGGTGCTGGAGCGGGCCGAGCACGCCGCGGCGCGGGGCGCCCGGGTGTACGCGCGCCTGGCCGGCGCCGGCATCACCTCCGACGCGTACGACATCGTGCAGCCGCACGCCGAGGGTGAGGGCGCCATCCGGGCCATCGCCCGGGCGATCGCGGACGCGGACGTCGCCAAGCGGGACATCGTGCACGTCAACGCGCACGCCACGTCGACCCCGGTCGGCGACATGCTGGAGATCGGCGCGCTGCACAAGGCGCTCGGTGACCACCCGGTGCTGGCCGCGACGAAGTCGATGACCGGTCACCTGCTCGGTGCGGCCGGCGCGCTGGAGTCGATCGCCACGATCCTGGCCATCCGCGACGGTGTCGTTCCTCCGACGATCAACCTCGACGACCCGGACGACGGTCTCACCCTGGAGGTGGCCGCCCACAAGGCACGTCACATGGAGATCCCCGCGGCGCTGAACAACGCGTTCGGTTTCGGTGGCCACAACGTGGCCCTCGTCTTCGCGCGGCCCTGACACCCCCCGTAGCGGTAAGGAAGGGCTCCTTCTCATCGTGAGGTGAGAAGGAGCCCTTCCTTCGTTCAGCCGCGGTTGCGGGGATGCTGCCTGGCGGTGCGCTCGTTGCCCCGGCGGTAGTTGCCGGTCCAGCGGGCCATCACCAGTTGCGGGTCGTCGTCCACCTCGTCGAGGAACTCCGCCGCCCGACCGCCGCGCAGTGTGCTGACCACCCGGCCGTGATGCGTGATCACCACCGCGCCGTCGGCCCGTTCGACGTACCCGAACCCCTGGGCTTCTCCCATGCCAGCAGAGGTTGCCAACCCGCCCCGCCCCGCGCGAGCCAGTTTCCCAGGGCCGGGCCGGAACGCCGTCGGGTCAGGTGCGGCAGGTGGTGGCCGGCAGACCGGGTACGGCCACCGGGGACCGGCCGCCCGGACGGGCCTTTCCGGCCAGCACGGCCGCCAGCGCGGTCATCGACGCGCGGCTGGACGAGTACGTGGCGAGCAGCGTCGGCGACGCCGCCTTGGCCAGCACGTACGGGGTGTCCATGGCGACCGTGACCGCCGCGTCGGCGCGCAGGTCACCGGCGCCGTCGCCGTAGCCGACCAGGTGCACGACCGTGCCGCCGCTGGGCTTCACCGTCACGCCGGCCGCGGTCAGCGCGTCGGTGAGCGCGGCCCGGGTGCCGTCCCGGCCGCCGGAGGAGGTGACGGTGACCGGACCGCGTACCGCACCGCCGCAGGCGCCCTTCAGCACGGTGACCGCGCCGGCGGCCAGCGCCTCGGCGGCCGCCCGGTGCGCCGGCGCGCCGAGCGTGGACATCTGCGCGGACGGCAACGCCGCCAGCCGGAACTTCATGGTCAGTACCCGGGTGACCGCCTCGACCAGCCGGGCCCGGGCCAGCGACCCGCCGCGCAGGGCGGCGAGCAGCCCGTCGTACGCCTGGCCGACGTTCGGGGTCATCAGGATCAAATCGTTGCCGGCGTTCAGGGCCCGGACCGCGGCCTCGCCGGGGGCCCAGCGCTTCGCCGGCGGCATGTTCATGCCGTCGGTGACCACCACGCCGGTGAAGCCGAGCTGGCCGCGCAGCACGTCGGTGAGCAGCTTGTGCGAGAAGGTCGCCGGCGTCCCCGGGTCGATGGCCCGCGCGTCCAGGTGACCGGACATCACCGCCATCGCCCCGGCGTCGATGCCGGCGGTGAACGGTGGCCACGCGCCGCTCTTCAGCGCCGCCGCGGACTGGGTGAGCACCGGCAGGTCCTGGTGCGAGTCGTCGGCGCTGTGGCCGTGACCCGGGAAGTGCTTCAGGGTGGCGGCGACGCCCACCGCCTGGAGGCCACGGACGGCGCCGCCGACCTGCGCCGCGGTCCGTTTCGGGTCGGAGCCGTAGGAACGGGAGCCGATCACCGCGCTGCGGGTGGCCAGCACGTCGGCCACCGGGGCGAAGTCGATGTTGATGCCCATCGCGGCCAGCTCGGCGCCGGCGGCCCGCCAGGCGGCCTCGGTCAGCGCCGGGTCGCCGGCCGCACCGGCGGCGAGGGCGCTGGGCAGCACGGTGACGCCGTCGGTGATCCGGGTGACCACCCCGTACTCCTGGTCGGTGCCGACCAGGAAGGGCGCGGGGCCGGCGGCGAGCCGGCCGGCGGCGGCCCGCAGCCCGCCGGTCAGCTCGTGCACCTGCTTCGGGTTGTCGACGTTGGTGGTCTCCTGGTTGCCCTTGGTCGGGTCGTCGGCGCTGAACCCGACAAGGATCAGCCCGCCCAGCCGGTACTTGGCGATCATCTCGGCCGGCGTGTCGACGCCGGCCAGCGCCTGGTTGCCGGCCGCCGAACCGGACGAGACCTTCGTGGCGGAGTCGCCGTAGGCGTACGGCATCAGCACCTGGCCGACCAGGTCCTCGTCGGAGAGCGTGGCGACCAGCGCGGCGGCGCGGGCGGCGGGGTCGCCGGCCGGCGTCGGGGCCGGGGTGCTGG
>NZ_QGKR01000173.1 GCF_003172955.1 Micromonospora acroterricola | reverse complement strand
GGTTAGGGGATGGTGAGGGTGAACTCGGCGGTGTGGACCGCGCCGGCCACCTGGAAGTCGAGGTAGAGGCGGTAGCGGCCGGGGCCGGGGGCGGTCAGCCAGAACGTGACCTGGCCGTTCACCAGTTCCGGTTCCGGGTGCACGTGCAGGTAGCCGAGGTCACCCTCGCGCAGGGCCACCAGGTGCCCGTACGCCCCGAGGTAGCGCTCCAGCGCAGCGGCGCCGCCGGCGGCGTCGATCCGGAAGGTCAACGGCACTGTCGCCCCGGCCTGCGGGCTGCCCTGGTAGCCGATGGTGAACCCGTCCACCGTCGTCGAGGTGGCCGGCGCGGGAAGCGGCCGGGGCTGGTAGCCGCCGGGTGCGACCAGGTCCGCGCCGAGGGTCACCGCGGTCTGGCTGCCGTCGTCGGCGACCACGGTGAAGTCGGCGTACGCCCGCCAGACGCCCGGCTGCGCGAGGGTCAGCGGCACCGACCACGTGCCGTCCGGCGCCATGGTCGGGTGCAGGTGCTGGTACCCGGTGAGGTCCCGGCGCACCACGATGAGGTGCATCGGCTTGTCGTGCACGACGGCGAAGCGGGTGGCGGGCCGGCGCCGTGCGTCCCGCACCTGGAACCGGAGCTCCCCCGGGCGGCCGGCCGCCAGCTCGGTGGTCAACGGGGCAAGGGTGTAGCCGGCCGCGCTGACCGACAGGCCGCCGGGTTCGGTGCCCCCACCCTGGTCGGTGCCCGTGGCGGAGCCGTGGTCGTGTGGCGCGCTGCCCGGCGGGTGGGTGTGCTCGGCGGCCAGCGTGGAACCGCCGGCGGTGGTGCCACCGGCGTTCATCCGGCCGAGACCGAAGCCGAGCAGCACCGCGAGCACCAGCCCGCCGACCACCAACGCCAGTCGGAGGGTGCTCCGGTCCGGCGCGGCGGAGACCTGCTCAGGCACCGCCGGCGTCCAGCGCGTAACCGGCCTCGTCGACGGCCGCTCGCACCGACTCCTCGGGCAGCGGCGCGGCGCTGGTCACCGTCGCCGTGGCGGTGGCCAGATCGACCTGGACCTGGTGCACGCCGGGCAACGCGGACAGCTCGTCGGTGACCGCCCGCACGCAGTGCTCGCAGGTCATCCCGGAGATGGCGTACGCGCGGGTGACGGGCTGCTGATCGGTCATGACGCCCACGGTACCGTCGCCCCGGGCCGGTCCCGGCAGGCGCCACTACGGCGTGGCGACGGTCGCAATCCGCCCTCCCCGGGAACTTTTCCGCCACCAGCCCGACCCGGCCGGTCAACCGGCGCGAGCGGAACGACCGCCCGACCCGTCGGCGGGAGCGGAGAACGCGCGGGCCAGCTCACCCGGCCACGGCGAGGGCGAGCGGGAGCACGTCCGGCGCGCCGGCCCGGCGCAGTGCACGGGTCACCATGGTCATCGTCCAGCCCGAGTCGACCAGGTCGTCGACGAGCAGCACCGGGCCGGTCAGCCCGGCGAGCGCGTCGGCCAGCTCGGCCGGCACGGTGAACGCCTCGTGCAGCGCGCGTACCCGCTGGGCGCTGTTGCCGCGCGGTCCGCCGGGGCCGCCCGGACCGCTCGGCGCGACCTCGCCGAGCAGCGGCAGCCGACCCACGGCGGCGATCCGCTCGGCCAGTGAGCCGACCAGCCGGGGCCGCCGGCGGGAACCGACCGCGACCACCGCCACCGGGCGGCCGGGCCACGGGTCGTCGCCGTGCGCCCACGCCTTCAGCACCTCCACGACCGCGCCGGCCACGTCGTCGGGCACCGGCGCGTCGGGCGCCTCCGGGCCGACCAGGTCACGCAGCCGGCCACCCCAGCCCAGGTCGGAGAGGCGGCCGACGGCACGCCCCGGCAGCGCCTGCTCGGTCGGGGGAATCCGGCCCTTGAGGGGTACGCCCACGGCGTCCAGCCCGGTCGGCCAGAGCTTCTTCGGCGCGATCTCCACGCCGGGCCGGCCCAGGAACGTCTGCGCGGGGGCGAGCGCGGCCGTGGACACGTCCGAGGAGAAGAGGGGCTCCGCGCACCGGTCGCACCGGCCGCAGTCGGCCGCCCCGGTGTCGTCCAGGCACTCCCGCAGATACCGCATCCGGCAGCCGGACGTCGTCGCGTACTCCCGCATGGCCTGCTGCTCGACGGTGCGCGCCTCGGCGACGCGGCGCAACCGGGCCTCGTCGTAGACCCAGGGCTCGCCGGTGGCGAGCCAGCCACCGCGCACTCGGCGGACAGCGCCGTCCACGTCGAGCACCTTGAGCATCAGCTCCAACCGGGCCCGGCGGAGGTCGACCAGCGGTTCGAGGGCCTGGGTGGAGAGCGGGCGGTCGGTGTGCAGGGCGGCCAGCACGGCCCGGACCTGGTGCTCGGGCGGGAACGCCAGCGAGGCGAAGTAGCGCCAGATGGCGGCGTCCTCGGCGCCCGGCAGCAGCAGCACCTCGGCATGCTCGACGGCGCGGCCGGCGCGGCCGACCTGCTGGTAGTACGCGATCGGCGACGGCGGCGCGCCGAGGTGGACCACGAAGCCCAGGTCGGGCTTGTCGAAGCCCATGCCGAGCGCGCTGGTCGCCACCAACGCCTTGATCTTGTTGTCCAGCAGGTCCTGCTCGGCGGCCCGCCGGTCGGCGTCCTCGACCTGCCCCGTGTACGAGGCCACCGGGTAGCCCCGGGAGCGCAGGAACTCGGCGGTCTCCCCCGCCGCGGCGACAGTCAACGTGTAGACGATGCCGGAGCCGGGGAGCTGGTCCAGGTGGTCGGCGAGCCAGGCCAGGCGGTGCGCCGGGCTGGGCAGGTCGAGCACGCCGAGGCGCAGCGACTCGCGGTCCAGGGTGCCCCGCAGCACCAGCGCGTCGCTGCCGTCGCCCGTGCTGAGCTGCTCGGCGACGTCGGTGGTGACCCGGGCGTTGGCGGTGGCGGTGGTGGCGAGCACCGGGGTGCGCTCGGGCAGGTTGCCGAGGAAGGTGCGCAGCCGCCGGTAGTCCGGCCGGAAGTCGTGCCCCCAGTCGGAGACGCAGTGCGCCTCGTCGACCACGAGCAGCCCGGTGGTGGCGGCCAGCTTCGGCAGCACGCCGTCCCGGAAGTCCGGGTTGTTCAGCCGTTCCGGGCTGATCAGCAGCACGTCCACCGCGCCGGCCTGAATCTCGGCGGTGATCTGGTCCCACTCGTCCAGGTTGGCCGAGTTGATCGTGCGGGCCCGGATGCCGGCCCGGGCAGCGGCCTCGACCTGGTTGCGCATCAGCGCCAGCAGCGGCGACACGATGACCGTCGGCCCGGCGGGCTCGCTTGCGGTGATGGTGTCGCGCAGCAGCGCGGTGGCCACGAAGTAGACGGCCGACTTGCCCCAGCCTGTGCGCTGAACGCAGAGCACCCGCCGCCGGTCGACGACCAGCGCCTCGATCGCCCGCCACTGGTCCTCGCGCAGCCGGGCGTGCTCACCGGCCAGCCGGCGCAGCACCGCCTCGGCCCGCTCCCGTACCGCCGCCCGTTCCTGGCTCATCCGACATTTCTACCAGCGCCCTGCGTCGTTCCCGCTGTTGATCAAGAGGCTGTCGTCATCCGGCGGCCGGATTCGGACCGAAACCTCTTGATCAACAGCGGGTCGGAAGGGGTTAGCGGCGGGTGCGCAGAGTGCGGCGCAGGTGGGCCAGGCGGGGGGCGAGGCTCGTCAGGCCGCCGGGGAAGAAGTACACGGCGAGGATGAAGACCGTGCCGAGGACGAACAGCGGCTGGCTCAGCGGGTGACTGAGAACAGCCGGCAGCGAGTCGACCGCGTCGGACGTGCCGAAGGCGGTGAGCCGGTGGTCCAGGTACATGTAGAGGACACCGCCGAGCACCGGCCCCCACCGGGTGCCCGGCCCGCCCAGCACCACCATGACCAGCAGCGACAGGGTCAGCTCGGAGGAGGTGATGTGCGGTGACGCCCCACCGACGATCAGGCAGTAGACCACCCCACCGGCCGACGCCAACCCGCCGGCCAGGGTGAACGCCACCAGCTTGTAGCGGTACGGGTCGAGCCCGAGCACCCCGATCCGCCGCTCGTCGTCACGCAGCCCCGCGAGCACCCGGCCGGTCGGCGACCCGCTCACCCGGTGCACCACGAAGACCACGAGGGCCAGGTACGCCAGCGCCAGCCAGTACAGGTTGACCGTGTTGGTCACCCCGACCAGAGCGGCGGGCAGCCCGGACACGTCCAACGGCAGGCCCTCCTCGCCGCCGGTGAGCCCGCCGAAGTCCCGCGCCACGAGGATCGCCCCGACCTGGGCGAAGGCCAACGTGACCATGGCGAACGCGATGCCCACGGTCCGCAGCGCGACCGCGCCGAGCAGCGCGGCGAGGATCGTGCCGCCGACGACGGTCAGCAGCGCCGCCTGCCAGAGTGGCAGGCCGGCCCGGGTCACCAGGATGTCGGTGCCGTACACGCCGGCCGCGAAGTAGAGCGCGTGCCCGAAGGACAGCATCCCGGTGCGGCCGAAGAGCAGGTCGTACCCGGCGGCCAGCCCGCCGAAGATCAGGCAGATGGCGAGCAGTTGCAGGGTGCCGGGCGAGTTGACCGGCCCCTCGAAGATTCCCGGCAGGGAGATCGTCGAGTACGGCAGGATCGCCAACACGACCAGCGCGACCAGCGGCAGGAACGGGCGTACCCGGTGCCACCGCCCCCGCTGCGGGGTCAACTCGGCGGGTACCCGCGCCGGGGGCGCGTCGACCACGGAGTTCGTCATGCCGTTGCCACCTTTCCGGCGATGCCCTGCGGGCGCAGCAGCAGCACCACGGCCAGCAGCCCGACCACGCAGATGTCGCCCAGCCCGGACGTGCCGTAGTAGTTGACGAACTGCTGCACCAGCCCGACCACGACCGCCGCGTACGCGGAGCCGACCACCGAGCCCATCCCGCCGATCACCACCACGATGAACGCGAAGATCAGCAGCGAGCTGCCCTGCCCGGGCGAGACGGTGCCGAAGTAGACCCCGCCGAGCGCACCGGCGAGCGCGGCGGCCGCCCCGCCGATCGCGAAGACGAGGGTGAACGCCTTGCGCACGTCGATGCCCAGCGCCGTCACCATCTCCCGGTTCTCCACCCCGGCCCGGATCACCAGGCCGTACCGGGTCCAGCGCAGGAAGGCCAGCAGCGCGCCGAGCACCAGCACCGCGGCGATGATCAGCAGCAGGCCGCCGTTGGGCACCTGCGCCCCGAGGATCCCGGTGACCTGCCGGGTCCAGTCGGGCCGCGGAAACGGCCGGGCGTCCGCGCCCCAGGTGGCCTGGAGCAACGCCACACCGGCCAGCGACAGGCCGACGGTGACCAGCACCTGCTCGATGGTGCGGGAGTAGAGCGGGCGGATCAGCACCAGCTCGACCAGCACCGCCACCAGCGTGCCGGCGGCCACCCCGAAGACGACCGCGAGCACGAAGCCGAACCCGTCACCACCGGCGCCCGGCAGGTTGCCCGCCGCCCACCAGGTGGCGTACGCGCCGACGCCGAGGAACAGCCCGTGCGCGAAGTTGAGCACGTCGGCCAGGCCGAAGACCAGGGACAGCCCGGAGGCGACCAGGAAGTACAGCGCCGCCAGGCCGAGCCCGGTCAGCGTCAACAGGATCACGGTGCCCATCAGTGCTGGTCCTTCCTCGCGACCGCGGGGATCGCAGGCGCACTCCCCGCGCTCGGCACGGCCACCTCCGCCGACCCGACGCCGAGCAGGGACCTGGTCAGGCCGGTCTCCAGCAGCAACTCGCGGGCGTCGCCGGTCCAGGCGACCTTCCCGGCGGCCAGCACCACCGCGTCGCGGGCCAGCCGCCGCACCACCGCCAGGTTCTGCTCGACGAGCAGCACCGGCACCGACTCCGCCACCCGTTCCAGCACCTCGGCCACCTCGGTCACCACCTTCGGCGCCAACCCCTTGGTCGGCTCGTCGATCAGCAGCAGCCGGTTGTCGTTCAGCAGCACCCGGCCGATCGCGAGCATCTGCTGCTGCCCGCCGGAGAGCGAGCCGGCCCGTTGCCGTCCGCGCCGGTCCAGCTCCGGGAAGAGCGCGAAGACCTTGTCGTACGCCGGGGTGACGCCACGCCGCTCGGCCAACCGCAGGTTCTCCGCGACGGTGAGGCCGGCGAACACGCAGCGGTCCTCCGGCACGTAGCCGAGCCCCCCACGGACCAGCCGGTGGGTGGGGCGGGCCAGCAGGCTCTGCGCCCCCATCCGGATCGTGCCGCGCACCTCCCCGGCGGGCGGGGTGAGACCGACGATCGCGCGCAGCGTGGTGGTCTTGCCGACGCCGTTGCGGCCGAGCAGCACGGTCACGCCGGTGGGCGCGACCGTGAAGGACACGCCCTGGAGGATGTGCAGCCCGGAGATCCGTACCGACAGCTCCTCCACGTTGAGGATCGGCTCGGTCACTGAGTTGTCTCCGTTCGGGACTGCGGGGCTCGCAAACCCGGCTCACTCCTCGCGCTCACAGCGATTCCCCCAGGTAGGCCTCTTGCACCGTGGGATTGGCCATCACCGTCTCCGGGGTGTCGCAGGCCAACAGCGCGCCGTGGTGCATGACGGCGATCCGGTCGGCCAGTTCCAGGATGACGTCCATGTGATGCTCGACCATGAGCACCGCCCGGTCGCTGTCCCCGGTCAACGACTTGATCACCGACACCAGCTCGGGCACGTCCTCGGCGCTGACCCCGGCCATCGGTTCGTCCAGCAGCATCACCCGCGGTTCCCCGGCGAGCAGCAGGGCGATCTCCAGCTTGCGCTTCTCGCCGTGTGCCAGGGTGCCGGCGAGCGCCGTACCCCGGTGGGCGAGGCCGACCCGGTCGAGCGCCGCGTCGGCGGCGGCGGCCACCTCCCGGTCGGCCGCCGCCCGCCGCCACAGCTTCATCGAGCCCCCGCGGTGCGCCTGCACGGCGAGCCGGACGTTCTCCCGCACGCTGAGCGAGCCGAAGACCGAGGACGCCTGGAAGGTACGGCCCAGACCGAGGCGGGCCCGCCGGTGCGGCGGGAGCGCCCCGATGTCCTGCCCGTCCAGGGTGATCCGGCCCTCCGTGGCCCGGCGCAGGCCGGTGATCAGGTTGAACAGTGAGGTCTTGCCGGCGCCGTTCGGCCCGATCACGCCCAGGAACTCCCCGGGCGGCAGGTCGATGTAGACGCTGTCGACGATGGCGACCTCACCGATCCGCCAGGTCAGACCGCGGGTGGCGAGCATGGGTCAGCCCTTCATGGCCACGGCCGGTGGCGCGGTCTCGTCACCGGTGAGGCTCTTCTGCGCGGTGGCCGTGAAGGCGGTGCCGCTGCCGGTCAGCTTGGCCTGGAACATCGGCTGGAGCAGCGCGTGGTCCGCGGCCCGGATGGTCATCTTGCCCTTGACCCCGTCGAAGCTCCAGCCCTCCAGGGCGGTGACCATCTTGTCGACGTCGTCCCCGCCCTCCTGGACCGCGCGCACCACCATCTGGGCGGCGGCGAAGCCGTCCGGGTGGAACAGGTCGAGCGTGCCGCCCGGGATCTTCGCCTTGGCGGCCTTGGCGGCCTCGGTGTCGCTGGCGCCGTCGAAGTAGTGCGACAGGAACGAGATCTTCGCACCGGCGGCGCCGAAGGTCGGCCAGGAGGCGCGGATGTCCAGGCCGGTGACGACCGTGGTGGAGGAGAGGACGCCCTGCTGGTCCAGGCTCTGCCACATGGCCGGGGCGGTGGTGCCGGCCCAGGCGACGAAGAGCAGGTCCGGCTTGGCCGCCTTGATCTGGCTGGCGAACGGCGTGAACTCGGTGGCGCTGGCCGGGGCCCGCACGCTGCTCACGGTGGCGCCCGCGCCGCCGATGACCGTCTTGACGGCCGCCTCGTTGGCGTCGCCGAACGCGCCGTCCTGGGCGAAGACCACGACCTTCTTGCCCGTCGGGTCGCCGATGAACGACTTGGCGGTCACCACATCCTGGTACGACTGCCGGCCGGAGCGGAAGGTGTACTTGTTCGCCCCGGTCACCGCGTCGGTCGCGGCCGGTCCGGAAATGAACAGGACCTTGTTCTGCGCCGCGATCGGCGCGACCTGGAGCGCCACGCCGGAGGCGGTGGAGCCGGCAATGATCTTCGTGCCCTTGCCGATAAGGTCCTTCGCCGCGGAGACCGCCTTGGCCGGGTCACCCGCGTCGTCGACCTCGGTCAGCTCGATCTTCCGGTCACCCACCTTGCCGGTGCCCTGGGTGGCGAAGTCGAGCCCCGCCTTGAACCCCTCGATGTACTGCTTTCCGTAGCTGGCCAGGGCACCCGACTGGGAGTACACCAGGCCGACCTTGACCGGCGCGGCGCTGTCGCCGCCGCCGGTGGCGGTGTCCTGCGGGCTGCCACAGGCCGTGGCGGCCAACGCCGCGGCCATCATCGTGGCGGCGGAGAGGAACACCCGCCGCGTCGTCCGGACCGTCATTGCGACTCCACATGAGGACTCGGAGGGAGAGAACTTCTTCGTGTCGGCTCACGCTAGAAGTGACGTCACCCACGAGCTATGTGGCGGAAACACACAAGTAACAGGAATGAGGTGGCCGGGGGTTACAACCGGCCGCGTGACTGCGGGAGAGCCCGCGCTCCCGATGGCCCGAACCCCCACGGACCAGCCGAGGTCTGTGTCGCCTCGCCCCATCTGCCCCGGTCGGTCAACCACAGGGACCGTCGTGGGCCGCCGCCCGCGGGCAGCGCCGACGACCGTCGAGCAGGCTGTCGCAGAAGACCCTATGACGTACGCACTGAGCATCCTCCTCGGACACCGTCGTCTCGGCCCGGTCCACGTCGGCGAGGAAACCCAGCGCGCGGGTGATCGCTCGCGCGAACCGCAGCGCGCCCGGCAGGTCTGCCGCAACCACCGGCAGATGCACCACGAACCGATCCCTGGTCATGCGCGCGACCATCGCCCTTCTCAACCTGTTGGCCTGGAGGGCGGTCCGGTGTGCGGGTAGGGGACGCACACCGGACCGCCCGGCCCCACGCCCGCAGCCTCGTCGGCGGTACGAACGCGGAGCCCACCTCACGCCCGCAACCCCGAGGGTTTGCCGAACCAACCGGAGCCGGACATCAGCAACCTACCCCAAATACTTGTGTAGGTCGACCCTGCGAAGCAGCGACACCACGGCCTGTTGCAGTAACTGGTGTAGGCCGGCATGATCGAAGACGCCGAACCGACCGGAGTCCTCACCATGCCCACAGCAGAAGCCCCATATCGTCGCATCGCCAACGAGATTGCCGCGAAGATCAAGAGCGGTGAGCTGAAGCCGGGCGACAAGCTGCCCTCCACCCGGGAACTCGCCGAGACCTATGCCGTGCACATGAACACAGCCTCGCGGGCGCTCTCGCTACTTCACGACCGCGAGCTGATTACCGGCCAGCCCGGCCGCGGCACCTACGTGGCCGAGCATCCACGGGATTGACTCGTCCGACTGTCAGATCGAGGACACGGCCTGCCCCTGAACCACCACTCGTCGGCCGTTACGGCTGGTGAACGGCATGACGAACTCCGGGACGCAGTTCTGCGCGAACACCAGGACGAAAATCGGCCGCACTCTTCGCTACCTTCACATCACTATTGGTGATGCGAAGGAGATCCGGTGTCGGCGAACGACGACTTCTTCCGATCCCGCAAGGCTGCCGCCGTGCTCAAGCACGGCATCCTGAAGCGCTACCCGGTCGTCTTCGCTTCCAAGACCGGTCAGGGCAAACCAGTCGTCTTCCTCGATGGCTACGCCGGACGAGGCGAGTACGAGGACGAAGGGGAGGAAGGATCGCCGCTGCTTCTGTCCCGGTGTGCCGACACGGTCAGGAGCTTTCGGAGCGTCTTGCTCTTCTTCGTGGAGAAAAATCCTTCCCACTTCGCGAACCTGCAGCGGGTTCTGGAGCAGCGCGGAGGCTCAACGAGGCGCATTCTCCGGCAGGGCGACGTGGCAGATCATCTGCCAGAGGTCCTCTCGGTTGCTCGTCAGGCTTCACTCTTTGCCTTCCTCGATCCGTTTGGCCTTGCGCTTGACTTCGGTCTCGTGCGCTCAGGGCTGCTCGGTCGACCCCCTTCGCCGCCGACGGAGGTTCTACTTCACTTCAGCATCTCTGCTATCGCGAGGATGGGACGAGCGGTTCAAGTTGCGCACTCCCGGGGTGACCGGCTGCCTCCTGCTGAGCAGAAGACGGCCGACCACCTCACGAGATTTCTCGGCGATGACTGGTGGCAGGACCACTTTGCCCAGGTCAACGGTGATGGCGATGAGGAGACCGCGACCGAGGTAGCTCTCAAAGTGGGCGCAGAGTACGAGAAACGGTTGACCACGGGAACGAGCTATAGCGCGATCACTATGCCGGTCCGACCGCGCCCGGAGCTCTCGCCGAAGTATGTCCTGATGCTGTTCACGAGACACACGGAGGGCGCTTGGCACTTCGCCGACGCCGTGGGGCAAGCTGGCGTGGACTTAGAGGAAGCCCGCTACAAGAGCCAGATGAGCCAGGACACCCTGTTTGGGTCGCTTCCCTTCGATCGGCCGGCACATGTGAACAGCGCCCTACCGCGGGTGGCGCAAGTTGTTGAGCGGAACATCGTCCGGCTGCTTGCGGAATCGAACCCGGTCCAGTTGGCGGAGCGGGTGCCCGAGGTCTATCGGGGAGTCCTTGGCCAGGCGTGGACGCGTCATGCGCGGTACGCGGTCAAGTCGTTGCACCGTCAGGGTCTGATCGACCACAGCGGCGTCGGGGACTTCTGGAAGGATCCCATCCGGCAACTCTGAGAGGTGGGACCGCGACGAAGGCCGACCGGCTGCAATTAGGCGGCAGCGGGCAGGCGAGGCGTCGGCATCTCATCCCAGGTGCGACCATCGAGTAGGCGCCCACCGGCCTTGGGTGTGCGGCCACCCCACTGCTTGAAGAAGAAGGCAGTCCCTGCCCGATCGCATTGGTCGCGCAGGTCCGCGACCCAGGAGCCATCCATCGGGCGACAGCCCTGACCCGACTCGCCCCCCGCGATTAACCAGTCCATCCCAGCGAGGTCGAGCTGCGGCAACGGGCCGAGCAGCGGCTCGGCCGAGATGAAGCGAACGGCCGCCGGCACCTGCCGAAGGAAGTCGATCCGAGATCTCTGGCTGTCGTCTTCGACGCTCACCCCCATCCAGACATTTGCCGGCCAGTCCACATCATGAGCAACCTTGGCGAGCCGAGATGCGCGCTTCGTCAGCACTTGGAAGGTGTGACGCGGCGTCTCACGCATAACGTCGAAGACCTGCTGCACGTACGTGAGAGGAACCCTCGCGTGGAACAGGTCAGACATCGAGTTGACGAAGACTGTTCGGGGATCACGCCAGCGTCGCGGGATATCGAGGGCGTCAGGGTGGATCGCAACCCCGAATCCCGGCCCAGAGGTGCGGGGGTCGCCATCGGTCTGATACTTGGCCGAGCCCATGGCCTTCAGGCGCTTCGCGAGAGTCATCGCATAGCAGTTGTCGCACCCCGACGAGATGCGGTCACAACCTGTAGTGGGATTCCAGGTTGCTTCCGTCCACTCGATGGCGCTTTTATCCGCCATGCGGCGCTCCTTCCACTCGACGCGACAATACTGTCGAACAACCGTACGCATGGGAAGGGTTGCGCGGCGTGTCGGCCCGTCAGGTTCTGCGCTTACGAGGCAGCCAACCGTGCGTCGCGGAGGCACGCAGCCGCTGGGCCCACCTCACCCTCCCAAGATCGCGCCCGATCATTGATGTAGTGGCCTTGGCGGCCTTGTGACACCACCACTTCCTCTATCGAGCGCGATCGTGCCTTCGCCGCGGCCATGCGCGTCGACGCGACGCGACGCGAAACGCCGCTGGCCCGCAGTCCGGATGACGGAGGGCGGGCCAGCGGGTGGGCCGGGCGTGATCGGCCCGGCGGTCGGCCCGGAGCGGATCAGCTCCGGGCCGAGGTCGGCTCGGCGGGGCAGGTTCCCCGCCGAGGCGCGGAAGCGGTCAGTTCCCGCCGAGACCGGCGCGGGCGGCGACGGCGGTGTCCGGGTGGTCGGTGAAGACGCCGTCCAGGCCCAGGCCGAGGAAGAGTTCGTACTCCGCGGTGATGTCGCCGCGCGCGTTCGGGTCGGTGCCGATCCGGAAGTCCACCGGCAGGAACTGGTTCTCGGCGCGGAACGTCCAGGAGTGCACGAGCAGCCGCTCCCGGTGGGCGTCGCGCACCACGCTGGTGGGGGCGAGCAGCGCGCCGGCGGCGTCCCGCGGCACGATCAGGTTCTTGTTCGCGCCGATGCCGTCGGCGTACGCGGCGATCCACTTCAACCCGGCCGGCTTGGCCAGGTCCTGGTAGCTGCGGGTGTCACCGGCGACGGTGAAGTCGTACGGGCGGCCGGTGGCGTCGAGCAGCTGGGCCAGCTTGACGTCGATCATCCGGTTGAGCTTGCGCAGGTTGGCCGTCTCGAACGACTGGATGAAGACCGGCGAGTTCCTACGGTCCAGCTTGTTGTGCCGGAGCGTCCGGACCAGCGGCTCCTCCAGGGGCAGGCCGATGGAGGCGAAGTAGCTCGGGTGCTTGGTCTCCGGGTAGATGCCGATGGTGCGGCCCCGTGCCCGCCCCTCGGCCCGCGCCAGGTCGATGACCTCCTGGAGGGTGGGCACCTCGAAGCGGCCGTCGAACGCCGTGTTCGCCACCCGGACCTGCGGCAGCCGCTCCTTGGCCCGCAGCGTCCTCAGCTCAGCGAGGGTGAAGTCCTCGGTGAACCAGCCGGTCACCGCGACGCCGTCGATGGTCTTCGTCGCCTTGCGGGCCGCGTACTCCGGGTGCGCCGACACGTCGGTGGTACCCGAGATCTCGTTCTCGTGCCGGGCGACCAGCACCCCGTCGGAGGTGGACACCAGGTCCGGCTCGACGTAGTCGGCACCCATCCGGATCGCCAGCCGGTACGCCTCCAGGGTGTGCTCCGGCCGGTAGCCGCTGGCGCCGCGGTGACCGATCACGATCGGGCGGTCGTTGGCCCGGGAGCGGTCCGCCTGGGCCGCCGGGCCGGCGGCGGCCATGGTCGGTACGGCCACGGCGGCGGCGAGCAGTACGCCCGCCACGCCGAGGGTCGAGAGGGTACGTCGCAACGCCGTCTCCTGTCGTCGAGGGAACGGCTCCAGCAGACCGTCCCGGATTGACCGGGAGTTGGTCGATGCCTGGCCGGCAGATGAATCTCCGGAATGCGCGTTCGCGCTCCAGATCCCAGGCGGAAAAGGAAGATTGTCTGGTGCGCCGGTTTTTCCGCAACCCTGTGCGGCTGGTGCCGTTCGGGTTCCTGGTGCCGATCCTGCTCGGCACCGGTCTGCTGATGGCGCGCTGGGCGACCGTCGACCACCAGCGCCCGCCCCTGGTCACCGCACTCTTCACCGCCACCTCGGCCGTGTCGGTCACCGGTATGGCGGTCACCGACACCCCCAACTACTGGTCCGGGTGGGGCCTCGTGGTGATCACCCTGCTCACCCAGCTCGGCGGCCTCGGCATCCTCACCGTCGCGGCGCTGGTCATCCTGGTGGTCTCCCGGCAGCTCGGGCTGCGCAACCGGCTGCTGGTGCAGGCCGAGACGGCGGAGTTCGGCATCGGCGACGTGGGTCGGCTGCTGCGGCGGATCGCGGTGACGGTCTTCGCCTGCGAGGCGGTGATGACCGCGCTGGTCGCCGGCCGGCTCTGGTTGACCTACGACTACCCGCCGGGGCGGGCCCTCTGGTCGGGCGTCTTCCACGCCATCCAGGCGTTCAACAATGGTGGCTTCGCGCTCTACTCCGAGGGCTTGCTGGCGTTCGACCGGGACCCGTGGGTGTCGCTGCCGCTGGCGTTCGGCGCGATCGTCGGTGGGCTCGGGTTTCCCGCCCTGTTCGAGGCGGTCCGGGAGTGGCGCGAGCCGGCGGGCTGGGCCGTGGCCACCAAGCTCACCATCTGGGGCAGTGTCGCGCTGCTGCTGTTCGGCTTCGCCGGCCTGCTCGCCGCCGAGTGGACCAACGTCAGCACCATCGGTACGTACGACGTCGGCGGCAAGGTGCTCGCGTCGTTCACCCAGATCGCGCTGAGCCGCACCGGCGGCTTCAGCGTCCTGGACGTCACCGCGCTCCAGGAGGAGAGCTACCCGCTGCTGATCGTGCTGATGTTCATCGGCGGCGGCAGCGCCAGCACGGCCGGCGGGATCAAGGTCTCCACGTTCTTCCTGCTGGCGTTCACCATCTGGGCGGAGCTGCGCGGCGAGCCCGACGTGACGGTCGGGCACCGCCGGGTGGCGACCGCCAGCCAGCGGCAGGCCATCACCGTGGCCCTGCTCAGCGTCGCGCTGGTCGCGGCCGGAACGATGGCCCTGCTGCTGCTCACCGAGGGCGTCCGTTTCGTCGCGGCCCTGTTCGAGGTCACGTCCGCGTTCAGCACCACCGGCCTGTCCGTCGGGCTGGCCGGCACGCTGCCGGCCAGCGGCCAACTGATCCTGACCGTGCTGATGTTCATCGGCCGGGTCGGTCCGCTCACCCTCGGGTCGGCGATCGCCCTGAATACCCGGCGTCGGCTCTACCGCTATCCCCAGGAACAACCCATTGTCGGCTAGTCGCGAGGAGGGGTGAGGTGTCGGCTGGACGAGCGGACAGCGGTGGCATCGTGGTGATCGGGCTGGGTCGGTTCGGTTGCCACCTGGCCGGGTCGCTGACCCGGATGGGCCGCGAGGTGCTGGCCATCGACCGCGACCCGGAGAAGGTGCAGCGCTGGTCGGCCCAACTCGACCGGGTGGTCCAGGCCGACTCGACCGAGGAGGGGGCGCTGCGGCAGCTCGACGTCACCAGCTTCGGCCGGGTGGTGGTGGCCATCGGCGCGTCGCTGGAGGCGAGCGTGCTCACCGTGCTGGCGCTGACCGAGCTGGGCATGCCGCAGATCTGGGCCCGGGCGACCTCCCAGAAGCACGCCAGGATCCTCTCGTCGGTGGGCGCGCATCACGTGATCTTCCCCGAGGCGGAGACGGGCGAGAGGGTGGCACATCTGATCGTCAGCCGGGTGCTCGACTTCGTCGAGTTCGACGACGACTTCGCGATCGCCAGCGTCCGCGTGCCGGAGTCCCTGGTCGGGCGTACCCTGCTCGACCTGCGCCCGGACGATCGCTACGGGGTGCGGGTGATCGGCGCCAAGGTGCCGGGCGAACCCTTCCGGTACGCCTCGGACAGCACCCGCCTCGCCAAGGGTGGGGTGCTCGTTGTGGAGGGCGGGATCGACCAGGTGCAACGGTTCGCGGGGCTCAGCTGAGCCGCCTCACTTCTTCCCGCCGCCGTGCCCCTTCCCCTCCCCTCTACCTACTTTCCCGCTTTTCCCTGACCACCCGACCCCTTGCCCTTGCCGGGCTTCTCCGGCTTGGTCGCCTTCGTCGTCGACGCGCTGCCCGTGCCGGACCCACCCGCGCCGCTGCGGACCGTCGCCGCCTTGGGCGGCGCCTTCGTCGTCGCCGCCTTGCTCGGCGGCGGGACGGTGGACGCCGGGGCGGTGGACGGCGTGCTGCCGGCCACCCCGGAGACCCGTACCCCGCAGGTCGAGTCGCCGAGCCGGAACTCCACCGGAAGCGGGTTCGCCCCGCTGTACGTCCCGGTCAGGGTGAGTTTCTCCGCCGCGCCGGGCGCCAGGGTGGTGCGCTGGGCCGCCGGCCGGATCAGCACCGTGCGCCCCTGCTGGTGCACCGGGGCCGGATCCGCCTTCGTCACCGTCTGCTGGCCGGGAAAGGTGAAGCTCATCGCCCAGTCGCGCAGCTCGCGGTCGCCGGTGTTGGTCAGGGTCACCTCGGCGGCGAAGTTCTTGCCGGTGTCCGTGCGCAGCGCGTACGCCACCTCGCACGGCGCCGCATTCGGCAGGCCCATCCGGGCCTCGGTCGTCGGCTGGCCCTCGCCGCTGGCCGGGCTGCGCGAGGTGAAACCCCACATCACCGCCGTCACTGCCAGCAGGCCGGCGGCAGCCGCCCCGGCCTCCACCCGCCGGCGCCGGGCCGCCGCCCGCCGAATCCGGTTGCGGGTACGCGACAGCGGCAGCGCGTCGGTCTCCGCCGACCAGGGCAGGATCGTGGTCCCCGCACTGGCCAGCACGGCCGGGTCGATCGGCCCGCCGGCAGGGGAGACCGGCACCGCCGCCAGCATTCCGGCCGCGTCGGCGAGGGTCCGGGCCAGTTCGGCGGTGGCCGGCCGGTCCACGGGCTGCTTCGCCAGGCAGCGCCGCACCAGGTCGCTCACCCCGTCGGGCAACCCCGGCACCTCGGGCATCGGCTCGGGATCGTTGTACATGTGCGCACGCAACATCTGGGTGGTCGTGCTGGCCTGCCAGGGCAGCCGGCCGGTGAGCATCCGGTAGAGGAGCAGGCCGACCGCGTACACGTCGGTGGCCGGGGAGACCTGGCCGTTGTCCAACCGCTCCGGGGCGAGGTACGCGGGCGTGCCCAGCAGCGCGCCGTCCGGCCCCTTCTCGCTCTCCCCCACCAGCGCGGAGATGCCGAAGTCGACCACCTTGACCCCGGTCGAGGTCAGCATCACGTTGCCGGGGGTGACGTCGCGGTGCACCACACCCCGGGCGTGCGCGGTGGCCAGCGCCGAGCTGACCTCCGCGCCGATGGTCACCGCCTCCCGCCACGGCAGTCGCCCATCCCGGCCCAGGCGGTTGGCCAGTGAACCGCCGTCGACCAGCTCCATCACCACGTACGGCACGGTGAGGCCGACCTGCCGGGACTCGCCGTAGTCGTACACGTTGGTGATGTTCGGGTGGCAGAGCCGCGCGGCGGCCTGCGCCTCGATGCGGATCCGGTGCCGGAAGGCCCGGTCGCTGGCCAGCCGTGACGCGAGCACCTTCACCGCGACCTGGCGGCCGAGCACCTCGTCGTAGCCCCGCCAGACCACCGACATGCCGCCCGCGCCGAGCTGCTCGACGAGCCGGTACCGCTCATCGAGGAGTTGCGCACCGTTCCGGTCCCCACCACCCATGGTGGCCGTTGTTGCCCACGCTGGACCGGGCTACACCTGAAGTATCGGAATCGGTCAGGGATGTCACCCGTTCAGGCGGTGGCCAGCAGTTGGTCCACCGGGGCGTAGTCGTCGGTCAGCACCAGTGCCTCGCCGACGAAATCCGTCAGCTCGGCACCGGAGAGCACGCTGACCGTGCGGTCGACCTCGTCCAGCCGGGCGCGGACAGCGGTCAGCGGCAGCGGCGAGTCCGACGCGACGATGAGGAAGTTGGAGCCCCGCTCCTCGGCGAGCGCCTCCGGCGGGGCGATCAGCGCGACGTGCGCGAACTCGGCGGCCACCGTGGCCAGCTCGGCGCGGATGAACCGCAGGGGCGGGTAGTCGATGACGTTCTGGACGTACACCCCGCCGGGACGGGTCACCCGCCGGACCTCGGCGGCCATCTCCCGGGTGGCCAGGTGCCAGGGCACCACCAGGTGCCCGAAAGCGTCGCCGACCACCAGGTCGCGACTGTCCGTCGACTCCCCGGCGACCAGCATGCGCGCGTCACCCACCACCGCCCGCAGCGCCGGCCCCGGGCGTACGCCCAGCTCCCGCTCGCCCAGCTCGACAAGCCCGCCGTCGATCTCGAACACCACGTTGTCCGTGCCCGGCCGGGTGGCGGTCAGGTAGGTCGGCACGGTGAACCCGCCGCCGCCCAGGTGCAGCGCGTCCAACCGCTGCCCGGCCGGCGCGGCCACGTCGGCGACCGCGCCGATCCACTTGGTGTACGCGTACTCCAGGTGCTTCGGGTCGGCCAGGTCCACGTACGAGTGCTGGGCCGAGTTGAGCAGCAGCGTCCGACCGCTGGGCCGGTTCGGGTCCGACGTCACCCGGGCGCAGTGGTACGCGGTCTCGATGTCGCACGGGTTCGGCGCCACGGTGGTCAGCCCCGCCCCGACCAGGCCGAGCACCGCCAGCGCGGCCCGCGTCCGGGCGGGACCGGGCAGCTCGGTGCGCGCCTGCCGACGCAGGTACCACCCGAGGCCGATGCCGGCCAGCCCGAGCGCCACCGCCAGCGCGAGCAGGATCACCGTGCTGGGCAGCGCGGCGACCAGCACGAAGCCGGTGAGCAGGGTCGCGGTGATGCCGCCCAGGGTGCCGATCCCGGAGAGCCGGCCGACCACCTGGCCGGTCCGGCGCAGGTCCGCGAGCTGGAGCTTCACCACCAGCGGGGTGACCGCGGCCAACAGCGCCGCGGGCACGAACACGGCCAGCGCCACCAGCAGCAGGATCGCGCTGGCGGCGCCGCCGCGCAGCACCTCACCGGCGTACCGCACCACGGGCAGGGTGACCGCGGTGGCGATGCCGGCCAGCACCAGTGCCGGCGCCAGCAGGCCCCGCGGGTCACGCCGGTCGGCCAGCCAACCACCGGACCAGGCGCCGTACGCGATCGCGGCCAGCGCGATGCCGATCACCGAGCTGGTCACCTGGAGGGTCACCCCGACGTACGGGCCGACAAGGCGCAGCGCGACCGTCTCCAGCACCAGCACGGCGCCGCTGGAGAAGAAGACCAGGAAGGCGGCCAGGCCGTTGGGCAGCGCCCGGCCGGTGACCGGCACGGACGGGGCCGAGGAAGCCGGCGGGGCCGCTACGTCGGACGGTGGCGTGTTCATCGTCGCGATGGTACGCAGCGAAGCTGGCCCTTCGGGTCAGTACATCGAGAGATGAACATGGTTCGTGTGGCTCGCGGCCGGACTACCGCTGCCGCTGTACGCGCGCCACCCGGTGCCGGGATGCCAGATCTGCCTGTACCAGATCACGTAGAGCACGCCCAGCCGGTCGGCGCTGCGCACGTGCCAGGCGGCCAGGCTGTCGCCGTACGCCTTGTCGCCGCCGGTCGCGTTGCGATCCTCGAAGCCGTCGGTGGCGGCCGCGAAGTCGCAGGCCCGCCCCTTCGGGTGTTCGCCGCCGCCACCCTCGCGTTTGCAGGAGACGTGCCGCTTGTAGCCGGCCGCCTGGGTCTGCTTGAGCGCGTTGAGGGTGCGCGGGGTGATGCAGCCGGACGTGGTCGGGTCCTTCACCGAGCAGGACTCCGACGGCCAGGACCCGTCCGAGTTGCGTGGCGCCGGCTTCGCCGACGCGGAGCTGCCGCCACTGAAACCGTTGCTGCTGCCCGAGCTGACCTCGGCGAGCGCCGCCTCGGCCTCCTTCTTCTTCTTCGCCATCACGGCGAGCTGCTTCTGCTGCTCGCGGACCTCCCCGTCGATGGCGAGCTTGGCCTGCTGCGCCTGCTGCCGGGCGTCGGTGAGGGTGCGTAGCCGCTTGCCGTCCCGCTGGGCCATCAGGTCGAGGTCGGCCGCGCGTTGCAGGAACGCCTGCGGGTCGGCGCTGTTGAGCAGCATCGACATCGGGGTGAGCCGACCGGCGCGGTACGACTGCGCGGCCACCTCGCCAACCTGGGCGGTGAGCTCGACCAACCGGCCCTCGACGCTCTTCAGCTCGCCGGTGAGCGCCGTCTGCCGGCGCTTGGAGTTGTCCAGTTTGTTCTTCGCCTCGATGTGGCCCTTGGCGGTCAGCTCCAGCGCGTCCTGCAGCTTCTTGCTGCCGCCCTCACCGGGCTCCGCGTACGCGGGCACCGCGCCACCGCCGAGCACCAGCGCGACGGCGGCGAGCAGAGCGAGCAGTGCGCGGCGAGCGCGCCGCTGGCCGAGCCTGGTCCTGGGCACCACAGCGTCCTTCCGTCGACCGCCGGCCCCCGTCGAGCCACTGGGCGGCGGCGTCCCCCGCCGGCGCCGGTCGGCGGCCTGCTGGCGGGAGACCGCCGGTCACGATACCGGAACGTGGGCCGGTGACCAGCCCCGTGAGGGCCCGGGCGCTCGGGTGTCGACACAGCGTGCCGGCGCCGTCGCCCAGCGCGCGGGTCAGGAGCCGAGCAGGGCGTCGTGCACCTCGGCCCAGACCTGCTCGTTGGCCGCGACGAGCAGGCCGCGACTCTCGTCGACGGGGTGGTAGTCGACGCCGTCGAACCGGCGGGCGACGCCACCGGCGGCGCGCACCAGCAGGGCGCCCGCGGCGTGGTCCCACGGCAGGGTGCGCCAGAAGAGGGTGAACTGCTGCTCGCCGGTGAGGATGTCCAGGTACTCCCGGCCGGCGCAGTGCTGGCCGGGCAGCAGCTCACCGAGCCGCCGGCCGCCGGCGCGCACCCGGTCCCGGGCCTCCGGCGGCAGGAACCGGGTCATCGCGGCCCCACGCAGCTCGCCCAGCGACGGCGCGGAACCGTTCCCGCCCACCGGTCGACCGTTGAGCAGGGTGCCGTCGTCGGCCCAACCGGCGGCGAGGGTGTCGGCGAGCGGGTCGAGGATCCAGCCTGCGGTGGGCCGCCCGTCGGTCAGCAGCGCCACCATCAGCGCGAACGGCCGCCGGCCGGCGGCGAAGTTGGCGGTGCCGTCGACCGGGTCGACCAGCCAGACGTCCCCGCCGTCACGCAGGTGCCGCAGGAGCCCCGGATCGTCGGCGACGCCCTCCTCACCGACCACCAGCGAGCCCGGCCGCAGGCGGCGCAGCCCGGCGGAGATCAGCTCCTCGGCCCGGCGGTCCGCGACGGTGACCACCTCGCCGGGCGCCTTCTCCGACACGTCGGCCTCGTCGAGCTTCCGGAACAGCGGCAGCACGACCTGGTCGGCGGCCTCCCGGAGCAGGCCACCGACGTCGTCGAGCAGGGTGTCAGCCACGCGGCGGCAGCTTGACCACGCTGACGAAGAACTCGTCGATCTGGCGGACCACCGAGATGAAGCGCTCGAAGTCCACCGGCTTGGTCACGTAGGCGTTGGCGTGCAGTTGGTAGCTGCGCAGGATGTCCTCGTCGGCCTGCGAGGTGGTGAGCACCACGACCGGGATCCGGCGCAGGTCCTCGTCCTTCTTGATCTCCTCCAGCACCTCCCGGCCGTCCCGGCGGGGCAGGTTGAGGTCGAGCAGGATCAGGTCGGGCGCCACCGCGTCGACGTACTGGCCCTCGCGCCGCAGGTAGGCGAGCGCCTCGGCGCCGTCGGACACGACGGTCAGCCGGTTGCGCAGCTTGTGCTCCTCGAACGCCTCCTGCGTCATCAACACGTCACCCGGGTCGTCCTCCACGAGCAGGACCTCGATCGGGCTCTTGCCGTCCGCCGGCGCGGTCATCCCACCGTCTCCCTCATGTCACCCGTTCTACCGCTTTCCGGGGAGTCATCGGCCCGGTCCCGCCGGTCCGCCCCCGCGGACTGCTCCGGCGGCGTCGCCGACGCCCCGTCCGGAGACGTGCCGTCGCCCGTCTCGTCGCCCACCGCGGGCGTTTGCGGCTCCTCCGGGGACTCGACGGCAGCCGCGGCGGCCGCCTCGACGTCCTCGGGCAGCGCTGGCAGGGTGAACCGGATGGTGGTGCCCTCCGACACGTCCGTGTCCACCCAGACGCGGCCACCGTGGTATTCCACGATCTTCTTGGCGATGGCCAGGCCGATGCCGGTGCCCGGGTAAGCGTCCTTCGAGTGCAGCCGCTGGAAGATCACGAAGATCTTGTCGGCGAACTCCGGCTCGATCCCGATGCCGTTGTCCTCGCAGCTGATCTCCCACTCGGCGCCGACCAGCCGCGCCGAGACGTGCACCCTCGACGGCACGTCCGGACGGCGGAACTTGATCGAGTTGCTGACCAGGTTGGCCAGCAGGTTGGTGAGCAGTGGCTCCTCGCCCCGGATCACCGGCAGCTCGGTCCAGGTCAGCTCGGCGTCGGCGTACTGCCGGGCGGCCTCGGTCTGACCGGCCACGTCGCCCATCACCTTGTTGAGGTCGACCTCGGTGAAGCCGGTGGTCAGCCGGCCGATCCGGGAGAACGCCAGCAGGTCGTTGATCAGTCGCTGCATCCGCTGCGCCCCGTCCACCGCGAAGGCGATGTACTGGTCGGCCCGCTCGTCGAGCTGGCCGGCGTAGCGGCGCTGCAACAGCTGGCAGAAGCTGGCCACCTTGCGCAGCGGCTCCTGGAGGTCGTGCGAGGCCACGTACGCGAACTGCTCCAGGTCGCGGTTGGAGCGGGTCAGCTCCTCGGCCTGCTTCTGGAGCTGGCTGTTGACCCACTCGATGCGCTCACGGGCCTCCCGCACCTCGGCCAGGTCGGCGGCGATCTTCTGGCGCATCGCGTCGACGTCCGCGCCGAGCTGGACGAACTCCGGTGGACCGGTGGTCGCGATGCCGTGCTGGTAGTCGCCCTCGGCGACCTCGCGGACCTGGTCTGCCAGGCCGATCAGCGGCCGGATCACCATCCGGTCCAGCGAGAGCAGCAGCACAGCGCCGGCGACGACCACGACCAGCGCGGCGACGATCAGCAGCACGACCAGCACGTTGCTGCTGCTGCGCACATCGTCCGCGGACTGCTCCCGGGCCGTCATGATCTCCCGCTGGAGGTCGTCGATCACCGACCGGACCTCGTTGAACTGCTGCCGGGCCTGCTCGGTGACCAATGCCTGGCCCGCGCTGGTGCCGCTCTGCTCGGTGGTGGTGATCACCGGTACGGCCACCGCCTGCCGCCACTGCTCGGTGCGCTCCTCGACCACCAGCAGCTCCTGGTGGATCTGCGGGTAGTCGTCCAGCAGCGCCCGCATGGCGACGACGAGCTTCTTCTCCTGGTCGAGCCCCGACTGGTACGGGTCCAGGTCGTCCGGATCGCCGCTGACCGCGTAGCCGCGGACCGCCGTCTCCTGGTCGAGCACCGCGTTGAGCAGTTCCTGCGCCTGCACCCGCAGCGGGCCGGTCTTGTTCAGGATCGCGTCGATCTGGGTGCGGTTGCGGGCCGCCATGGCCGCCTCGGCGCCGGCCAGGCCGATCAGCAGCACGCCCACGACGGTGAGCAGGGTGATGACCCGGCGGCGCAGACTCCAGCCGCCGGCCACCGCCCTCACCGGCCACCGCCCCGGCTGACCAGCAGCATGGCCACGTCGTCGGCGAGCGGGCCACCGTTGATCTGCTCGGCCCGGCCGACCAGCCAGGCCGGCAGGTCGGGCAGCGACACGTCGCGGTTGGCCGGCTCGTCGAGCAGCCCGCTGAGGCCCGGCACGTCGAGGCGCTCGTTGCCCGCGCCCACCCGTCCCTCGATCAGGCCGTCGGTGTACATCAGCAGGGACCAGTCATCGGTGTCGAACTCCAGGTCGTAGGCGATCGACCGGCGGGGTCGTACGCCGAGCAGCAGGCCACCGGGCGCGGGCACCGGGGCCACCCGGCCGCCCGCGAGCAGCAGCGGCGGCGGGTGCCCGGCGAGCCGGACGGTGGCCCGGTTGGCGTCCAGGTCCAGTCGGGTGGTGGCGACGGTCGCGAAGATCTCCTGGAGACGGCGCTCGCTCATGAGCACCTGCTCCAGCGCGGGCAGCACCTCGTCGTCAGGCACCCCGGCCAGCACCAGTGCCCGCCAGGCCACCCGCAGCTCCACGCCGAGCGCGGCCTCGTCCACGCCGTGACCGCAGACGTCCCCGACGATCAGGTCGAGGCGGTCCGGGCGGGTCTGCACCACGTCGAAGAAGTCCCCGCCGATCAGCGCGGCGTGCCGGCCCGGCCGGTAGAAGGTGTGCACCGCCACCTGGTCGGTCGACATCAGCGGCTGGGGCAGCAGGCCGCGTTCGAGTCGAGCCGACTCGGCCTGACGCAGCTCGACCTCGCGCAGCCGACGGGCGTTCACGTCGGCGCGCTTGCGCTCCACCGCGTAGCGCAGGGCCCGGGTCAGCAGCACCCCGTCCACCTGCCCCTTGACCAGGTAGTCCTGCGCGCCCTCGGCGACCGCCACGATGCCCAGGTGCTCGTCCGAGCGGCCGGTCAGCACACAGACCGCGGCACCGCTGGACATCTCCAGCACCTGGCGCAGCCCGTCGAGCCCCTGCGCGTCCGGCAGGCCGAGGTCGAGCAGGACGCAGTCGACGTCGGTCATCCGCTGGCGCGCCTCGCTGAGGCTGGTGGCGACCAGCAGCTCGATCATCGAGTTCGTCTCGGCGAGCAGCTCGCCGACCAGGAAGGCATCGCCTTCGTCGTCCTCCACCAGCAACACCCGCAACCGCTCGCCGGGCGGCAGGTTGGCGTGCCGCGCCAGGCCGCCGTGCGGGTACGGCACGACGGGGGAACCGGCCAGGCCGGCTCCCCGGTGCGGCCGGGTCACCGCCGCGAGACGCGGGAGATCGCTGGTGATGTCGGGCTCCTTCCGAGTGCCCTGCTGATCCTGTATTAGACAACGGTCGCACACAACACGATGGCCGTGGCACGGCCGGGGGATGGGCAGGATCACTGCCCGCCGAAGGACAAACCGGGCAGGGCGGTGACGCTCCGCCCGGTCGGCCGTCCCGCCCCGGGCCGTCGGGAGGCAGGATGATGCCACCCCAGGCCCGACCACCCCCCGAG